>NZ_JBEPNE010000007.1:0-288783 GCF_040546125.1 Pseudomonas sp. UYEF17
CAAGATCAAGATCAAGATCAAGATCAAGATCAAGATCAAGATCAAGATCAAGATCAAGATCAAGATCAAGATCAAGATCAAGATCAAGAGCAAGAGCAAGAGCAAGAGCAAGAGCAAGAGCAAGAGCAAGTGCGAGTCAAGTACAAGTGCGAGAGCATAAATCGTCAGAAACCGCAGCCGTGTACCAGTAATCGGGATTGGCTCCTCATGATGGCTGTGCTTGGGGCACCTGCGGTGGCTCGCTTCACTACGACAGGAGACTTAAATGGGGCTCTGTGGGAGCGGGCGCGCCCGCGAACACCGGCGCAGCCGGTGCCAGCCACTGCGTTGGATTCTTCGCGGGCACGCCCGCTCCCACAGAAACCACGTCGCGCTTGCTAACGCGTTCCGGCCCCGGCCCGAGCCGAAGTTGCTTCAAGCCTGCTTGAGCAACAACGCCACCCCCGGGAAATACTGCCCCAGCTCGTTGTGCAACTTGCGGTATGCATACGGGAAGTACCAGGCGATGGCACAGGCGGTATGTTTCTGCAGATCGTCGACCAGGTCCTGCAGTTCCTCGGGGCTGGCATGCTGGCCAGCCTTCCACGGGCTGATGAACAGCGCCCCTGCTTTCAACTGGCTGGGGTAGGCCACCTGGCGCGCCAGGGCAGCGGTCTGCTGCAGGGCGTCGGCCATGTCCAGCCGAGCGATTCTTGGCCAGCGCTGGCTGACACTGAGGTACAGCGCTTCATCGGCACTACTGATCGACAGGTCGCAGCGCCCTTCGTGTTCGCCTTCGTCGCGCTGCTTCTTGCCGGCAAACTGCTGCAGCGCCGCCAGTTCGGCCTGCCACGCCGCTGCGGCAAGCAGCCCGGTATTGGCGGCGGCGCCATGCCAGTAAGGTGCTTCGGCATCGCCGGCAAACTGGTTGAAGCGGTCGATACAGTCGCCCCAGCGCTCCAGCACCGGGGCGAGAAACTCCAGGCGCGGGTTGTTGATGATCTGGCCTCGCATGCTGCGCTCTCCTGTTATCGTTGTGATCGCGTTCAGCTGAAAGTGATGGCTATGTGATATCACTGTATTCAGTGTGGCACAACCAGGTGAATTGGCCATTACCCGGGCGGTGCCTGTTCGACTGCAAAGCGGCCCGCTTCGATTGACGCTCCCGGTGCAACCCTCTAACCTTCGCGCGTGTTTCAGGTGCCCTGCCAGCCCCGACTGGGCAGGGTGAAACTGGGAAGCCGGTGGGTGCCAGCATGGCGCGATTCCGGCGCTGCCCCCGCAACGGTAGGTGAGTCGCGGCCGCGCAGGGCCACTGGGTGCCAGCACCCGGGAAGGCGCGCAGGCCTGGGCCAAGGCCCGCTCACAAGCCCGGAGACCGGCCTGATACTGCCAACGGCATCACGGAGGGTGATGCGCGGTGCACCGTGGCGTACGGCCACGGCCCCTGCGCGTTCTCCGTCTGCCCGCCTTTTACCTGTCGCCGCGCGTTGCCGTGGCGCCAGCCAGCGGAGAACCCTGATGAGCGAATCCACCGAACGCGACGAACGCCACCTGGCGCGCATGCAGCGCAAGAAGGCGATCATCGACGAACGCATCGCCAATTCCCCCAACGAATGCGGCCTGCTGCTGGTGCTGACCGGTAATGGCAAGGGCAAGAGCAGCTCGGCCTTCGGTATGCTCGCGCGCGCCCTGGGCCATGGCATGCAGTGCGGTGTGGTGCAGTTCATCAAGGGCCGTAACAGCACCGGCGAAGAGCTGTTCTTCCGCCGCTTCCCCGAGCAGGTGCGCTACCACGTGATGGGCGAGGGCTTTACCTGGGAAACCCAGGACCGCCAGCGCGACATTGCCGCCGCCGAAACGGCCTGGGCCGTGTCGCGCCAGTTGCTGCAAGACCCTAGCGTGCAGTTCGTGGTGCTCGATGAACTGAACATCGCCCTCAAGCACGGCTACCTCGACCTTGACCAGGTGCTGTCCGACATCCAGGCCCGCCCACCGATGCAGCATGTGATCGTCACTGGCCGTGCCGCGAAACCCGAGATGATCGAGCTGGCCGACACCGTGACCGAGATGGGCATGCTCAAGCACGCCTTCCAGGCCGGCATCCGTGCACAGAAGGGCGTGGAACTGTGAGCCAGCCGCGCCATTGCCCCGCCGTGCTGATCGCGGCACCGGCCTCTGGCCAGGGCAAGACCACCGTCACCGCCGCCCTGGCCCGCCTGCACCGCAACCTCGGGCGCAAGGTGCGGGTGTTCAAGTGCGGGCCCGACTTTCTCGACCCGATGATCCTCGAGCGAGCCAGCGGCGCGCCGGTGTACCAGCTCGACCTGTGGATGATCGGCGCCGAGGAAAGCCGCCGCCTGCTGTGGGAAGCCGCCGGTGAGGCCGACCTGATCCTGATCGAAGGGGTGATGGGGCTGTTCGACGGCACGCCGTCCAGCGCCGACCTGGCGCGCCACTTCGGCGTGCCGGTGCTGGCGGTGATCGACGGCACGGCCATGGCCCAGACCTTCGGCGCGCTGGCCCTGGGCCTTGCACGCTACCAGGCGGACCTGCCGTTTGCCGGTGTGTTGGCCAACCGGGTCGGCAGCCTGCGCCACGCGCAACTGCTGGAAGGTAGCCTGACCGAGGGCCTGCGCTGGTATGGCGGCTTGTCCCGCGAGCGCGGTATCGAGCTGCCCAGCCGCCACCTGGGGCTGGTCCAGGCCAGCGAGCTGAACGACCTGGATGCGCGCCTGGATGCCGCTGCCGAGGCGCTTGGCGCCAGTTGCGATGCTGCCTTGCCGCCGCCAGTGACCTTTGCCGAACCCGAGCCGCAAGCCAGTAATGCTTCGTTGGCCGGTGTGCGCATTGGCGTGGCGCGGGACGAGGCCTTCGCCTTCACCTATGGCGCCAACCTCGACCTGCTGCGCAACCTGGGCGCACAGCTGGAGTTCTTCTCGCCGCTGCATGACCGCGAACTGCCGGCAGTGGACAGCCTGTACCTGCCGGGCGGTTATCCCGAACTGCACCACCACGCCCTGGCCGGCAATGCGCCGATGAACGAGGCGATCCGTGCCCATCACGCCCAGGGCAAACCGTTGCTGGCCGAGTGCGGCGGCATGCTGTATCTGCTCGATGCCCTGACCGACGTGGCCGGCGAGCGTGCCGAGCTGCTCGGACTGCTGCCGGGCGAAGCGACCATGCAGAAGCGCCTGGCTGCCTTGGCCTTGCAGGCGGTGGAACTGCCTGAAGGCACCCTGCGCGGTCACACCTATCACCATTCGCTGACCAGTACCGCACTGGAGCCGATCGCACGTGGCCTGAGCCCCAACGGCGGGCGTGGCAACGAAGCGGTGTACCGCCTGGGTCGGCTGACGGCTTCCTACGTGCATTTCTACTTCCCCTCCAACCCGGATGCGGCGGCGGCGCTGTTGCGACCATGAGCGAACACGCCTACAGCGACGCCGAGCGCGCCGCGATCTACCGGGCTATCGGCGAGCGCCGTGACATGCGCCATTTCGCCGGTGGCGAGGTAGCCCCGGAACTGCTGGGCCGCCTGTTGGCTGCCGCGCACCAGGCGCCCAGCGTCGGGCTGATGCAGCCCTGGCGTTTCATCCGCATCACCCAGCGAGACCTGCGTGCGCGCATCCAGGCCTTGGTGGAAGCAGAGCGGGTGCGTACCGCCGAAGCCTTGGGCGAACGCTCCGACGCCTTCATGAAACTGAAGGTGGAGGGCATCAATGACTGCGCCGAGTTGCTGGTGGCCGCCCTGATGGACAACCGCGAGCCGCATATCTTCGGCCGCCGCACCCTGCCGGAAATGGACCTGGCCTCGCTGGCCTGCGCCATCCAGAACCTGTGGCTGGCAGCCCGTGGCGAAGGCCTGGGCATGGGCTGGGTGTCGCTGTTCGACCCGCAGGCGCTGGCGGCGCTGCTGGGCATGCCGGCCGGGGCCAAGCCGGTCGCGGTGCTGTGCCTGGGGCCGGTGACCGAGTTCTACCCGGCACCGATGCTGGTGCTGGAAAACTGGGCCGAGGAACGGCCCTTGAGTGAAATGCTCTTTGAGAACCAATGGGGAGAGCGCCAATGAGCGTGGCCTTGCTGACCGTGGCCGGGGTGGCCCTGGATGCCTTGCTGGGCGAACCGCAGCGGCGCCATCCGCTGGTAGCCTTCGGCAACATGGCCAGTAACCTCGAGCGCCGCCTGAATGCCGGTGGGCGCGGCTGGCGCAGCCACGGGGTGAGCGCATGGTTCCTGGCCGTGGTGCCGCTTACCCTGGTGGCACTGATCCTGTCTTGGCTGCCGTACATCGGCTGGCTGGTCGACGTGCTGGCGCTGTACTGCGCCGTCGGGCTGCGCAGCCTGGGCGAACACGTGTTGCCGGTGGCCAGTGCCTTGCGCCAGGGTGACCTGCAAGAAGCGCGGCGCCGTGTGGGCTACCTGGTCAGCCGCGAAACCCGCGAACTGGACGAACCTGCGGTGGCCCGGGCGGCCACCGAATCGGTACTGGAGAATGGCAGCGATGCGGTATTCGCGGCGCTGTTCTGGTTTGTGGTCGCCGGTGCGCCGGGCGTGGTGCTGTACCGCCTGAGCAACACCCTGGACGCCATGTGGGGCTACCGCAACGAGCGCTTCGAACGCTTCGGCTGGTGCGCGGCGCGCGTCGACGATGTGCTCAACTATATTCCCGCCAGGCTGGTGGCGTTGACCTACGCGCTGCTGGGCAAGACCCGCCTGGCCCTGGCCTGCTGGCGCAAGCAGGGCCCGCTGTGGGACAGCCCCAATGCCGGGCCGGTGATGGCCGCCGGTGCTGGTGCGTTAGGGGTGGAACTCGGTGGCCCGGCGGTTTACCACGGCGAGCTGCATGAGCGGCCACGCCTGGGTGACGGGCCAATGGCTGACGCCGACGCCATCGAGCGCGGCTGGGGCCTGGTGCAGCGCGGCGTATGGCTGTGGCTGCTGGTGATCTGCCTGGGGGCCTATATCAATGCTTGAACACGGAGGCCGCCTGCTGCGGGCGGTACGGCAATACGGCATCGCCCGCGAGCAGTGGCTCGACCTGTCCAGCGGCATTGCGCCATGGCCTTTCCCGATTCCACCGATTCCCATGGAGGCCTGGGCCCGCCTGCCGGAGACCGAGGACGGCCTGGAGGACGCCGCGCGTGCGTATTACGGCGCCCGCCAGTTGCTGGCGGTGGCCGGTTCCCAGGCCGCGATCCAGGCTTTGCCGCTGTTGCGCGCAGCCGGCCGGGTAGGGGTGTTGACGCCTTGCTATGCCGAGCACCCATACGCCTGGCAACGGGCGGGGCACCAGTTGCTGGAGCTGGACGAAGCGCAGGTCGAGGCGACGCTCGACAGCCTCGACGTACTGGTGCTGGTCAACCCCAACAACCCCACCGGCCGCCGGGTGCCGCGTGAACGCCTGCTGGATTGGCATGCGCGCCTGGCCGCCCGCGGTGGTTGGCTGCTGGTCGACGAAGCGTTCATGGACAACACCCCGGCGGATGGCGTGGTCGATTGTGCCGAGCGCCCGGGGCTGATCGTGCTGCGCTCGTTCGGCAAGTTCTTCGGCCTGGCCGGCGTGCGCCTGGGATTCGTTGCCGCCGAACGCAGCCTGCTGCTGCGCCTGGCCGAGTTGCTTGGGCCGTGGACCGTCAATGGCCCTACCCGGGTGCTGGCCCAGGCCAGCCTGGCCGACCACGCCGCCCAGCGTGTGCAGGTCGAACGCTGCGCTGCCGCCAGCCAGCGGCTGGCTATGCTGCTGCGCAGCGCCGGCCTGGCACCCAGCGGTGGTTGCGACCTGTTCCAGTACGTACGCAGCGAGCACGCTGCGCAACTGCATGACTTTCTTGCCTGCCGCGGCATCCTGGTGCGGCTGTTCGAGCACCCGCCGGCGGTACGCCTTGGGCTGCCTGCCCATGCGGCGGACGAACAGCGCCTGGCCCAGGCCCTGGCGGCCTATCAGAAGGAAACGGCATGACCACCCTCATGGTGCAAGGCACCACCTCCGACGCCGGCAAGAGCACGCTGGTGACCGCACTGTGCCGCTGGCTGTTGCGCCAGGGCGTCGGTGTGGTGCCGTTCAAGCCACAGAACATGGCGCTGAACAGCGCGGTGACCGCCGACGGCGGTGAAATCGGCCGGGCCCAGGCGGTGCAGGCCCAGGCCTGCCGGCTGCAGCCGCATACCGACATGAACCCGGTGCTGCTCAAGCCCAACAGCGACACCGGCGCCCAGGTGATCATCCATGGCCGTGCCGTCACCAGCATGAACGCGGTGGCCTACCACGACTACAAGGCCATCGCCATGCAGGCGGTGCTGGCTTCGCACCAGCGCCTGAGTGCTGCCTGGCCGGTGGTCATGGTCGAAGGTGCGGGCTCGCCAGCGGAGATCAACCTGCGTGCCGGTGACATTGCCAACATGGGCTTTGCCGAAGCGGTGGACTGCCCGGTGATCCTGGTTGCCGACATCAATCGTGGTGGTGTGTTCGCCCATCTGGTCGGCACCCTGGAACTGCTGTCGCCCAGTGAGCAGGCGCGGGTAAAGGGCTTTGTCATCAACCGCTTCCGCGGCGACATCGCCTTGCTGCAGCCGGGGCTGGACTGGCTGGAGCAGCGCACCGGCAAGCCGGTGCTGGGCGTGCTGCCGTATGTCACCGATCTGCATCTGGAAGCCGAAGACGGCATTGATGTGCGCCAGGGGGCGAAGACCGAGCGCGTGCTCAAGGTGATCGTCCCGGTGCTGCCGCGTATCAGTAACCACACAGACTTCGACCCACTGCGCCTGCACCCCCAGGTGGACCTGCAGTTCATCGGCCCGGGCCAGCCGATCCCGGCCGCCGACCTGATCATCCTGCCGGGTTCCAAGAGTGTGCGCGGCGACTTGGCGCAACTGCGTGAGCGCGGTTGGGACAAGGCCATCGACCGGCACCTGCGCTATGGCGGCAAGCTGATCGGGATCTGCGGTGGCCTGCAGATGTTGGGCCGCGAAGTGCATGACCCGCTTGGTCTCGAAGGGGCCGCCGGCTCCAGCCCGGGGCTTGGCCTGCTCGATTACGCCACGGTGCTCGAAGCCGAGAAGCAACTGCGCAACGTTGCCGGCACGCTGAACCTGGAAGCAGTCCCGGTTGCCGGGTATGAAATTCATGCCGGCGTCACCACGGGGCCTGCCCTGGAGCAGCCAGCCGTGCAACTTGCCGATGGCCGTTGCGATGGTGCTGTCAGCGCTGATGGCCAGATACTTGCCACCTACCTGCACGGCCTGTTCGAAGGCAGCCAGTCGTGCGCGGCGCTGCTGCGCTGGGCTGGGCTGGATGATGTGCAGGCCGTCGATTACCAGGCCCTGCGCGAACGCGATATCGAGCGCCTGGCCGACCTGGTGGAAAAGCACCTGGACACCGCGCGCCTGCGCGAGCTCTGTGGGGTGGCCTGACATGCTCAACCTGATCCTCGGTGGCGCCCGCTCGGGCAAGAGCCGCCTGGCCGAACAGCTGGCCAGCGCCAGCGGCCTGCCGGTGACCTATATCGCCACCAGCCAGCCGCTGGATGGTGAAATGAACGAACGCGTGCTGCTGCACCGCCAGCGTCGCCCTGATGACTGGGGGTTGATCGAAGAGCCCCTGGCCCTGGCCGCGGTACTGCGCGCCGAAGCGGCCGAAGGGCGCTGCCTGCTGGTGGATTGCCTGACCCTGTGGCTGACCAACCTGCTGATGCTCGAAGACGACCAGCGCCTGACCGAGGAGCGTGATGCGCTGCTGGCCTGCCTGGAACAGTTGCCGGGCACGGTCATCCTCGTCAGTAACGAAACCGGCCTGGGCGTCGTGCCCATGGGTGAGCTGACCCGGCGCTATGTCGACCTGGCCGGCTGGCTGCACCAGGCTGTGGCCGAACGCTGTCAGCGCGTGGTGCTGACCGTGGCCGGCCTGCCCCTAATGCTCAAAGGACCTGCACTATGACCCAAGCCTGGTGGCGTGACGCCTGCCAATCCCTCGACAACGCCGCCATGGACCAGGCCCGCGCCCGTCAGCAGCAGCTGACCAAACCTGCCGGTTCGCTGGGCCAACTGGAAGGTTTGGCCATTCAGCTGGCCGGTCTGCAGGGGTGTGAACGGCCGACCTTGGATAACGCCGCAATCAGCATTTTTGCCGGTGACCACGGCGTGGTCGAGGAAGGCATCTCGGCCTACCCGCAAACGGTGACCGGGCAGATGCTGCGCAACTTCGTCGGTGGTGGCGCGGCAATCAGCGTGCTGGCGCGCCAGCTGCAAGCAAGCCTGGAAGTGGTCGACCTGGGCACCATCGACCCGCACCTGGAACTGCCTGGCGTGCGCCATCTGCGCCTGGGCGCCGGTACCGCCAACTTCGCCCGCCAGCCAGCGATGACCGAGGGCCAGCTGCAGGCCGCCTTGCAGGCTGGCCGCGATAGTGCCCTGCGCGCCGCCGAACAGGGCGCGCAGCTGTTCATCGGTGGCGAGATGGGTATTGGCAACACCACGGCTGCCGCTGCCCTGGCCAGCGTCTTGCTGGGTTGCCCGCCGGCTGAGTTGAGTGGCCCGGGTACCGGCCTGGACCACGCCGGGGTGCGGCACAAGGCCGAGGTCATCGAACGGGCGCTGAGCCTGCATGGCCTGAGCGCCAACGATCCATTGCCGGCACTGGGCTGTGTCGGTGGTTTCGAGATCGCGGCCCTGGCCGGTGCCTACATCGGCTGCGCGCAGGCGGGTATCGCGGTGCTGGTGGACGGCTTCATCTGCAGCGTCGCCGCGCTGCTGGCGGTGCGCCTCAACCCGCAGTGCCGGGCCTGGTTGCTGTTCGCCCACCAAGGCGCAGAGCCTGGGCACAAAGCCTTGCTCGACGCGTTGCAGGCCGAGCCGTTGCTGGCCCTGGGCCTGCGCCTGGGCGAGGGCAGTGGGGCTGCCCTCGCCGTGCCGCTGTTACGCCTGGCCTGTGCGCTGCACGGGCAGATGGCGACCTTCGCCGAGGCTGCGGTGGCGGACCGCCCGGCATGATCCTCGACCTGCTGCGCCATGGCGAAACGGAACAGGGCGGCCTGCGTGGCAGCCTTGATGATGCCTTGACCGACAAGGGCTGGGCGCAGATGCGTGGCGCCGTGGCCGAAGCCGGCCCGTGGGAGGTGCTGGTCAGTTCGCCGCTGCAGCGCTGTGCGCGTTTTGCCGAGGAACTGGGCGAGCGGCTGAACCTACCGGTACAGCGCGAAGCGGCGTTGCAGGAACTGCATTTTGGCGACTGGGAAGGCCGTAGTGCGGCGCAGATCATGGAAGACCAGGCGGACGCGCTGGGGCGCTTCTGGGCGGACCCTTACGCGTTTACACCGCCCAATGGCGAGCCGGTCGAGGCGTTCGCCGAGCGTGTGCTGGCGGCTGTCGAGCGCCTGAGCCATCAGCATGCTGGCAAGCGTGTGCTGCTGGTCACCCATGGCGGCGTGATGCGGCTGCTGCTGGCCCGTGCCCGTGGTTTGCCGAGGGCGCAGTTGCTGCAGGTCGAAGTCGGCCACGCTGCGCTGATGCGACTGGTGCCGGGTGACGACGGCCAGTTGGTCGAGGGGCGCTGAAATGTTGCCGTTGTGGATTGCCTTGCAGTTTCTCAGCAGCCTGCCGGTAAGTCTGCCGGGCATGCCGGCGCCGCGCGAGGTGGGGCGCTCGCTGCTCTGCTACCCGCTGGTCGGGTTGCTGTTCGGCCTGTTGCTGTGGCTGGCCAGCCACTTGCTGGAGGGTACACCGGCACCGCTGCACGCGGCCCTGCTGCTGACGTTGTGGGTGTTGCTCAGTGGCGCCTTGCATCTGGATGGCCTGGCGGACAGCGCCGACGCTTGGCTGGGTGGTTTCGGTGACCGCGAACGCACCCTGCTGATCATGAAAGACCCGCGTAGCGGGCCGATTGCCGTGGTCACCCTGGTGCTGGTGCTGTTGTTGAAGTTCTGCGCCTTGTGGGTGCTGGTCGAGCAGGGCATTGGCGCGCAGTTGTTACTGGCACCATTGATCGGGCGGGCGGCGATGCTCGGGTTGTTCCTGAGTACGCCTTATGTACGGCAGGGCGGTTTGGGCCAAGCGCTGGCCGAGCACCTGCCCCGGCATGCGGCCGGCTGGGTGCTGCTGGGCTGTGTGCTTTTTTGCCTGGTCCTGGGCGGGTGGGTCGTGGTGCTGGCGTTGGCGGTGTTTGCCTGGTTGCGACAACTGATGTGCCGGCGCTTGGGCGGAACTACCGGCGATACCGCTGGTGCAATGCTCGAGTTGCTCGAACTGGCCGTGGTGCTGGGGTTGGCGCTGGGCCTCTGAGCCTTGCTCTGGACCCTGTAGGAGCGGCCTTGTGTCGCGAAAGGGCTGCAAAGCAGCCCCACGATTTCAGCGTTAATCCATAAATTGCCGGGGCTGCTTTGCAGCCCTTTCGCGACACAAGGCCGCTCCTACAAGTGACCGCGCAAGCAGGATGTTTCTGTAGGGTGTTTCTGAGCCAAACGTGTCGGTAAATTCCTGAAAAAACTCAGCAAGAACCGGCATCTTTTCACTGGCGTATGCTTGCCCCTCCCGCAAACTGTCGAGGAGTGTCGGCACCATGCGTCATGTCATTCTCGCTGCGTTTTTGTTGGCCATGGGGCCTGCTGCCATGGCAGCCGATCTCATGGCTTTCTGGAACACCCCCCGCCACGGTGGCAACAGCTTCAACCGGCTGCCGCCTGATCAAGCCTACTTCGACGCCTTGAGCGGTTATGGCGCGACCTGGGTGCGGCTGTCCTACGACAAATGGCAGCCGGCGGAACGCGACTTCCTCCTCGGCGATGCCGATGCCTACCAAGGCCTGCCTGCGGCCGACCTGGCCACGCTGCGAGCCACCCTCGACCGCGCCCATAAGGCCGGCCTCAAGGTGGTCATCGCACCGCTCTCGCTACCCGGCATGCGCTGGTCGCAAAACAACCAGGGCCAGTTCGACGACCGCCTCTGGCAGGACAAACGCTACTGGTTGCAGGCTGCGGCCTTCTGGCGGGATCTGGCGCGTGAGCTGAAAGGTCACCCGGCCATCGCCGCTTACAACCTGGTCAACGAGCCCGCCCCGGAGAAGCAAGGTGGCCTGGCCGAGCATGCCGACCCTGGGCAAATGCAGCAGTGGTATGCACGGCAGCAGGGGAGTGCGCGTGATCTGCCGGCCCTGTATCGGCAGTTGATAGCGGCCATTCGCGAGGAGGACGCGGACACGCCGGTCATGCTCGATGCCGGCTGGTTCGCCGCCGCCGACGCCTTCGGTTACTGGCCGGCACCTCTGGAAGACCAGCGGGTGCTGTACAGCGTGCACATGTACGAGCCCTATCTGGTGACCAGTGCACCGAACATGACGCGCAAGCAACCCATCGCCTATCCCGGCCCGGCACCGTTCGCGGGGCAGACGCAGCAGTGGGATGGCCAGCGTGTGGCGCAATACCTGCGCCAGCCGCTGGACTGGGCCGCGGCCATGAACGTGCCCCGCTCGCGGTTGGTGGTGGGCGAGTTCGGCTGCATGCGCAGGCTGCCGGGCTGCCGGCAATACCTGGAAGACGTGCTCAGCGTGCTGGATCGCCACCGGTTGCACTGGGCCTTCTACAGCTTCTGTGAAGATAACTGGGACGGCATGGACTACGAACTGGGCTCGGCCAAGGTGCCGTGGCGCTATTGGCAGGCAATCGAGCAGGGCGCTCCAGACCCGCTGGCGCGCAAGGCTACAGTAGAGTTCGAGCCGATTCGCCGGCGCTTGAACCGGGTTAAGTAATTGGGAGCCGCTTTGCGGCCCATCGCCGGCAAGCCAGCTCCCACAGGTATGCGCAGAACTCAGGAATTGCGCAATCCCTGTAGGAGCGGCCTTGTGTCGCGAAAGGGCTGCAAAGCAGCCCCAGCAATTTCAACTGTTGCGCATCATTCCTGGGGCCGCGTTGCGGCCCTTTCGCGACACGAGGCCGCTCCCACAGGTACAGCGACAACCTCGAGAGCAACGCTGTACCTGTGGGAGCTGGCTTGCCGGCGATGGGATGCGTAGCAGTCCCATTAACGCTATCTGACAGGCATTAGGGCTGAGGGGCGTCGGTAATCTCTTGCAACACACATGACGCGGGTATATACACGTATCCATGTTGACCAGTGAATGCATCTGCACCCATCTGCGTCGTGCCGCCCGTGGGGTGAGCCGGCATTACGACGAGGCCCTTGCCGGCTTCGGGGTCAATGTCGCCCAGTTTTCCCTGTTGCGTCATCTGCAGCGCCTCGATCGCCCCAGTATCACCACCCTGGCAGAGGCCATGGGCCTGGAGCGTAGTACCCTGGGCCGCAACCTGCGGGTGCTGGAGGCTGAAGGGCTGGTGGCCTTGGCTGATGGTGACGATCAGCGCAACCGCGTGGTGCTGCTGACCGAGGCCGGTACCCAACTGCTGCGCGCTGCCCATCCAGCCTGGGAACAGGCACAGGCCGAACTGGTGGAGCGGCTGGGGGCAGGGCAGCGGGATGAACTGGTGCGTTTGCTGAACCAGCTGGCTTGAATTGATACGACTATAAGCGGGTATATACCCGTAAAACCTTGCGATGTGCTGGAGATAACGACAATGACTTCGGTGTGGCGAACCAGCGGGTGGGTATTGGTGGGGGCAGCGCTGATCCTGGCGCTGTCCCTGGGTGTGCGGCACGGCTTCGGCCTGTTCCTGGCGCCTATGAGCGCGGACTTCGGCTGGGGGCGTGAGGTGTTCGCCTTCGCCATTGCCTTGCAGAACCTGATCTGGGGGCTGGCGCAACCGTTCGCCGGTGCCCTGGCCGACCGCATGGGCGCGGCGCGGGTGGTGATCATTGGCGGTATTCTCTACGCTGCCGGGTTGGTGCTGATGGGCATGGCCGACTCGGCCTGGTCGTTGTCGCTGAGTGCCGGCTTGCTGATCGGCATCGGCCTGTCCGGCACCTCGTTCTCGGTCATCCTCGGCGTGGTTGGGCGTGCCGTGCCGGCGGAGAAGCGCAGCATGGCCATGGGCATTGCCAGCGCTGCCGGTTCTTTCGGCCAGTTCGCCATGTTGCCGGGCACCCTCGGCCTGATCCAGTGGCTGGGCTGGTCCGCAGCGTTGCTGGTACTGGGCCTGATGGTGGCGCTGATCGTGCCCTTCGTCGGCCTGCTGCGCGACCGGCCGCTGCCCACTCATGGTACCGAACAGACCCTGGGCCAGGCCTTGCGCGAGGCGTGCTCGCATTCCGGCTTCTGGTTGCTGGCGTTGGGTTTTTTCGTTTGTGGTTTCCAGGTGGTGTTCATTGGCGTGCACCTGCCGGCCTACCTCGTCGACCAGCACCTGGCCGCGACCACCGGCACAACGGTGCTGGCGCTGGTAGGCCTGTTCAATATCGTCGGTACCTTCACCGCTGGCTGGCTGGGCGGGCGCATGTCCAAGCCGCGCCTGCTGACCGGGCTGTACCTGCTGCGTGCGGTAGTGATCGTGCTGTTCCTCTGGGCGCCGGTGACTGAAGTCAGCGCTTACCTGTTCGGCATCGCCATGGGCCTGCTGTGGTTGTCCACGGTGCCACTGACCAACGGCACGGTGGCCACCGTGTTCGGCGTGCGCAACCTGTCCATGCTTGGCGGTATCGTCTTCCTGTTCCACCAGCTGGGCGCCTTCCTGGGCGGCTGGTTGGGCGGGGTAGTGTATGACCGCACCGGCAGCTACGACCTGGTCTGGCAGATTTCCATCCTGCTCAGCCTGCTGGCTGCCGCCCTCAACTGGCCCGTGCGCGAACGTCCGGTCGCCCGCCTGCAGGCCCAGGCCGCATGAACCGCTACCTGGCTCGAGGGCTACTGGCCGTCGCCGCCCTGTTGCTGCTGGCGCTGGTGTGGTGGGGCTGGCACAAGGGCGGGATGGCGCTGATGCAGCTGGGCATGAGTGTTTGTTAGGCGCTACCCTGCAAGTTCAGGGATTGTCTTGCGGGAGAAACGAGTCATGCGTGCACATTGGTTGACGGTGCCGGTGCTGGCCCTGCTTGCCGGCGCATCGAGCTGGGCTGCCGATTGCCCGGCGTTGTTGCAGGGTAGCCTGCCAGAGTTGCGGGGCAAGGGGCAGGTGGACCTGTGCCAGCGCTTTGCCGGCAAGCCGCTGGTGGTGGTCAACACGGCCAGTTACTGCGGTTTTGCGCCGCAGTTCGAGGGGCTTGAGGCGACATACAAGGAATACCACGATCAAGGCCTGGAAATGCTTGGTGTGCCTTCCAATGACTTCAAGCAGGAGGACGCCGACAGCGAGAAGACTGCCAAGGTTTGTTATGCCAACTATGGCGTCACCTTTACCATGACCAAGACACAGGCGGTTCGGGGCGCGGATGCGATACCGCTGTTCGCGGAGCTGGCCAGCCAGAGCAGTGCGCCGAAGTGGAATTTCTACAAGTACGTGGTGGACCGTAAAGGCAAGGTGATAGGTAACTTCTCCAGCCTGACCAAGCCGGATGATCCAGCGTTCCGGGCAGCCATCGAAAAGGCCATTGCCTCCCAGCCATAACCTGGCTGCTCTTGCTCTTGCTCTTGCTCTTGCTCTTGCTCTTGCTCTTGCTCTTGCTCCTGCTCTTGCTTCGGCTTTTGCTTCTAAGCGCGCGATAGTTCAGGCGCCGCCGATTGCGACTTCAGGAGGCCGAGCGAAGGGACTGCGGAGGGAGGTGACGGGCATGGATGCCCGTCAAGCGCTGAGGCCCCATGGATGGGGCCTGCAGCGCGTACTCCCGGGAGCAGGCCCGTAGCGAGGGGACCCCGGAGCGCAGCGTAGGGGCCGGATGATAGGAGCCAGCGTTTTTTGGTTACTTTTTGTCGCGTTTGACAAAAAGTGACCCGCCGTAAGGGCGGAAAGGTGATTAAGCGCCACCTTCGAAAATGAATGTTGACCTTGTTGTTGATGCCCACGCTTGAGAGCGAAGAGCGAAGAGCGAAGAGCGAAGAGCGGAAAATTACTGGTCTTGATCTCGCGCATAGTCCATTTACGATGGCGACGCATACTCACCTTTTCGCCCTTACGGCGAGTCACTTTTTGCCAAACGCGGCAAAAAGTAACCAAAAAACGCTGCGCTCCCATCATCCGGCCCCTGCGCTGCGCTCCGGGGTTCCCTCGCGCCGGTCTTGCTCCCGGGAGTACGCGCTGCAGGCCCCATCCATGGGGCCTCAGCGCTTGACGGGCATCCATGCCCGTCACCTCCCTCCGCAAGCCCTCTGCTCGGCCTCCTGAAGTCGCGAAGATCAAGATCAAGATCAAGATCAAGATCAAGATCAAGATCAAGATCAAGATCAAGATCAAGATCAAGATCAAGATCAAGATCAAGATCAAGATCAAGATCAAGATCAAGATCAAGATCAAGATCAAGATCAAGAGCAGGGGACTTGTCTGGGGTTCAGGTTACTTCACTTTGCATGCACCGTAATCGCCACCAACCGCACAACCACCGGCCTGACCATCAATACACAAACGAACGCCACCGGCATCGCCAACTGGTAAGCCCTCAGCACGTTGCCAAGGTATTCAGGGTTAATCCCCCCATTCGCTGCCGTGATCACGAAACACATCAATAGCGCCATGATCGACGACATGAAGAAGGCAAAAACGTAGGGCGTGGCGCCCGGGTGCAATTTGCGTCGGCTGCGTGCCTGGGACAGGTTGCTCATGCGAACTCCTGAAAAGTAAGTAGAGGCGCAGGTTAGCAACGCATCCGGCAGCAGCTGTAGACCAGCCGCATTGAGTTCTTTATAAAGAGTTTCTTACGAATCCAAGGGCTCAGCATGGACCTGCTCAACGCCATTCGCAGCTTCATCAAGGTGGTCGAAGCCGGCAGCATCGCCGCCGGTGCCCGCAACCTGGGCCTGAGCCCGGCCGCGGTCAGCCAGAACCTGGCACGCCTGGAAGGCCACTTGCAGGTTCGCCTGCTCAGCCGCACCACCCGCAGTATGGCGCTGACACCCGCCGGCACCCAGTATTACGAGCGCGTCAGGCACATCGAGCGCGACCTGGCCTTGGCCGAACAGGCCGTCACCACCCCCGACAGTGAGCCCCAAGGGCGGCTATGCATTGCCTCGACGTCCGCCTTCGGTCGCCACGTGCTGGCGCCATTGATACCCGCGTTCAGTGCCCGCTACCCACTGCTTTCGATAGAGTTGGTAACGACTGATCGCCGGGTCAACCACGCGCGGGAAGATGTGGACGTGAGCCTGCGCATTGCCCCGCAACTCGAAGACCAGTTGCTGGCCCGGCATATCGCCCGTATACCGTTCATATGCTGTGCCTCGCCCGGTTACCTGCAAAGCGCCGGCGTGCCGGCCACGCCCGAGGCCTTGCGTGACCACCGCTGCCTGGTGTTCCGCTACCCGGTGGATGGGCGCTTCCTGCGTTGGGGGTTCATGCGCGACGGGCTGCGGTTCGAGGCAGAGTTCGGCAGGGTATTGATCAGCGACGACATAGACGCCCTGACCCAGATGGCACTGCACGATGGCGGCATCACCCGCCTGGCCGAGTTCATCGTAAGGCCGCATTTGGCCACCGGGGCGCTGGTGCCGTTGTTCGAATACAGCGATAGCGGCCAGGCCTATGCCCAGACCGAACCGATGGATATCTACCTGTGCCTGGCCGACCGCTTTGCCATGACCGCAAAAGTGCGTGTGTTCATGGACTACCTGCGCGAATGCCTGGGTGACAGCTGGCAGGTGCAGGCCTGAAAAAACCGCCACGAGGGCGGTTTTTCATGTAACGCGTACTGATCAGAAGCGGTAGGTAAGGGATGCACCGATACCGTGAGCGCTGTTCTCGTACTTGGCTTGGTAGCTGCCTTTGGTGGCACTGACCTGATTGACCTTGACGTCTTCTTCCCACAGGTAGGAATAGGCAACGTCGATGGTCATGTCGTCGTTCGGGCTCCAGCCAGCACCCAGGCTGAATACCTTACGATCACCAGTCGGAATGCGCGGCGAGCGGTCGTGGTTGTTGGTAGGCGACTGGTCGACGGTAAAGCCGGTGCGCAGTACCCACTCCTTGTTGATTTTGTATGACGCGCCAATGGCATGAGCCCAGGTGTCGTGCCAGTTCTGGTCTTCCTTGATGGTCTCGAACGGCGAACCTACAAGTTGCGCTGGGACATCGTTTTGCACGGTGATGTCTTTCAGGCGGCTCCAGCGAGTCCAAGTGCTACCTGCGTACAGGGTCCACTGGTCATCGAGTTCGTGGGTAACAGAAAAATCGACCGATTCCGGTGTCTTGATCTTCAGTGTCGCATCGAACTTGTCGCCGTTGAACGGCCCGATCAGCGGGGTGCTGACGCGAGTTTTGCCTTCCAGCTTGTAGTCGACCATCGAGTGGTAGGTCAGGCCAAGACGGGTGCGGTCGGTGGCCTGGACCAGGATGCCGATGTTGTAACCCACGGCGGTATCATCACCCTTGATCTTTACCTCTCCGTCTTGACCGCCCAGGAACGCCGGGGTAGGCAAATTCGAGCCCAGTTCACCCTTGATGCGGTTGAAGGTCGGGCCAAAACCGATCGAGACCTTGTCGTTGAAGGCATAGCTGACGGTTGGCTGGAAGGTGATTACCTCGACATGGCTTTTCTTGCCCCAGTAACGTGCGGCGTCACCGTCGCCGTAGTCGGTCACCAGGCCAAACGGTACGTAGACACCGAAGCCTACGCTCCAGTGGTCGTCGATTGGTTTGACGTAGTAACCCATGGGCACACCAACGACCGGCACCATGTCACCATCGGTTTCCCCCCCGAAGTTGCTGCCCGGGCCCGAGATGTCGGACTTGGCGATGACGGCTGCGCCGCCCACGGTTACTTGTTCGCGCTTGAGGCGCGACATGCCAGCAGGGTTGCCAAATACGGTGCTGGCATCTTCGGCAGAAGACGAACGTCCCGCAAAACCGGTTCCCATGCCGCTGATGCTTTGCTCGTTCAGTGCGAAACCTGCGGCAAGCAGTTGGCTGGAAGCAAGAGCAACGGCAATGCCGAGGGAGGTTTTGAGCATTACTTTTTTCATTATTAGAAAACTCCTTGGGATCTCCGGGGCGAAAAGCTACCAACAAATCACGCGCCGCGCTATAGCCTCAATCGCAGGAGATAGAGCGGTTTTGTAGGACAATCCGACCAAAATTCCCTTTTTTCCGGGTGCGTTGTAGGACGCGTCTTAAGATGCCTGCGGCAATCTCTGATCTATGCAGGTATGCCAGGCATGGGTGAAGTCGCGCAGGCGACCTTGTGGGTTGAAAATCTGTCGCCAGATCCGCGCCAGCGCGAGAAGGTCATCGGCGGCAGGCAGTGGCGTGGCCTGCTCTTCGACGAGCATCCAGGCAATGGCGGTGGAATAGCGCAGGTTGACGGTGAGTTCCAGGTGCGGGCCACCGAGGAAGGCGTGCTGGCTGGCCAGGCCGCGGACCAGGCTGGCCAGGTCGGGGTCACGGGCAAGGTAGTCGTCCCAGATCGCCTGGTGACGGTGTTCGCCGATACGGTACAGGCCATGCCCACGACGGTCGTGCAAGGCCGATCCCAGGGCCGACTGGCTGGCGGCGATGCCCAGCAACAAGGCTTCGGCGCTGGCGCAGTGACGGTTCAGGTAGACCAGGGTGGGTCGGATCACATACTGACACAATTCATTCGCCGCGATACCCATGATGCCCTCGAGCAGTTAAGGGCCGGACGGGCGCTGGAGCTTGGCAGCTGGTGAGTGATCAGGCCCGCCGGAAGCGGCAAGCACCGCTCGAGTTGAAGTGTAGTGTGATAATCGTGGTGTAAAGGGCTGTTTTTAAATCGATTGCTGCCTGACGTACCGGGCTATATGCCTTAAGGCAATTACGCCACGAACGTTCAGGCAGGCTTGCGATGGGATGATTCAGCGCTTGAATACCGCAGTATTCGCCGCTCACGCGGTGAGCGACTGGCGGGTTCGGGCGATGACCGCCTGCAGCGGTTCACTGCGGCTGTACTGTTCGGGGTACAGGCGCTCGGTGTGGCAGGCGACGCCGTGTTCGTCTACCAGGGTGAAGCTGAAGCTGCCCTTGCGAGGGGCAACGATGAGGCACTTCAACGGCGAGAAGGCCTGGGAGAGGGTGCCAATGGCAGCCTGAATCTGATGATGAGTTTGCATATTCTTGGAGGTTCCTGCTTTAAACACGGGGTTATGATCCGTGCATGATAGAAACGTTCCAGTGACGCCTTTATTAAGGGACGAACGAACCTGACTGGAACAGGGCAGCCAGAGGGAGCGCAATCAAAGGTGGGCGCATGGGCTGACTGGTAGGTACTTCAGAAGGCAGGCAGCACGCCGGGGCCAAGGTTCTAGGCCGTCGGTGTGAGATCCTGATCAATCTGTCACGTGATTCGTGCTTGAGCAGCGCGTGGCTGGCGAGTGAATCATCGAATGGGCCGGTCCTGGTTTCAGCAGCGCCACCCTTGGGAGGGGCGGGTCTGCAAGGACGCTTGAGGCCAGAATTGACTTTCAGCTTGGTACTAACGAGGCGCACCTTAGCGGAAATACAGGCGCTTGGCAAGCATTTCATGTTTGTTCAGGTGAGCCGAGCAGTATGGCGCGTATTTGCCCTGCTGGGAAGAGGGGGCAAAAGGCCCGCATCCGGCCTGATGTACCGATTTCGTGCACTCAAATGAAGGTTTATGGTGCACTTGTTCACATTCGGAGCAGCGCTTGCAACTGCCTGGCAACACGCCACGACAGCCTCGCCAATGCCTTGACTGGGCGGTTAAGTCAATGAAAAAAAACACTATTTTTAGCTGGTGAAAAAATCGTCAGTTTGAGCGAAAGCCCCAATTCATGGGGGTTTGCGGGGGATGGGAGGGGGTTGTCCACCGAGTTATCCACAGGAACTGTGGATTGTCCCTAGCGCTTGCTCTAGGACGGGCGTGCCAGCAATACATTGAACTGTCCGACAATCGACATGCTCCGGGAGACCTGTTGGTCATCCACTTGAAAACGTCAAGAAAAGATCATTGAAAATTTTTTTCAATCCTCCGGAAATCGAAAGGTCAAGGCGCAAGAAAAAGGGTAGAGTGGCGCGCCTTTCGAGTTGCCAAACCTGTTGCTCATGAAGTTTCGCGGTAAACCCCTCGCCAGCCCCGTTGCATCGACGCCTGCGCCTCCCCCCAAACGTTTTTCTCTCAAAGTGGCCTTGTGGCTGCTCGACAACCCGCGCCTGGGTGACAAGCCGCAGGTCAAGCACCTGGCCGGGCGCCTGTTGAAACAGCCGGCACGCCAGGGCGTGGTCGTGGCGCAAAGCCGCCTGGGGCAGATGTTGTGCCGCGATTGCGGCAATGCCCGTGACCGTCGTATTGGCCATGAACTGCTGCGCCAGGCAGCCCGCGCCGGTGATCGGCGGGCGCAGCTGGAGTATGCGCGGCTGTGCCAGCACAGCGAGCCGGAGCAGGCGCGGTACTGGCTGGAGCTGGCGGCGGGGCAGGGGTCGCAGGAAGCGCGGCGGCTTTTGAGGCAGTGGTTCCATGCCTGAGGTGTGTTGTCAGCACTGGCCTCTTCGCGGGTAAACCCGCTCCCACAGGAATAGCTATACCTCGGATACTGTGCAATCCCTGTGGGAGCGGGTTTACCCGCGAAGAGGCCGGAACAGGCAACACACCGCTCAGGCTGATAAGCTGCGATGCATTCGTCCAGGATCATTCGGGGTAAGCATGACAGTGGATCTGGCCAGCATTCTGCTGGGCTTGGTGGCAGGTGCATTACCTTGCCTGGGTTGGGTCATGCAGGTGCAGCGCCGCCAGGGTGCGCGGCAAGGCGAGCAGGCCTTGCTCGAAGAGCGCCTCAATGCTGCCCAGCTGGCCCTGGCCGGCCTGCAGGCGCAACTGGATGCCAGCCGCGACGAGGTCAGCGACCTCAGCGAAGCCAACACCGTCAAGCAGACCCAGCTGGCCGCCCAGGGCCGTGAGCTGGAACTGCTGCAGATCGACCGCGACAACGCCCGTGACGCCGCCCACGCCTGGAACCTCGAGCGTGCCAACCGCGAAGCCGAACTGCGCCGCCTGGAGGCCCAGACCGCACGCCTGGACGCCGAACTGCGCGAGCAGCAGGAAAGCCACCAGCAGCGCCTGGAGGACCTGCAGGAAGCCCGCGACACCTTGCGCGCCCAGTTCGCCGACATGGCTACCAAGATCTTCGACGAGCGCGAGCAGCGCTTCGCCCAGACCAGCCAGCAGCATCTCGGCCAGTTGCTCGACCCGCTCAAGGAACGCATCCAGGCTTTCGAAAAACGCGTGGAGGAGAGCTATCAGCAGGAAGCCCGCGAGCGCTTCTCGCTGGGCAAGGAGCTGGAGCGCCTGCAGCAACTGAACCTGCGCCTGTCCGACGAAGCCACCAACCTGACCCAGGCGCTGAAGGGCCAGAAAACCCAGGGCAACTGGGGTGAGCTGATCCTCGAACGGGTACTGGAGCATGCCGGCCTGGAAAAGGGCCGCGAATACCAGACCCAGGTCAGCCTCAAGAGCGCCGACGGCGAGCGCTTCCAGCCTGATGTGCTGATCATGCTGCCCGGCGACAAGCAGGTAGTGGTGGATGCCAAGGTCAGCCTCACTGCCTACCAGCAGTTCGTCGCTGGCAACGACGAGGCCGCGCTCAAGCAGCATGTGCAGTCGCTGCGCAGCCACGTCAAAGGCCTGTCGAGCAAGGACTACAACCGCCTCGAAGGCCTGCACAGCCTGGACTTCGTGCTGCTGTTCGTGCCGATCGAGGCCGCCTTCTCGGCAGCCCTGCAGGCGGAGCCGAACCTGTTTCAGGAAGCCTTCGACCGGCAGATCGTGATCGTCAGCCCGACCACCTTGCTGGCCACCTTGCGGGTGATCGACAGCCTGTGGAAGCAGGAACGCCAGGGCCAGAACGCCCGCGAGATCGCCGAGCGCGCCGGCTGGCTGTACGACAAGTTCGTGCTGTTCATCCAGGACCTGGACGAGTTGGGCAGCCGCCTGCAGCAGGTGGACAAGGCCTATGCCGCCGCGCGCAACAAGCTGTGTGAAGGGCGCGGCAACCTGGTCAGCCGCAGCGAACAGCTGAAGCTGCTGGGCGCCCGCGCCAGCAAGAGCTTGCCTGCCGACCTGCTGGAGCGGGCGCTGTCCGACGAGGCGTTGCCGGACGAAGCGCTTACTGAACCAGGCTCAGATGGCGATTGAGCATGGCACGCAGGGCCGCCGGCTTGACCGGCTTGGCCAGGTAGTCCAGGCCAGAGGCATGCACCATGGCGATGGTTTCCTTGCTGCCGTCGGCACTGATCACCACGCCCGGCACCGGCTCGCCCAGGCGCGCGCGTAGCCAGCCCATCAGCCCGGTACCGGTCTCGCCGTCGTCCAGGTGGTAGTCCACCAGTGCCAGGTGCGGGCGCATGCCCTTGGCCAGCAGGGCTTCGCATTCGGCGCGGTTGCGCGCGGTCCACACCTGGCAACCCCAGCGGCTGAGCAGGCTGTTCATGCCGATCAGGATGCTGTCTTCGTTGTCCACGCACAGTACCTGCAGCCCGGCCAGTGGCTGGCCGCCCTGTTCCACCGGGGCGGTGGGCGCCGGGGCGGCCTGGCGGGCAATCGGTACGCTGACGCGGAACACCGTGCCCTTGCCCGGCCATGAGCGCACCTCCAGTTTGTGCCCCAGCACCCGGCACAGGCCGTCGGCGATCGCCAGGCCCAGGCCCAGGCCCTTCTCGGCGCGGGTCTGGTGGCTGTCCAGGCGCTTGAACTCCTGGAAAATCACCTGCAGCTTGTCGTCGGCGATGCCCGGGCCGCGGTCCCACACCTCAAGCCACAACTGTTCACCCTGGCGCCGTGCGCCCAGCAGGATCGGGCTCTTGCCGTAGCGCAGGGCGTTGGTCAGGAAGTTCTGCAGCACCCGGCGCAGCAGCTTCATGTCGCTGTCCACCCGCAGGCGGCTGCCGCGCAGGCGGAACTCCAGGCCCTTCTCGGCGGCCAGCACCTTGAATTCGGCGCCCAGGGTGTCGAACAGTTCGTTGAGGGCAAAGGGCTTGGCATCCGGGGTGATCTTGCCGTTTTCCAGGCGCGAGATGTCCAGCAGGTCGCTGATCAGCTCTTCGGCCGAACGCAGCGAGCTGTCCATGTGCTGCACCAGTTGCCGGGCCTCTTCGTTCATGCCCTCGGCCTGCTGCGACAAGGCGGCGGAGAACAGCCGGGCGGCGTTCAGCGGCTGCATCAGGTCATGGCTGACTGCAGCCAGGAAACGGGTCTTGGACTGGCTCACCGCTTCGGCACGGCTCTTGGCTTCGGACAACGCCTGGTTCAGTTGCGACAGCTCTTGGGTGCGTTCCGCCACCCTTTGTTCAAGGCCTTCGTTGGCATCGCGCAGGGCCTGCTCGGCCTCGCGGAACGGGGTGATGTCGGTGAAGCTCATGACGAAACCGCCACCCGGCATCGGGTTGCCGATCAGTTCGATCACCCGGCCATTGGGGAACAAGCGCTCGGAAGAGTGCGCACGGCCCTGGCGCATCCAGTGCAGGCGCCGCGCCACGTGCACCTGCGCCTCGCCCGGGCCGCACAGGCCACGCTCGGCGTTGTAGCGGATGATATCGGCGATCGGCCGGCCCACGCTGATCAGCCCGTCGGGGTAGTTGAACAGTTCCAGGTAACGGCGGTTCCAGGCCACCAGGTGCAGGTTCTGGTCGACCACGCTGATGCCCTGGTTGATGTTCTCGATGGCCCCTTGCAGCAGGGCGCGGTTGAACTGCAGCACCTCGCTAGCTTCGTCGGCGATACGCACCACGTCTTCCAGCTGCATGTCGCGGCCTTCGATGGCGGCCTTGACCACGGCGCGGGTCGACGAGGTGCCGAGCACGCCGGCCAGCAGGCGTTCGGTGTGTTCGATCCAGTCGCCGTCGGCGTTCTGGTTGGGGTTGAAGCCCTTGCCCTGGCGGTAGGCGAAGCGGATGAAGCTCTGCCGGGCGCGTTCTTCGCCGACAAAGCGCGAGGCCAGGGTCAGCAGGTCGTCGATCTGCACCGCCAGCAGCGGCTTGCTGCTGGGCCTGGCGCTGGTCTGCTGGCCGATGAAGCGGCCGGCCTGCCAATGCTCGGAAACCCGCGTGCGCGACAGCACCGAGACCCAGGCGAACAGGGTGAAGTTGCCCGCCAGCGACAGCACCACGCCCTGGGTCAGCGGGCTGATCGGCAGGTTCAGCGGGTTGCCGTGCAGCCACGCCAACCCTGGGAACAGCTGCAGCGACCAGCCCACGCTGTGCGCGGCAATCGGCAGCACCAGGGTGTAGAACCACAGGAAAATACCTGCGGCCAGGCCAGCGAACACACCGCGGCGGTTGGCCTGCTTCCAGTACAGCGCACCGAGCATGGCCGGGGTCAGCTGGGTCACGGCGGCGAAGGCGATCTGGCCGATGGTCGCCAGGCTGGCGGTGGAACCCAGCAGGCGGTAGCTGACATACGCCAGCAGCAGGATCACCACGATGGTCACCCGGCGTACCGAGAGCATCCAGTGGCGGAACGCCTCGAACGGCCGCTCGGCGTTGGTACGGCGCAGCAGCCAGGGCAGCAGCATGTCGTTGGAGACCATGGTCGACAGCGCCACGGCCTCGACGATGACCATGCCGGTGGCCGCCGAGGCACCGCCGATGAATGCCAGCAGGGCCAGGCTCGGGTGTGCCTCGGCCAGCGGCAGGCTGATGACGAACGAATCGGAGATCACCGTGCCCGGCAGCAGCATCTGCCCGGCCAGGGCGATCGGCACCACGAACAGCGCGGCCAGCGCCAGGTACATCGGGAATACCCAGCGCGCCAGGCGCATGTCCTGGGGTTCGATGTTCTCCACCACGGTGACGTGGAACTGCCGTGGCAGGCAGATGATCGCCATCATCGCCACGGCGGTCTGCACCACCATCGACGGCCAGTTGATGGTTTCCTGCCAATAATCCTGCAGGTGGATCGACTGGCGGGCCTGGCTGAACAGGTCGTCGAAGCCGTCATACAGGTTGAAGACGATGAAGATGCCCACGGCGAGGAAGGCCAGCAGCTTGATCAGCGATTCGAAGGCAATCGCCAGGACCATGCCACGGTGGTGTTCGGTCACGTCCAGGCTGCGGGTACCGAAGACGATGGCGAACAGCGCCAGTACCAGCGACACCACCAGCGCGGTGTCCTGCACGCGGGTGCCGGTGGCGTCGGCATTGGCGCCGATCAGCAGGTTCACCCC
The DNA here is from genome assembly GCF_040546125.1 of Pseudomonas sp. UYEF17. Classification (NCBI taxonomy): domain Bacteria; kingdom Pseudomonadati; phylum Pseudomonadota; class Gammaproteobacteria; order Pseudomonadales; family Pseudomonadaceae; genus Pseudomonas; species Pseudomonas sp. UYEF17. Next base: position 25,127 of record NZ_JBEPNE010000007.1, read on the forward strand.
CAGCACGATGCCCTTGAGCTGCAAGGCGATGTACGGCAGCACGCCGACCAGGCAGATCAGCGCCACGACCACCGCCAGGGACTGCGACTTGCCGTAGCGCGCGGCGATGAAGTCGGCGATCGAGGTGATGTTCTGTTGCTTGCTGATCAGCACCATCTTCTGCAGCACCCAGGGCGCGAAGATCAGCAGCAGCACCGGGCCCAGGTAGATCGGCAGGAATGCCCAGAGCTGTTCGGCGGCCTGGCCGACCGCGCCGAAGAAGGTCCAGCTGGTGCAGTACACGGCCAGCGACAGGCTGTACACCCAGGCACGCAGCTTCGGCGGCAACGGCGTGCTGCGGCGGTCGCCGTAGAAGGCGATGGCGAACATGATGGCCATATAGGCCAGGGCGACCACGGCGATCAGCCCGCTGGACAACGACATGAAGACTCCGAAGCAAAAAGATAACGCGGTCCCGATCAATCAGTCTGGCACGCAGGTGCCGCTTCGTCAGCGCAGACGATGGTCGCAGTGGCAGGTGGTCGCAGGGGTCTCTTTAACCTGTGCCGGCCCTTTCGCGGGTGAACCCGCTCCCACAGGTACTGCACAGGCTTCGAAAGCGGCGCTTTCCCTGTGGGAGCGGGTTCACCCGCGAAGAGGCCAGCAGAGCAGACATCATCCTTTGCGGGTACCCAGCCAATAAAACACCCCCGCCAGTATCACCGACAACACCAGCAGGTAGAAGATCGCCCCCGGCCACAGATGCACCAGGGCAAACCCCACCATCACCGGCCCCAGCGCCGCACCGAGGTTGGACAGGTTCTGCGCACCGTAATACACCCCACGCAAGTGCTCCGGTGCGATCAGGTCGATGAACATGTACTCGGCCGGGATCACGATGATCTCGCCCAGGGTGAACACCAGCATCGCCAGGCACCACGCCAGCGCCGAACCGGCCAGGGCAAAGCCCAGCAGCCCGGCGATGAACAGGCCCATGCCGGCCAGCAGCCAGGGCATCAGGCGCTGGCGGCTGATGCGGCGGCCGATCATGTACTGCAGGGCAATCACCGTCACCGCGTTGGTGGTCACCAGGTAACCGATCAGGCGCGCCGCCTCGGCCGGGCTGCTGGTCACCACCAGGTACTGCGACAGGTAGGCGGTGAACTGGCCGAACACTACCGCGCTCAGCACCCCGCCCAAGGTGAAGCATACCAGCCGCCGGTCACGGGCCAGCCCCAGCGCCACCGGGCCAAAGCCGGCCCCGGGCTTGTCCGGCACACTGGCCTGCAGGCTGCGGTCACCCAGGCGCCAGTAGGCCAGGCACATGGCCAGGCCGAGCAGGGCAGAGGCGATGAACGGCATATGGTCGTTCAGCTCCAGCATGGCCACGCCCAGCAGCGGGCCGGCGGCGTAGCCGACGTTGCTGAGGGTGTACTTGATGGCGAACACTTCGGCCCGTTCCTCCACCGGCAACAAAGCGCAGAAGCCCGCCTTGGCGGCGATGTCGACCACTGCCAGGGCCAGGTTGATCATTACCAGGCAGAGAAAGAACAGCAGCGCCGAGTTGCTGGCGACCGCGCCGACGAAGGCCAGGGCAAACAGCAGGGTGCTGGCGCTGACCAGTGTGTGGTTGCGCAAGGTATCCACCAGGTGGCCGCCATACAGGCTCAGCAGCGAGGCGATGATCAGCGCGCCACCGATCAGCAGGCCTATCTGGCTGATCGGCAGGTGGAAGTTGTCGGCCAGGTACACCACCAGGTAGGGCAGGGTAAGGGCACGGGCGACGGTGAGGGTGAAGGTGGTGGTGAGCAGCAGGCGCACAGTGTGCGGGTAGCGTTTGATGGCGGCGAGCATTACACATCCTTGTTGTTCTGTTTTGCCGGGGGCCAGAATATGCCAACAGAGGCCTGCTGCGCAGGCCTTTCGCGGGCACGCCCGCTCCCACAGGGGCGGTACAGCCCTGCGAAATCCACGAGCGCTTGCCAGTCAGTGCATTTCCCATGCAGATTTGTGGCTTGTCGCGCCCGGCGCGCCTCCAATTGAAAAGCCCTCAGGACCAAGGACGATGAGTCACTCCTCGCAATTCACCTTGCTCGGCAAGCGGCGTTTCCTGCCGTTTTTCATCACCCAGTCGCTGGGTGCCTTCAACGACAACCTGTTCAAGCAGTCGCTGATCCTGGCGATCCTGTTCAAGCTCAGCCTGGGCGACGGTGACCGTTCGATCTGGGTCAACCTGTGCGCCCTGCTGTTCATCCTGCCGTTCTTCCTGTTCTCTGCGCTGGGCGGGCAGTTTGGCGAGAAGTTCGCCAAGGATGCGCTGATCCGGGCCATCAAGCTGGCCGAGATCGCGATCATGGCGGTAGGCGCGCTCGGCTTCATCACCAACCACCTGGCGCTGATGCTGGTGGCGCTGTTCGGCATGGGGACCCACTCGGCGCTGTTCGGGCCGGTGAAGTACTCGATCCTGCCGCAGGCCCTGCGCGAGGAAGAACTGGTCGGCGGCAACGGGCTGGTGGAAACCGGTACCTTCCTGGCCATCCTCGCCGGCACCATCGGCGCCGGGGTGATGATGTCGGCCGACAGCTATGCCACCGTGGTGGCTGGTGGCGTGGTCGGCACCGCCGTGCTCGGTTACCTGTCCAGCCGCTGGATCCCGCGGGCCGCTGCCGCTTCGCCGCAAATGCCGCTGGACTGGAACATCTTCAGGCAGTCGTGGGCGATCCTGCGCATGGGCCTGGGGCAGCCGCCGGCGGTGTCGCGCTCGATCGTCGGCAACTCGTGGTTCTGGTTCGTCGGTGCCATCTACCTCACGCAGATCCCGGCCTACGCCAAGGACTGGCTGCACGGTGATGGCACGGTGGTGACACTGGTGCTGACGCTGTTCTCGGTGGGGATCGCCCTGGGTTCGCTGCTGTGCGAGCGGCTGAGCGGGCGCAAGGTGGAAATCGGCCTGGTGCCGTTCGGCTCGTTCGGGCTGAGCCTGTTCGGCCTGCTTTGGTGGTGGCACTCCGGCGATGTACCGGCTGCGGCGGCACCGCACGACTGGCTGGCGCTGTTGGGCATGGGCCAGGCCTGGTGGATCCTGTTGTCGATCGTAGGCCTTGGGGTGTTCGGCGGCTTCTACATCGTACCGCTGTATGCACTGATCCAGGCCCGCACCGCCGAAGACCAGCGCGCCCGGGTGATCGCTGCCAACAACATCCTCAATGCCCTGTTCATGGTGGTGTCGGCAGTGCTCACCATCATCCTGCTGGGCCTGGCAGAACTGACCATCCCGCAACTGTTCCTGGTGGTGTCGCTGCTCAACATCGCGGTCAACGCCTATATCTTCAGGATCGTGCCCGAGTTCACCATGCGTTTCCTGATCTGGCTGCTCAGCCATTCGATGTACCGCGTGCAGCACCGCGACCTCGAGCGCATCCCCGACGAAGGCGCGGCGCTGCTGGTGTGCAACCACGTGTCGTTCGTCGATGCGCTGCTGCTGGGCGGGGCGATCCGCCGGCCGATCCGCTTCGTCATGTACTACAAGATCTACAACCTGCCGGTACTCAACTTCGTGTTCCGCACCGCAGGCGCCATCCCGATTGCCGGGCGCAACGAAGACCTGGCCATCTACGAACGTGCTTTCGCGCGCATTGCCGAGTACCTGGCCGATGGCGAGCTGGTATGCATCTTCCCTGAAGGCAAGCTGACCGGGGATGGCGAGATCGATGTGTTCAAGGGTGGTGTCAACCGCATCCTAGAAGAAACCCCGGTGCCGGTCATTCCGTTGGCCTTGCAGGGGCTGTGGGGCAGCTTCTTCAGCCGTGACCCGGCCAAGGGCTTTTTCAAGCGCCTGTGGTCGCGGGTGACCATCGTGGCAGGCGCCGCCATTCCGGTGGAGGCGGCGCAGCCAGAAGCCTTGCGTGAGCAGGTCAGCCGCTTGCGCGGCAACCTGCGCTAGGGGAGGGCGTCAGCTGGCGCTGACTTTCAGGCCGACCAGGCCGGTAATGATCAGCGCCACGCTGACCAGGCGTACCAGGGCCATGGACTCGCCGAACAGGATGATGCCGGCGATCACCGTGCCGACGGCGCCGACGCCGGTCCAGATGGCATAGGCGGTGCCCAGTGGCAGCTCTTTCATGGCCAGGCCCAGCAGGCCCAGGCTGATGGCCATGGCGGCGACAGTGAGAACGGTGGGCAGTGGCTTGCTGAAGCCGTCGGTGTATTTCAGGCCGACGGCCCAGCCGACCTCGAACAGGCCGGCGAAGAACAGGATGATCCAGGACATGGTGCGTCTCCATCGTTGTGAATGATGGGGCCGTCCCCGGAATGGTCACGCGGTGCGTCGTGAGGTCGTCCTCACAGTGGGTGCCATGGTGCACATATGCAGCCCTCTGGGCAAGCCTGTGCGGGCCTCTTCGCGGGTAAACCCGCTCCCACAGGGATCTCCACAACTTTCAGACTTGTGCAGTACCTGTGGGAGCGGGTTTACCCGCGAAAGGGCCAGTGCAGGCTACATCAATGCCTGGCCGGCTCCCCACCTTCAGCTTCTGCCACAGGCTCCCCCATGCGCCGGAACCAGGTCGACAGCAGCGCCCCGGAAATATTGTGCCAAACGCTGAACAACGCACTCGGCACCGCAGCCAGCGGCGAAAAATGCGCCGCCGCCAGTGCGGCGCCCAGCCCGGAGTTCTGCATGCCCACCTCCAGCGCCAGCGACTTGCGCTGTGCCAGTGGCAGCTTGCACAGCCTGCCGGTCAGGTACCCCAGCAAGTAGCCGAAGCTGTTGTGCAATATCACCACCGCCATGATCAGCAGCCCCGACTCGGCGATCTTCGCCTGGCTGGCCGCCACCACCGCGCACACGATCATCACGATACTCACCACCGACACCAGCGGCAGCACCTGCACCGCCGCCTGCACCCGCGCGCCAAGCAGCCGCTGGGCCAGTACGCCGAGCACGATCGGCAGCATCACCAGCTGCAGGATCGACCAGAACATGTCCATGAAGGACACCGGCAGCCAGGCCGAGGCCAGGAACCAGATCAGCGCCGGGGTCAGCAGCGGGGCGAGCAGGGTGGTCACCGCAGCGATCGCCACCGCCAGCGCCAGGTCGCCCCGGGACAGCCAGACCATCACGTTCGACGCCGTGCCGCTCGGGCAGCAGCCAACCAGGATCACGCCCACGGCGATTTCCGGCGGCAGGTGGAACAGCTGGCACAGCAGCCAGGCCATGCCCGGCATGATCACGAAGTGCGCGACCACACCCAGCATCACCCGCCAGGGCTGGCGGGCGAGGGCGGCGAAGTCATCGAGCTTGAGTGTGAGGCCCATGCCGAACATCACCAGGCCCAGCAGCGGCACGATGGCCACCTTCAGGGCGATGAACCATTGCGGTTGCAGGAAGGCCAGTACGGCGAACACCAGCACCCACAGGGCGAAGGTATTGCCGACGAAGCGGCTGAGGGTGGCGAGGGCACGCATGGGGCAATTCCTTTTCTGTTTTATGGCTTCAAGAATTTCACTGGCCCTTTCGCGGGCTTGCCCGCTCCCACAGGTACACCACAGTACTCAGAAACTGTGGTGTACCTGTGGGAGCGGGCAAGCCCGCGAAGAGGCCAGTACTGTCTGAGGATATCTCCCAGGCCAGCACCGGCATTTCAAAACCAGTCAGACCCCTTGCGGAATCTCTTCCCCACCCAGCGCCTCGAACAGCACCGGCAGGAATTCGGCAAAGGTCATCATCATCAGCTGGAAGCTGGCATCGAACTGCTGCGCAGCCTCATCGCCACCATCCTGTTCGGCCTGCTCCTGCAGCAGCTCTTCGAACTTCAGGCGCTTGATCACCATCTTGTCATCCAGAATGAACGACAGCTTGTCCTGCCAGGCCAGGGCCAGCTGGGTGACCACCTTGCCAGTGCTCAGGTGCAGCTGGATTTCCTCGCCGGTCAGGTCCTGGCGCTTGCAGCGCACGATACCGCCATCTTCGGCGGTGTCGCGCAGTTCGCACTCGTCCAGCACATAGAAGCCTTCGGCAGCTTCCTGCGACTTGACCCACTCGGTCATGGTGGCAACCGGTGCGATTTTCACGGTGGCCGGGCGTACCGGCAGCGAGCCCATCACTTCACGCAGGGTCGACAGCAGGTCTTCGGCACGCTTGGCGCTGGCCGAGTTGACCAGGATCACGCCCAGGCGTGGGGCAATGGCAGCGAAGATCATCGAGCGGCGGATGAACGCGCGCGGCAGGAAGGCCTGGATGATCTCGTCCTTGATCTGGTCGCGTTCCTTTTTATAGACCTTGCGCATCTGCTCGGTCTCGATCTCTTCGACCTTTTCCTTCACCGCGTCGTTGACCACGCTGCTGGGCAGGATGCGTTCTTCCTTGCGCGCGGCAATCAGCAGGTACTCGCCGCTGACATGCACCAGGGGAGCGTCTTCGCCCTTGCCGAATGGCGCGACGAAACCATAGGTGGTCAGCTCCTGGCTGGCGCAGGGGCGGGCCGGCTTGCTGGCCAGGGCCGCTTCCAGCGCTTCAGGCTCGAACGGGACTTCCTGGGTCAGGCGGTAGGTCAGCAGGTTCTTGAACCACATGAGGGGCAATCTCTCCTTAATGCATAAGGCGGGCATTATTCTCCGAGCGGTGCTCTCAGGCCAACCCTGTCGGAGTGCCAGTAGCTGTAGCTGGATGTAAAGATGCACGTGGCAACGCTAGGTCTTTGAAAGGCCTGAGGTTTTTTTTGAAAAAAGTTAAAAAAGTGCTTGCCAGGGTACGGGGCCGTCCGTAGAATGCGCGCCACACCGAGACGAAGGGTGATTAGCTCAGCCGGGAGAGCATCTGCCTTACAAGCAGAGGGTCGGCGGTTCGATCCCGTCATCACCCACCACTCGATGTTTAGCGCAGCGGTAGTTCAGTCGGTTAGAATACCGGCCTGTCACGCCGGGGGTCGCGGGTTCGAGTCCCGTCCGCTGCGCCATATTCCACTTCCAGGGCCTACTGAACACCCGGAAGTAACAGAGAAAGCGACCTCAGGGTCGCTTTTTTTGTGCCTGCAATTTGGTGTTTTCGCGAATTTTGCAAAAAGTTCGATAAGTGCTTGCCAGAGCGCCAAGTCGCCCGTAGAATGCGCGCCACACCGAGAGACATGGGTGATTAGCTCAGCCGGGAGAGCATCTGCCTTACAAGCAGAGGGTCGGCGGTTCGATCCCGTCATCACCCACCACTCGATGTTTAGCGCAGCGGTAGTTCAGTCGGTTAGAATACCGGCCTGTCACGCCGGGGGTCGCGGGTTCGAGTCCCGTCCGCTGCGCCATATTCCACTTCCAGGGCCTACTGAACACCCGGAAGTAACAAAAAAAGCGACCTTAGGGTCGCTTTTTTTGTTTCTGCATCCTGAGCGATTTCATCGTTCATGAAATCCTGGGGCCGCTTTGCGGCCCATCGCGACACAAGGCCGCTCCTACAGGGGTATGCGCAGTCAGCGAGTGACGCGATCTCCTGTAGGAGCGGCCTTGTGTCGCGAAAGGGGCGCAAAGCGCCCCCGGCAATTTCAGCTAGGACGCTCTTCTTCCCGCAAAGTCAGCACTTCAAACCCATCCTCGGTCACCGCCACGGTATGCTCCCACTGCGCCGACAAGCTGTGGTCGCGGGTAATCACCGTCCAGCCATCCTTCAGCGTGCGCGTCCCGCGTCCGCCCTGGTTGATCATCGGTTCGATGGTAAACACCATCCCCGGCTTCAACTTCAGGCCCATCCCGCGCTGGCCAATGTGCAGCACCTCGGGCCCTTCATGCATCTGTTGGCCAATGCCATGCCCGCAATACTCACGTACGACGCTGTAGCCCGCCGCTTCGGCATGGGTCTGGATGGCATGGCCGATATCACCCAGCGTAGCCCCGGGGCGTACCTGTTCGATGCCTTTCCATAGCGCGTCATAGGTGGTGTCGACCAGGCGCTGCGCCTCATCGCTGATCGGCCCGATGCTGTACATCTTTGACGAGTCGGCGATATAGCCGCCTTGTTCCAGAGTGATGTCGACGTTGATGATCGAGCCTTCCTTCAGCACTTCATCGACCTTGGGCATGCCATGGCACACCACATGGTCCACCGAGGTGTTGAGCGAATAGGGGAATCCATACTGGCCCTTGCTCGCCGGGCGGGCCTTGAGCGTGCCGACGATGAACGCCTCGGCGCGGTCGTTGATCTGCATGGTGGTCACGCCGGGGCGGATGAAGCTGTCGAGGTCGGCGAACACCTGGGCAAGCAGCTGGCCGGCGCGGCGCATCAGGTCGAGTTGGGCGGGGGTCTTGATAATCACCTGGGACATGGAGGAGTGCAGTGGCTCGTGCTGGAATGTGCCCCAGCATAGCGCCATGGGGTGTGGGGTTGCCATCGCATGGTGCACTCCTGTGCCGGCCCCTTCGCGGGTGAACCCGCTCCCACAGGGATATCGCAAGGCCTGAGGGCAGTGATGTACCTGTGGGAGCGGGTTCACCCGCGAAGAGGCCGGCACAGCTGGCCCATTAATTGCTGATCTACCGCTACCCAGGGCTATCAACGTCGACAGCCCACAAAACTTCACGACAAAGGCGCCGTGTTGCCCCGCTTGCCCAGCAAGCAGGGGCAGCCGGCGCCTTTTTGCGTTACCTACAGGAGCCCGCCCATGGCCAACAGCGAAGTGCGCAGCGTCTGCCCCTACTGCGGCGTCGGTTGCGGCATCGTCATGAGCGTCGCCGATGGCAAGGTCGGCAAGGTCAGCGGCGACAAGCAGCACCCCAGCAACTTCGGCCGCCTGTGCACCAAAGGCCTCACCGCACACCTGCCGCTGACCGCCGCCGGGCGCATGGAGGATGCCTATGTGCGCCAGCAGCGCAGCCAGCAGCCAGCGCGTACCGGCATCGACCAGGCCATCGCCGCCGCCGCTGCGCGCCTGCGTGGCATCATCGACCAGCACGGCCCCGACGCCGTGGCGCTGTACGTGTCCGGGCAGATGTCGCTGGAGGCCCAGTACCTGGCCAACAAGCTGGCCAAGGGCTTTATCCGCACCCGCCACATCGAGTCCAACTCGCGCCTGTGCATGGCCAGTGCCGGCAGCGGCTACAAGCTGTCGCTCGGTGCCGATGGCCCGCCCGGCAGCTATCAGGACTTCGAGCACGCCGACGTATTCCTGGTGATCGGCGCCAACATGGCCGACTGTCACCCGATCCTGTTCCTGCGCCTGCTCGACCGGGTCAAGGCGGGGGCCAAGCTGATCGTCGTCGACCCGCGGCGCAGCGCCACCGCCGACAAGGCCGACCTGTTCCTGCAGGTGCGCCCCGGCAGCGACATGGCCTTGCTCAATGGCCTGCTGCACCTGCTGCTGCGTAACGGCCACACCGACCCCGGCTTCATCGCCCGCCACACCGAAGGCTGGGACGAACTGCCGTCCTTTCTCGATGACTACACCCCTGACCGGGTGGCCGCCATCACCGGGCTGGCCGAGGCCGACATCATCAAGGCCGCCGAATGGATCGGCGTCGCCAGCAACTGGATGAGCTGCTGGACCATGGGCCTGAACCAGAGCATCCACGGCACCTGGCACACCAATGCGATCTGCAACCTGCACCTGGCCACGGGCGCCATCTGCCGCCCCGGCAGTGGGCCGTTCTCGCTGACCGGCCAACCCAATGCCATGGGCGGCCGTGAGATGGGCTACATGGGCCCCGGCCTGCCAGGCCAGCGCTCGGCGCTGGTAGCGCAAGACCGCGCCTTCGTCGAGCAGCAGTGGCAACTGGCCCCGGGCAGCCTGCGCAGCGAAGGCGGCGAGGGCACGGTGGCGCTGTTCGAGCAGATGAAAAGCGGCGTGGTAAAAGCCTGCTGGATCATCTGCAGCAACCCGGTGGCCAGTGTCGCCAACCGCCAGCAGGTGATCGACGGCCTGCGCCAGGCCGAACTGGTGATTACCCAGGATGCCTTCCTCGACACCGAGACCAACCGCTACGCCGACATCCTGCTACCGGCTGCGCTGTGGGCCGAAGGCGAGGGCGTGATGATCAACAGCGAGCGCAACCTCACCCTCATGCCACGTGCCGTCGAACCGCCCGGGCAGAGCCTGCCAGACTGGCAGATCATCGCCCGGGTCGCCTGCGCCATGGGCTATGCCGACGCCTTCGACTACCCCGATGCCGAGGCGGTGTACGAGGAGATCCGCCGCTTTCACAACCCAACCACCGGCTACGACCTGCGGGGCATCGGCTATGCCGAACTACGCGAACAGCCGCACCAGTGGCCCTGCGCCCCAGGCCGCAACAACCCGCGCAGCCCGCTGCGCTACCACAACGACGGCAGCAGCCAGACGCTGTTGCACGATGCCCAGGGCGAGTGCCCGGTGTTGGCCTTCCCGACCGCCAGCGGCAAGGCCCGCTTCTTCGCCCGGCCCTGGTTGCCGGCGGCGGAGCTGCCGGATGCCGATTACCCCATGGTGCTGAATACCGGCCGCGTGCAGCACCAGTGGCACACCCTGACCAAGACCGGCAAGGTACCGGCGCTGAACAAGCTGGAGCCCGGCCCCTTCGTGGAAATCCACCGCGACGATGCTGCCCGGCTGGGCATTGCCGAAAAGGATCAGGTGGCCATTCGCTCGCGCCGCGGGCAGGCCGTGCTGCCCGCGCGAATCAGCGACCGGGTCATGCCTGGCAACTGCTTTGCCCCGTTCCACTGGAATGACCTGATCGGCGAACAACTGGCGATCAACGCCGTGACCTGCGATGCGGTCGACCCGCTGTCGCTGCAGCCGGCGTTCAAGCATTGTGCCGTGACCCTGGAGCGGGTTGCAGGTGAGCGCATCGAAGCCCTTGATCTGAACACTGCCAATCCGGAGCCTGCCCGCATGCCGACCGCCACCCTGTCCCGTCTGCTTGGCCTGGACACCCTGCCAGCTCCGGTGCTGGCCGAGGAAGAGCGTCATTACCTGCAAGGCTTCCTGCTGGGCCTGGACCAGGCCCGCGCCGAGGGCGTGCCCTGCCTGCCGGCCAGTGCGCCGCTGGCCGCCACACGCCGGCTGTTCGTCGATGGCTTGCTGGCCGGGCTGTTCGCCCAGCCGGCGGTGCTGCCCGATGCGGCGTTGATAGCACCACGGCATCAGGTGCTGTGGGCTTCGCAAACCGGCAACGGCGAGCTGTTGGCCGAACGCTGTGCCGAGCGCCTGCGCGGTGCCGGCCTCGACGTGCAGCTCAGTTGCATGGAAGCGGTCAGCCCGCGCCAGCTGCAGGGCGCCGCCAGCGTGGTGCTGATCGCCAGCACCTTTGGCGATGGTGACGCACCCGACAGTGCAGCGGCATTCTGGCAAGCCTTGCAAGGCGAGGAGGGCGCCCACTGCGCCGAACTGCCTTTTGCCGTGCTGGCCCTGGGCGACTCCAGTTACGACCAGTTCTGCGGCTTTGGCCGCAAGCTCGACCAACGCCTGGCCGAGCTGGGTGGGCGGCGCCTGCTGCAGCGGGTGGACTGCGAGCCGGACTTCGACGACGCCTTCGCCGCCTGGCTGGATGCGCTGCTGCCCACGCTTGGCAGCGCTGCTGCACCGCAACCGGTCACCGAGCCTGCGCCCGTGGCGGCCTATGGCAAGCAGCAACCCTGGGCTGCCACCTTGCTGGAAAACCGCCTGCTCAACGGCCCGGGTGCCAGCAAGGAAACCCGTCAACTGGTGTTCGACCTGAGCGGCAGCGGTTTCACCTATGCCGCCGGTGATGCCTTGGGCGTGTGGCCGCGCAACTGTCCGGCCCTGGTCGACGAGCTGCTGGTGCTGATGCAGCTCGATGGCCAGACCATGGTTCAGCTGAAAGGCCAGCCCGCCATGCCGCTGACCGAAGCCCTGCAAGCGCACCTGGAGATCGCCAAGGTCACCACGCAGCAGCTGCAGGCCTTCGCCGGCAATGCCCCGGACCTGCAGCGCCTGCTGCAGCCCGAGTGCAAGGCCGAGCTGCAGGACTGGTTGTGGGGGCGGCAACTGGTCGATGTGCTGCGCACCTTCCCCCAGCAGCTGCCGCTGGCCAGCTGGCTGGAGCTGCTCAAACCGTTGCAGCCGCGCCTGTATTCGATCAGCTCCAGCCCGCTGGCGCACCCGCAGCAAGTGCACCTGACCGTTTCCACGGTGCGCTATGGCGCGCGCAAAGGGGTGTGTTCAAGCTTCCTTGCCGACCGTGCGCAGGCGCTGAAGGTAGCCATCTTCCCGCAAGTGTCGAAGCACTTTCGCCTGCCCGAGGACGACAGCGTGCCGGTGATCATGGTCGGCCCCGGCACCGGTATTGCGCCGTTCAGGGCCTTCCTCGAAGAGCGAGAGGCACGTGGGGCGAAAGGGGCCAACTGGCTGTTCTTCGGCGAGCAGTACGCGGCCACCGATTTCTATTACCAGGAGCAGCTGCAGGCCTGGCAGGCTGCAGGGCACCTGCGTCTGGACACGGCGTTTTCACGCGACCAGGCCGAGAAGGTCTACGTGCAGCAGCGCATGCTCGAACAGGGCGCGCAGTTGTGGCAGTGGCTGGAGGCGGGGGCGTACTTCTATGTGTGTGGCGATGCGCAGCGCATGGCCAAGGATGTGGATGCGGCGTTGCGGGCGATCGTCGCCGAGCATGGCGGCATGGATGCAGCGGCGGCTGCGGCTTATGTCGAAGCGCTGGGCAGGGCCAAGCGGTATCGGCGGGATGTGTATTGATGTGCACCGGGATGGGGTGTTGTGCACTGTGAATGTGCATGACCTGTGCCGGCCTCTTCGCGGGTAAACCCGCTCCCACAGGTACTGCACAGGTCTGAAAATTGTGGAGATCCCTGTGGGAGCGGGTTTACCCGCGAAGAGGCCGGCACAGGCAACCCAGTTGGCACACTCCCTGCTTTACCCTGGTTACAACAAAGCCCACTGATCAACGGCGATCAACCCGGGCCCCCTACCGTGATGAATACAGGCAAAGGCGCCTGGAGCTTCGGCTCCAGGCGCTTTTTTTTTGATCGAGGATCGGCTTATGAAGGCAACAGCGAGCAGCGGGCAACGAGAGCGACTGGTCATCGTCGGCAACGGCATGGTCGGCCACCATTGCGTCGAACAACTGGTCAGCCGCGGCGCCCTGCAGCGCTTCGAAGTGCATGTGTTCGGCGAAGAGCGCCAACGCGCCTACGACCGCGTTCACCTGTCCGAGTACTTCGGCGGCAGCTGTGCCGAAACCCTGGCCCTGTGCGAGCAGGACTTCTACGGTACCAACGGTGTGCACCTGCACCTCGGCGAAGCGGTGTTGGAAATCGACCGTGAGCGCGGCGAAGTGGTCACCGCCGAGGGCCGCTATGGCTACGACCAGCTGGTGCTGGCCACAGGTTCCTACCCGTTCGTGCCGCCGATCGAAGGTTCCAGCGGCAATGCCCGCCTGGTCTACCGCACCCTTGACGACCTCGACGGCATCCGCGCTGCCGCAGCCAGTGCCCGCCGTGGCGTGGTAGTGGGCGGTGGCCTGCTTGGCCTGGAAGCAGCCAACGCCCTCAAGTCGCTGGGCCTGGAAGCCCACGTGGTGGAATTCGCCCCACGGCTGATGCCGGTGCAGCTGGACGGCGAGGGCGGTGCCGCGCTCAAGGCACAGATCGAAGCGCTGGGCGTTGGCGTGCATCTGTCGCGCGCCACCCAGTCGATCAGTGCGGGTGAAGACTACCGCTACCGCATGAACTTCGATGGCGGCGAGCACCTGGAAACCGACCTGATCGTGTTCTCTGCGGGTATCCGCCCGCAGGATGCCCTGGGCCGTGCCTGTGGCCTGGACATCGCCGCGCGTGGCGGCGTGGTCATCGACAACCATTGCCGCAGCAGCGACCCACGCATCTTTGCCATCGGCGAGTGCGCCTCGTGGAACGGCAGCGTGTTCGGCCTGGTCGCCCCGGGCTACAGCATGGCGCGCAACCTGGCGGCATTGCTGATGGGTGAAGCCGCTGGCGAATTCACCGGTGCCGACATGTCGACCAAGCTCAAGTTGCTGGGCGTGGATGTCGGTTCCATCGGCGATGCCCATGGCGCCACCCCGGGCGCACGCAGCTACCGCTTCATCGACGAAGCCAACAGCGCCTACCGCCGGCTGGTGGTGGATGCCAGCGGCAAGCACGTGCTCGGTGCGGTGCTGGTGGGCGACAACAGCTACTACGACACCCTGCTGCAGTACGCCCAGAACGGCATCGCCCTGCCAGCCGACCCCGCGGCATTGATCCTGCCGCAAGGCGGCGGCGCACCGGCCCTGGGCGCCGATGCACTGCCCGATAGCGCGACCATCTGCTCCTGCCACAACGTCAGCAAGGGCGCGGTCTGCGCCGCCATCGACAGCGGCTGCGGCGACCTTGCCGCAGTCAAGGGCTGCACCAAGGCCGCCACCGGTTGTGGTGGTTGCGCGGCACTGCTCAAGCAGGTGTTCGAGCATGAGCTGACCGCCCGCGGCGTGGCGGTGGACAAGAGCCTGTGCGAGCACTTCGCCTACACCCGTCAGGAGCTGTACGGGCTGGTGCGGGTAGAGGGTATCCGCACCTTCAACGAACTGCTCGAACGCCACGGCAAGGGCCACGTCGGCTGCGACATCTGCAAGCCGGCGGTGGGCAGTATCCTCGCCTCGTGCTGGAACCAGCCGATCATGGACCCGGCGCTGGTGCCGCTGCAGGACACCAACGACACCTTCATGGCCAACATGCAGAAGAACGGCACCTACTCGGTGGTGCCGCGCATCCCCGGTGGTGAAATTACCCCCGACAAGCTCATCGTGATCGGCCAGGTGGCGAAAAAGTACGACCTGTACACCAAGATCACCGGCGGCCAGCGCATCGACCTGTTCGGCGCCCAGTTGCACGAGCTGCCGCTGATCTGGGGCGAGCTGATCGAGGCCGGCTTCGAAACCGGCCATGCCTACGGCAAGTCGACCCGCACGGTGAAATCGTGCGTCGGCAGCACCTGGTGCCGTTACGGCGTGCAGGACAGCGTCGGCATGGCCCTGCGCCTGGAAGACCGCTACAAAGGCCTGCGCAGCCCGCACAAGCTCAAGTTCGCGGTGTCCGGTTGCACTCGCGAATGCGCCGAGGCACAGAGCAAGGACATCGGCGTGATCGCCACCGACAAGGGCTGGAACCTGTACGTGTGCGGCAATGGCGGCATGCGCCCGCGGCATGCCGAACTGTTTGCCACCGACCTCGACGACGAAACCCTGGTGCGCCTGATCGACCGCGTGCTGATGTTCTACATCCGCACCGCCGACAAGCTGCAGCGCACCTCGGTGTGGCGCGAGAACCTGGAAGGTGGGCTGGACTACCTGAAGCAGGTGATCATCGACGACAGCCTGGGCCTGGCCAGCGAGCTGGAAGCGCAGATGCAGCATGTGGTCGACCAGTATGAATGCGAGTGGGCCAACGCCCTCAACGACCCCGAGAAGCTCAAGCGCTTCCGTACTTTCGTCAACGACCGCCGCGCCGACCCGGACGTGCACTTCGTGCGCGAACGCGAACAGCGCCGGCCTGCTGCACCACTGCACTTGATCCCAACCGTCGAGGAGGCTGTCTGATGAACCTGTCCAATGCTGCTGTGAAAACCCACGAGAACTGGCAGGCGGTGTGCCAGGCGGATGACCTGGTGGCCGATTCCGGGGTGGTGGTCTGGCTCGACGGGGCCCAGGTCGCGCTGTTCTACCTACCGGGGCAGGCGCAGCCGCTGTACGCGGTGGACAACCGCGACCCGCGGTCCGGCGCCAACATCATCGGCCGCGGGCTGGTTGGCAGTGTGCAGGGCGAGCTGGTGGTGGCCGCGCCGTTGTACAAGCAGCACTTCAGCCTGCAAAGCGGGGAGTGCCTGGAAGATGCCGGGCAGCGTTTGCGGGTGTGGCCGGTGCGCTTGAATGGTGAGGCGGTGGAGTTGGCAGTGGTCTGATCCCCCATCCGCTGCCTTCGCCAACAAACCCGCTCTCAAGACGTGCACAGGACCTGTGGGAGAAGCCTTGTGTAGCGAAAGGTCTGCACAGCAGCCCCGGCAACTGTTGCCATGATGCTGATATCCCAGGGCCGCTTCGCGGCCCATCGCAGGCAAGTCAGCTCCTGCAGGTTGCAGGCCTTATCGCAACTGGTATATCTGCCAGTACATTTGTCTTGATGGTGCGTTCATGATAGCCGGTAGCGCAGGGGATAGAGGTAACTGGCACTATGTCCATAATGAGGTCCATGATCCGAAAGTATTTCTATGGGCGCAATGGTGTTTCAACGCTTGTCGGCGGGGATGAGTTTCTCTCCTGCATGCGCTTTGATGTGGGGCTATCAGCCATTCGCTCATCAGTTGGTTTAACTAGAATTATCGGCAGCGATTCACAAGGTTCGGTGCTATCTGAAATTGAAAGTGCGACGTGCGCTCATCGATGTTTCGCTGTTCATGGTGTCGCTGCACATCGGCCGGTAAAGGATATCGGCTTCAAAGGTGAACGCTGCGATATGCTGACGCAGTGCTACCCTCTGGGAAATGGCTACCGTACCTACAGCCCAGTGTTGATGCGCTTTCAAAGCGCCGATAACCAATCACCGTTTGGCAAGGGTGGGTTGAATGCATATGCCTTTGTAAAAGGGGACCCTGTCAACTTGAGCGACCCCAGCGGTCATTCACCAATAAATGCCGAGGTTTTTTACTACAGGGGCCCCATCAAAGTGATTGATGGGATGCGGGTTTTCTACTCGCAGAATGTTTCTGGAGTGCAGGTTCTGAATATCGGGGCTCATGGTGTGGCCGGCAGAATTGGAACTCAGCGGGTCAACCATCCCGCACGTGCAGTTGTGCAGACTTTGCAAAAACATGGTTACTCTATGAACGGGCAAGAGACGCATATCCTGGCATGCAATTCCGCTAACGGCCAATCCTCATTTATCCAGGACATGGCGAACATTACTCAGGCGCCTTCGACAGGCTATCAGGGCAGTTTGTGGACGGATGATAATCGGCCGGCCATGATCAATGGCAGCATGGACAATTACTGGGTCAAGCTGATCAAAACGATGGCTTCCGACGACCCCGATTTTGCGCGGTTCGCCTATGCACCTGTCACGGTAAAGCCGGCAATTGCACCACGTGAAGTATCGAACGAACCGAAAGACTTGGCTCTCAAGTTGAGGCAATGACCACCTGAAGGCGTAAAGTGGTAGCTCGTTTTTACAGATCGCCCCGCCATGAACCTCGACACCCGCATCAAGTACCGCCACCTGCTGTGCTTCCTGGAGATTGCCCGGCAGGGCAGCCTGGCCAGGGCTGCCGACATCCTGGCAATCAGCCAGCCAGCCATCTCCAAGACCCTCAAGGAACTCGAAGACCTGCTGGAAACGCGCCTGTTCGCGCGCAGCCGCCAGGGCGTCGAGCTGACCCCGGCCGGTACGCGTTTCATGCGCTACGCCGGGCCCAGCGTGCAGGCCCTGCGCGATGGCGTCAGCAGCCTGCGTGGCGAGGCGCGGGCGCCGTCGCAGGTGCGCATCGGCGTGTTGTCCACGGTCGAAGGCCTGCTCATGCCCGAAGTGCTGTGCCGCCTGCACCAGCGCCATGAGGCGCTGGTGATCAGTGTGGTCACCGGGGTCAGCGCGCAGCTGCTCGGCCAGTTGCGCCTGGGCGAACTGGAACTGGTGGTCGGGCGCATGACCGACAGCCCGCAGATCCAGGGCCTGTCGTTCGAGCACCTGTACAGCGAGTCGATGAGCCTGGTGGTGCGGCCCGGCCACCCGTTGCTGGCCGGCACGCCGGTGGAGCGGGCGCAGGTGGGCCGTTACCCGTTGGTATTGCCGCCTGCAGGCACCACCATCCGCCAGCATGCCGACAGCCTGTTCGTGCAATGTGGCATCCAGATGCCTGCCCAGCGCCTGGAAACCCTGTCACTGGCACTGAGCCGGCGCTACCTGCTGGGCAGCGATGCCGTGTGGGTGGCGCCGCGCGACGCGGTGTTGCTCGACCTGCGCCGGGGCGAGCTGGTCGAGCTCGACCTGGGTGTGCGCGAGCCAGGCGGCTCGGTCGGCATCTGTCGCAATGCCGCCTTGCCGCAGAGCCTGCCTGGGCAGTGGGTATGCGAGGTGTTGCGCGAGGTGGCGGAGCAGTATCGCGAGGGGCGGTATCCTTGAGGGGGTGGTGGGGCTGGTAGTGTTCGCCGGTAGATGGTCGGCGCCTGTGAGATCGAGCGCCGCCCGCGCGGCGCTTCGCAGCACAAGGCTGCTCCTACATCTGTTTCGGGCCAGTAACGCCTGTACCAATGCGCGCGACCGCCTTGTTGGTCCGTCACGATATCGAGGTGAACACCAAGGGACGCGCGCCTCTGCTTCAGGAATAACTGGCCCGAAACAGATGTAGGAGCAGCCTTGTGCTGCGAAGCGCCGCGTGGGCGGCGCTCGATCTCACAGGCGCTGCAAACCTCCCGACATACACCCGCGGCATTCACCTCCCTCCCAACCAATCTCGGACGTCGCACAAATAAATCCCCCGCAAAACCGGGCAAAGGCGCCGCAACCGGTCAATACTGGCCAGTGGCTGCACATCCTTTGATGAATAAGCGTTTAACTACTGAACTTCCTTACCAAAACCCGCTCCTATGCCGGTAGCCATTGGTCATGGCCGCCTGCTAAGCTCGCGGCTTTACCCTGATTGCCCTTTTGGCGCATGAACAAGGAAATAGCATGAAACAGCATCGTTTGGCGGCTGCGGTTGCCCTGGTAGGCCTGGTACTGGCTGGCTGTGATCAACAGACCAGCAGCCCCGAGCTGAAGACTCCGGCACAGAAAGCCTCCTACGGTATCGGCCTGAACATGGGCAAGAGCCTGGCTCAGGAAGGCATGGAAGACCTTGATTCGAAAGCAGTCGCCCTCGGCATCGAAGACGCCGTTGGCAAGAAGGAACAGCGCATCAAGGACGAAGAGCTGGTAGAGGCCTTCACCGCGCTGCAGAAGCGTGCCGAAGAGCGCCTGGCCAAGGCCAGCGAAGAAGCCGCCTCCGCCGGCAAGAAGTTCCTCGAGGAAAACGCCAAGAAGCCAGGCGTGGTCACCACTGCCTCGGGCCTGCAGTACGAAGTGGTCAAGAAGGCCGACGGCCCGCAGCCCAAGGCGACCGACGTGGTCACCGTCCACTACGAAGGCAAGCTGATCGATGGCAAGGTGTTCGACAGCTCCGTCGAGCGCGGCAGCCCGATCGACCTGCCGGTCAGCGGCGTGATCCCGGGTTGGGTCGAAGGCTTGCAGCTGATGCACGTCGGCGAGAAGTACAAGCTGTTCATCCCGGCTGAACTGGCCTACGGTGCGCAGAGCCCAAGCCCGCTGATCCCGGCCAACTCGGTACTGGTATTCGACCTGGAACTGATCGCCATCAAGGATCCGGCCCAACTGCAAGGCGCCGAGCCGGAAGCGGAAGCTCCTGCCGAGGCCCCGGCCGAAGCGCCTGCCAAGTAACACTGGCTGGCCCACGCAAAACGCCCCGTCCTGACGGGGCGTTTTCGTTTGTGTCGGGTAGTTGGACGAACCTGCAACTGCTGATACTGTCCGAGGAAATGCAGCGTGAAGAAGCAGAATGCTTCTGACGCAAACCGTTTGCGGCGTACGCACCCAAGGTGTGAAACGACTGTGTAAAAAACGCCCGATCTGACCGGGGCCCTTGCCCGGCAGGCACCTGGGGTCGGAAACGTCGCCCTGTTCACAAGGTTATCCACAATAAATGTGGATAACCTTTTCCTCTTGGAGGCTCCATGAGCGCACCCTGGAATTTCGCCCGTTTCCTGCCCTTGGCCGAGCGCCTGCTCAGCCGTGGCCGGTTGCCGGCCTTGCTGTTTGCGGTAGCCCGCAAAGGCCCGCGCATCGGCCAGTTGCGTGAAGATGTGAAGCTGCTGCAGTCGCTGTGCCTGGCCTGGTGGCGCGGCGAGTACCGCGCCATCAGCCCCAAGGCGCTGGTCACCATCGTCGCCGGGCTGCTGTATTTCGTCAGCCCCATCGACGCCATCCCCGACTGGCTGCTGGGCGTGGGTTTCCTCGACGACATCGCGGTACTGGGTTGGGTGCTCAAGACCGTGGCTGACGAACTGGCGCGCTTCAAGGCCTGGCGTGACAACCAGGCGCCCGAACGGCTGCGAGTGGTCGAGCGCCTGCCGGCCACCCCCGAAGCGCTGCGGTTGGAACGCAACACGCAGTGAAACTGGCCGCAACCGCAGCGCAACTGCACAGACCCCAGAGTTGGTAATATAATTGGCATAAGGGTTATGCCTACGGATTACATGCTGTAATCCTTTTTAAAGGGGTTTGTAATGGGTATTCAGGTCATCAGCCGGGACGGTCAACCCGAGTACGCCGTCGTTCCCTGGGAACAGTACCAGGCACTGCTCAAGGCCGCAGGGCAGGCACCTGCCGAGGTGGTTGCCAGTGAAGCGCAGGGCGATGCAGCCAGTGCGCCATTGCCGGCCTTCAGCGAAGTGGCACAGATTCGCCAGGCCAAGGGCATTGCCCCTGAGCAACTGGCGCGCAATGTCGGGGTAAGCCCGGCTTACCTGGCCATGATCGAATCGGGCGAACGCCAGCCGGATGCTGCCATCCGCCGAGCCCTGGCCTGGCATCTGGGGGTGGCTGGCTGGAGCGAGCCATCATGAGCCAGGTCAGGATCAGCCGTCAGCACTGGGATAACCTGCTGGGCGAGCTTGACCTGGCCCGTCGTCAACGTCACTTGCTGACGTATCGAGCGCTGATCGAGCGCTTGCAATTGCCCAGCCCGGCCATGCAGACGCTGACAGCCGCGCTGGAGTACCTGGCGGTGCTGGATGCCCGCGCCGAGCAGCCATTGCGCAGCTCGCTGGTGATCAGCCAGGGTGCCAGCCGTTTGCCGCGTACCGGTTTTTTCGAGTGCGTTGAGCGCCTGGGGCGTTTCTCCGGGCCGGTGGATGGCATGGAGGCGGCGTCGTGGCATGCCTCCGAAGTGGTCCGGGTGTTCGAGTACAGCTACCCCGAAACAGCCTGATTTGCCTGTTCCGGCCTCTTCGCGGGTAAACCCGCTCCCACAGGGATAGCGCCGACCTGTAGGAGCAGCCTTGTGCTGCGAAAGGGCCGGTATGTGTAATGCCCTCTTCGCAGCACAAGGCTGCTCCTACAAGGTACTGCACAAGGTTCAAGATGTGTGGTGAACCTGTGGGAGCGGGTTTACCCGCGAAGAGGCCGGAACAGGCAAAGCATCTCTGTGGATCAGCCCACAAGCCCTGCCATCGGCATCCACCACCTCCAATACCTCCAGGTGCCGGTGCCGGCCAAACAACTCCAGCAACTGCCCAATCGTCGCATTGAGCCGCACCGTCGGCTGTTCTGCCTGCGGAACGTTCATCAGTGCCGGTAGCGGCCTGCTTTCGCGCGCCCCCAGCTCCTGCGGCCGCCCCAGCAGGTAGCCCTGCACCAGGTCCACGCCCATCTCCACCAGCACCGCCAGCTCTTCTGCCAGCTCGATGCCTTCGGCAATCACCTGCGCCTTCGACGCCCGGGCAATCTGCAATATCGAACCGACGAACTCACGCTTGAGCGGGTCGCGGTGGATGCCGTCGATGAAATGGCGGTCGATCTTCACGTATTCGGGGCGCAGCTCCGACCACAGGCGCAGGCTCGAATAACCCGCCCCCAGATCGTCGATGGCAATCGAGAAGCCCATGTCCCGGTAGTGGTGCAGGGCATTGGACAGCAGCTGAAAGTCGTCGGTCGGGGTGTGTTCGGTCAATTCGATCACCACCTGGCTGGGCGGCAGGCCGACCTGTTCGAGCAGTTTCAGGGTCTGCCCGGACGGGTAGTGCGGCTCCAGCAGCGATTCCGGCGAGATGTTGAGAAACAGCTTGCCCTGCAACTGCTGTTCGCTGAAACGCCGGCAGGCGCTTTCCCGGCAGGCAGCCTCCAGCTCGGTCAGGCGGCCGGCCTGGCGGGCGATGGTAAACAGGTTCAGTGGTGCATGCAGCGGGCTGTTGGACGGCCCTCGGCTCAATGCTTCATGGCCGAAAACCCGTTGCTCGCTCAGGCACATGATCGGCTGGAACAGACTGTGGATGCTGCGTTGAGCCAGGATGGCACTCAAGGCACTGAGCTGTTCGGCGACGGTCATGACGTATTCCTGAAAATGAAAGGGCCGGGCGTTTCCACGCCCGGCCCCTCTATTTCACGACAGCGCGATGACTGTTTGATGACAAGTGAAACTAATTTGCCATCATTGCCGCAGTGACTTACTTCTTGGCCACCTTGGTGCTCGCACTCAGGTAGTCGATCAGGATGCGACCGGTTTCCGACAGGTAGGCATCGTCTTCCGGCTTGGTGTTTTCATCCTCGGTCGGCAGCGCGTCCTCGTCCTCTTTCTTCAGCTCCTTCAGCGGCTCTTCACCCTTGGCCTTGCGGCGGATGTTTTCCAGCGCCAGCTGCTTGGCCTCGATTTCGTCGTGGCGTGCACGGCGGTCCTGCTCGTTGAGGCTGACGGTCTTCTCGTTCATCAGCTTCTGGGTCAGGGCCAGGCGGTCGCGGATGTAGGTGAACTCCGCGTCCTTGTCGCTGCGCGCTTCATGCTGCGCCTTGAGCTGGGCCAGGAACGGCTTGAACGGGTCGGCCGCCGGCTTGACCACCGGGCGAATGGTGTCCCATGGCATGGCCTCGGGCAGGGCGCTCTCGCCGATTTCCTTGGTGTCGATGATCGACGGGTAGTCGATGTCCGGCAGCACGCCCTGGTGCTGGGTGCTCTGCCCGGAAACCCGGTAGAACTTGGCCAGGGTTAGCTTCAGCTCGCCGTGGTTGAGTGGCTGGATGGTCTGCACGGTGCCCTTGCCGAAGGTCTGGCCACCGATGATCAGCGCACGGTGGTAGTCCTGCATGGCACCGGCGAAGATCTCCGAAGCCGAGGCCGACAGGCGGTTGACCAGCAGCGCCAGCGGGCCCTTGTAGAAGGCACCGGGGTTTTCGTCTTCCAGCACATCGACACGGCCGTCGCTGTTGCGCACCAGCACGGTCGGGCCTTTCTCGATGAACAGGCTGGTCAGCTCGGTGGCTTCCTGCAGCGAGCCGCCGCCGTTGTTGCGCAGGTCGATGACCACGCCGTCGACTTTTTCTTTCTGCAGTTCGGTGAGCAGCTTCTTCACGTCCCGCGTGGTGCTCTTGTACTCCGGGTCACCGGCGCGGTAGGCCTTGAAGTCGAGGTAGAAGGCCGGGATCTCGATGATGCCCAGCTTGTAGTCACGCCCGTCCTGCTTGAGCTTGAGCACCGACTTCTTCGCTGCCTGCTCTTCGAGCTTCACCGCCTCGCGGGTGATCGACACGATCTTGCTGGTCTGGTCGCTAGGCGCGTTGCTGGCCGGGATGATCTCCAGGCGCACCACCGAGCCTTTCGGGCCGCGGATCAGCTTGACCACTTCGTCCAGGCGCCAGCCGACCACGTCGACCATTTCCTTGTTGCCCTGGGCCACGCCGATGATCTTGTCGGCCGGTGCCACCTGCTTGGTCTTGGCCGCCGGGCCAGCCGGCACCAGGCGCACGATCTTGACCTGGTCGTTGTCGCTTTGCAGCACTGCACCGATGCCTTCCAGCGACAGGCTCATGTTGATGTCGAAGTTTTCCGCGTTGTCCGGCGACAGGTAGTTGGTGTGCGGGTCGTAGGACTGGGCGAAGGTGTTGATGTAGGCCTGGAAGATGTCCTCGGCGCGGGTCTGGTCCAGGCGCGACAGCTGGTTCTTGTAGCGCTTGGTCAGGGTTTCCTGGATTTGCTTGGGTTCCTTGCCGGCGATCTTCTGGCGCAGCACTTCGTCCTTGACGCGTTTGCGCCACAGGTCGTCGAGCTCGGCCTGGTCCTTCATCCACGGGGCGTCCTTGCGGTCGATCAGCAAGGTTTCCTTGGCGTTGAAGTCGATCTTGTCCACGCCCTTGTTCAGCTCGGCCAGGGCGAAGTCCAGGCGTTGCTTGACGCGGTCCAGGTAGCGTTTGTAGATGGTGAAGCCCGGGTCCAGGTTACCGCTCTTGAGGAAATCGTCGAATTGCGTTTTCCATTTGTCGAATTCGGCGATGTCGGCAGCGGTGAAGTAGCTGCGCGCCGGGTCCAGCAGCTTGATGTAGCTGTCATAGATGATGACCGAACGGGCGTCGTCCAGCGGCGGCTTGCTGTAGTGGTGGCGCTTGAGCAATTCCACCACGTTGAGGCTGGCGACGATCTCGTCGCGGTCCGGCTGCAGGCTGTCCCATTTGTTGGCGGCCGCCGCATTGCCGCCGAGCGTGAGGCCGCCCAGGCCGATCATCAGCGCCAGGGCGGTGCTTGGGAGGAAATGCTTCATGCTGATTCGACGTGGAGACAATTGATCACGCATAGTAGGCCGTCTTTTCTGTTCACCGGTTGCAAAAAACCGGATGCATACTGCAAAAAGCCTGGGGACTTGGCGTTCCCAGGCTCGGTCATATGATTCAACTATGGAGGCACTGTGAAGGCATTGCAAGGCGTTGACGGACATGTGGCTTGGGTCGAGGCTGAGCGCCCGGCCTGCGACGCGGGTCAAGTGCGCATTCGCGTGGCCGCAGCGGGGCTGAACCGCGCCGATCTGCTGCAGATGAAAGGTTTGTATCCACCACCGCCAGGCGCCAGCCCCTACATGGGCCTGGAGTGCGCCGGGGTGATCGAGGAAGTGGGTGCCGGTGCCGACTGGCGGGTGGGTGACCGGGTGTGCGCGCTGCTGGCCAGCGGCGCCATGGCCGAGGAAGTGGTGGTGGATGCCCGCCACGTGCTGCCTGTGCCTGAAGGCCTTAGCCTGCACGAGGCGGCGGCGTTGCCGGAGGTGTATGCCACTGCCTGGCTGAACATCTTCCAGCTGGGTGGCGTGAAAGCCGGCGAGAAAGTGCTGGTGCACGCTGGCGCCAGCGGCGTTGGCTCGGCCGCCATCCAGCTGTGCAAGGCATTCGGCAGCCCGGTGTGGGTCAGCGTCGGTTCGCAGGACCGCCTGGCTTACTGCGAGGCGCTGGGCGCCGCCGGCGGTGTGGTACGCAACGAGAACCTGGAGGCGCTGGAAGGTTTCGGCCCGTTCGATGTGATTCTCGACCCGGTGGGCGCCAGCTACGGCGAGCTCAACCTCAAGCTGCTGGCGCGTGACGGGCGCTGGGTGATCATCGGCCTGATGGGTGGGCGCAAGTTCGAGCTGGATCTGGCACAGGTACTGGGCAAGCGCCTGGAGATTACCGGCTCCACACTGCGCAACCGCGATGACGGCTTCAAGGCCGAGTTGCTGCGCGATTTGCAGCAGCAGGTGTGGCCGCTGTTTGCCGAAGGGCGCCTGTCGCCGCAGCTGGTGGATACCTACCCGGTGGAGTTTGCCCAGGCGGCGTATGCCGAGCTTGAGACCAACCAGGTGTCGGGCAAGCTGGTGATGGTGATCGACCCTAGCCTGGCGTAGGCAGGCCCGGCCTCTTCGCGGGTGAACCCGCTCCCACAGGGATTACCACAGGCTTGAAAACTGTGTGGTCCCTGTGGGAGCGGGTTTACCCGCGAAAGGGCCGGTGCAGGCGATGTGATTACCTCAGGCCCAGCTCAGGATCGGCCACTTGTTGACCTCGGCATGCTCCCGCAACACCGCATCCGGGTTCACCACATGCGGATGATCTACCCTCAGCAACAACGGCAAATCGTTCCGCGAGTCGGAATAGAAACTCGCCCCCTCCAGGTTCTCCTGCTCCTGGTCCAGCCACTCCAGCAACCGCGTGATCTTCCCTTCGCGATAGGTCAGCACCCCATGGGTCTTGCCGGTATAAACCCCGTTCACCGCCTCCAGTTCGATCGCCAGGTATTCGTCCACCCCAAGCCGCGCCGCAATCGGCCCGACCAGGTGCGTACCCGACGCCGAAATGATCAGGATGCGATCCCCGCGCTTGCGGTGCTCGGCAATGCAGCGGCAGGCGTCGCCGTAGATGATCGGCTCGATCACCTCTTCGACCCACGGCGCCACCAGGTGCTCGACCTCTTCCAGGGTGCGCCCGGCAATCGGCTCCAGGCTGAAGGCCATGTACTCCTCCATCCGCAGGTGGCCCCTGCCATAGGCCTCCATCAACTCATGGTCGCGGCGCAGGAATTCCTTGCCGTCGACCCAGCCCAGCCGGGCCATCTGCTCGCTCCACAGCGACGCGCAGTCGCCGTGGATCAGGGTTTCGTCCAGATCGAAAATTGCCAGTGCCATGGTGTTGATTCTCCTTAGGCCACTTCTCGTAGCGCCGTGGGGTCGATCGACAAGCTTACCCGTTGCCCGTCCGCGTGCAGGTCGGACGGTGAGCGGTTGAGCACGTCGACCACCAGTTCCACCTCGCGTACCCGCACCCGGTAGCGGATCACGTTGCCCAGCAGGCTGTGGCTGCGCACTTCGGCGTCCAGTTCGCCGTTGATGCCCAGGGTGATCGACTCGGGGCGGATCGCCAGGCGGCTGGCCACCGGGCGCTGCAGCAGGCGGCTGGCGCTGTCGGCGTCGAGCAGGTTGTAGTTGCCGATGAAGCCGGCGGCAAACAGGTCCACCGGCGCGGTGTAGAGGGTTTCGGCATCGCCGCTCTGGACGATGCGGCCCTGGTTCATCAGGAAGATGCGGTCGGACATGGTCAGCGCCTCTTCCTGGTCGTGGGTGACGAAGATGGTGGTCAGCCCCAGCTCGCGCTGGATGGCGCGGATCTGCTCGCGCAGGTGCTTGCGGATGCGCGCATCCAGCGCCGACAGCGGCTCGTCGAGCAGCAGCAGGCGCGGGCGGGTGACCAGCGAACGGGCCAGGGCCACGCGCTGGCACTGGCCGCCGGACAACTGGTGCGGGTAGCGCCCGGCGAAGTTGCCCAGCTCCACCAGCTCCAGCGCCTCGCGTACCCGGGCCTGGCTTTCTTCGGCCTTGACCTTCTGCATGCGCAGGCCGAAGGCGACGTTCTGCTCCACGGTCATGTTGGGGAACAGCGCATAGCTCTGGAACACCATGCCGATACCGCGCTTTTGCGGGCTCAGCGGCACGATGTCATGGCCGTCGAGCAGGATCTGCCCGCTGTCCACCGGGGTGAGCCCGGCAATGCAGCGCAGCAGCGTGGACTTGCCGCAACCGGACGGGCCAAGCAGGGTAACGAACTCGCCGCGTTCGATACGGCAGTCGATGTTCTCGAACACCGGGCTGCCGGCGTAGCTTTTTTGCAGTTTCTGTACGCTGACGAAGCTCATGTCAGGTCTTGTCCTTGTTCAGGCGGTTGGCGACCCAGGTCAGTACCAGCACGAAGGCGAAGTACGAGATCACCAGCGCGCTGTTGAAGTGGCCGCTGCTGTTGCGCATGTTGTTCAGGTACACCTGCAGGGTCTCGTAGCGGGTGCCGACCAGCAGGTTGGCGAACACGAACTCACCGAACAGGAACGAGAACGACAGCAGCAGTGCCACCATCAGGCCCTTGCGCAGGTTCGGCAGCACCACCAGCAGCGCCGCCTGCCAGGTGCTGGCGCCCAGCAGCTGGGCGGCATCCATCAGGTCGCGCAGGTTGATCGCCTGCAGGTTGTTGGTAATGGCGCGGTACATGAACGGCAGGGCAATGGTGAAGTAGCAGCCGATCAGGATCCACGGCGTGCCGACCATGGCCATGGGCCCGCTGCCATACAGCTGCAGCAGCCCCACCGACGACACCACCGGCGGCACCGCGAACGGCAGCAGGATGAGGATGTTCATCAGTGCGTCGAGCCTGGGGAAGTGGTAGTGCACCACGAACAGCAGCGGCAGGATCAGCACCACCGACAGCAGCAGCGCGCCCACGCACACCAGCAGCGACTGGCCGAAGGCAGCCAGGAAGCGCGGCTCGCTCCACAGCGCGATGTACCACTTGAAGGTCAGGCCGCTGGGCAGCAGGCTGGCCGACCAGCTGGTGGCCAGCGAGTAGAGCAGGGTGCCGGCCAGCGGCAGCAGCAGGATGAGGAACAGCAGGTAGACCACGGCGCGGTGGTACCAGCCGCCGGAACGGGCGTCAGCGCGCATGGTAGCTCCTTTTCAGCAGCCATTGATGCACCACCGTGACCAGCGTCATCAGCCCCACCAGGACCATCGCCAGGGCGCTGGCCAGGTTGGGATCGAGGCTGATGTCACCGGCCACCAGGCCGGCGATGCGGATCGGCAGTACGTTGAAGTTGCCGGTGGTCAGCGCGTACACGGTGGCATAGGCACCGAGCGCGTTGGCCAACAGGATGACGAAGGTGCCCAGCAGTGCCGGGGTCAGCACCGGCAGGCCGATGTGCCGCCAGAATTGCCAGTGGTTGGCGCCCAGCAGCGCGGCCGACTCGCGCCAGTCTTCACGCAGGGCGTCGAACGCGGGGTACAGCAGCAACACGCCAAGCGGGATCTGGAAGTAGGTGTACACCAGGATCAGCCCGCTCTTGGAATAGATGCTGAAGTCCTCCAGCAGGCCGACCTGCTTCAGCAGCAGGGTCAGCGCGCCGTTGAAACCGAGCAGGATGATGAAGGCGAAGGCCAGCGGCACCCCGGCGAAGTTGCTGGTCATGTTGGCGAAGGCGCTGACGAAGTCGCGCAGCTTCGAGTCCACCTGGCGCAGCGAATAGGCGCCGAGGGTGGCGATGACGATGCCGAAAAGGCTTGACCAGAAGCTGATCTCCAGGCTGCGTTGCAGGGCCTGCAGGTAGAACTTCGAGGCGAATACCTTGCTGAAGTTGTCCACGCCCCAACCTGCTTCCGATTGCAGGCTGTTGATCGCCACCCAGGCCAGCGGGGCGATCTGGAAGATGACGAAGAACACGGCGAACGGTAGCAGGCAGAGCAGGGCCAGGTAGCGGCCACGGGCGCTGCTGCTCTTGGGTGTGGTCACTTCAGCAGCTCCCGGCAGACGCTCTTATCATGCGGTGCGCCGAGCAGCTCGCAGATGGTCCCGCACAGCTCGGTCTGCAGCGGTTTGGCCGCTGGGTCGAGGCTGAAGGCATCGCCGAATACGAACAGTGGCACTTCGCGCTCCTCGGTCAGCAGGCCATTGTGCGAGCGGTCGTTGTTCATGCCGTGGTCGGCGGTGACCAGTACCTGGTAGCCCTCTTCGAGCCAGCCTGGCAGGTAGTCGGCCAGCAGGATGTCGGCGCTGCGCGCGGCGTTGCGGTACTGGCTGCTGTCCAGGCCGTGGTGGTGGCCGACATCGTCGATGCTCATCGGGTGCACCAGCAGGAAGTTGGGGGCGTGGCGGCGGCGCAGGTATTCGCCATCGGCCAGCAGGTGCGAATCGGGGTAACGGTCGTCCCAGTAGAACAGCCCGTGCTGGATCGGCAGTTTCGGTGCGTGGGTATGGCGGTCGCGCTGCGGGTCGAAGGGCGAGCGGTTGTACAGCTCGCTCATCCAGTGATAGGCCGCCGCCGCAGTGCCCAGGTTGGCCTCGCGGGCGTAGTGGAACACGCTGCGCTGGTTGGACAGGCGGTTGACGTTGTTGTGCACGATGCCGCTGTCGATCGGCGGCACACCGGTGAGGATGCACTCGTACAGCGGCCGCGACAGCGACGGCAGTTCGCATTCCACGCGGTACAGCGCGGCACGGTCGGCCTCGACGTAGGCGTGCAGGTGGCCCATGGCGTGATGGGCGACCTGGTAGTTGAGGCCGTCGAGCAGGACCAGGATGACGTTGTGGCTCATTCAATACTCCGCAAAGGAACCGGGGAGGGCTTCGCCCTCCTTTCGCGACACAAGGCCGCTCCCACAGGGACAGCGAAAACCTCTGGGGCGACGCAGGCCCTGTGGGAGCGGCCTTGCGTCGCGATGGGCTGCGCAGCAGCCCCAGGATGGTCCTGCCTTACTCCATCTCGATGATCACCTGCTCCTGCCACATCTGCGGCAGTTTCTTCGAGCTCGCTTCCCAGGCCTCGGCATTCTTGATCGGCTGCGCGGCCTTGTACTGTTCGTTGGGCAGCAGCTTGGCCTGTACATCGTCCGGCAGCTTCAGGTGCTCGGCACGGATCGGCCGCGCATGCCCCTTGGCCAGGTTGATCTGCCCGGCGTCGCTGAAGATGTATTCACGCGTCAGCTTGGCCGCGTTCGGGTGCTTGGCGTACTTGTTGATGACGGTGGTATAGCCGGAGATCACCGAGCCATCCGACGGGATCAGCACTTCGAAACGCTTGGGGTCGATCTGTTCACGGTAGCTTAGGCCGTTGAAGTCCCACACCACGCCCACTTCCACCTCGCCCTTCTCCAGGGTCTGGATGGTCGGGTTGGCCAGCGACAGGCGCTTCTGCTGGGCCAGCTTGGTGAACAGCTGCAGCCCCGGTGCCAGGTTGGTCTCGTCACCCTTGTAGGCGATCGCCGCAGCCAGCACGCCGTTGGCGGCCTGGGCAGCGGTGCCGACGTCACCGATGGCGACCTTGTACTTGCCTTTTTCCAGGTCGTGCCAGGAGGTTGGCCGCTCGCCTTCCTTGACCAGGTCCTTGTTGATGATGAAGGCGATGGTGCCGGTATAGGCCAGCGCCCAGTGGCCGTCCTTGTCCTTGGCCCAGGTCGGCACCTGGTCCCAGGTGCTCGGCTTGTACGCCTGGCTCACGCCCTTGCTCACGGCGATCGGGCCGAAGGCGGCACCCACGTCGCCGATGTCGGCGCTGGCGTTGTCCTTCTCGGCTTCGAACTTGGCGATTTCCTGGGCCGAGCTCATGTCGGTGTCGCTGTGCTTGAGGCCGTACTTGCTGGCCAGGTCTTCCCAGGTGCCTTTCCAGTTGGCCCAGGCATCGGGCATGCCCACGCTGTTGACGTTGCCTTCCTTGCGGGCGGCGTCTTCCAGGGCCTTGAGGTCGGTATCGGCGGCCATGGCCGTGGTACACAGGGCGATGGCCGAACCGAGCAGTGACGCCATGAACAACTTTTTCATCCGAAGCTCCTTGGGTGGGTGCCTTTAGCGATGGTTGTTATGAGTGAAGCCGTTGTCTGGTGACCGTTGGTCTAGGTCAGCAAACCTTGAGCCAAGGTAGGCTGCTTGCGTGACAGTTTGATGTAGGGAAGGGCCGGTGAAGGCCCTGAAGCTACAGCGTAGACCACGCAGCCGCCCCGGTTCTGCTGGGTTGGCGCGTTTCTGGCAGTGTCTGGCCAAAGCCTTTGTCACAGGATGTTCATCAGCCCTGCCTAGGCTTGCACTATTCTCCAAGTGCCCTGTTCTGGGGCTGGACTAGTCCAGATAGGTAACCTTTGATGCAGTCGATGCCACCGCGTGCGGTAACAGCCATCTGTCACGCCCTGCAGGAGCAGATCGAGCACGGCCTGCTGGCGCCGGGCGGCAAGCTGCCGGCCGAGCGCAAGCTCAGCGAGGTGTTCGATACCACGCGCATTACCCTGCGTGAGGCGCTGGTGCAGCTGGAAGCCCAGGGGCTGATCTACCGCGAAGAGCGCCGCGGCTGGTTCGTCGCGCCCGAGCGGCTGACCTACGACCTGATCGAGCGCAGCCACTTCCATGCCATGGTCCGCGACCAGGGGCGGGTGCCCAGTACCGAACTCTTGTCGGCGCGGCTGCAGCCGGCCTCGGCGGCCATCTGTGCGCGCTTGCAGCTGCCGGCGTTGTCCAGCGTGGTACGTATCTGCCGGTTACGGCGGATCGATGGGCGGGCGGTGCTGTATGCCGAGCACTACCTCAACCCCCGGTACTTCCCGGAGATTCTCGAACAGGACCTGGCCCAGTCGCTGACCGAGATTTATGGGCGGGTGTATGGCATCCAGTATGGGCAGGTGTGCTTCGAGATCTTGCCGACGGCGTTGCCGGTGGAGGCGGCCAGTGCCTTGAAGGTGTCGGCGGGAAGCCCTGGGCTGCATATCACCCGGGTCAACAGTGACCAGCATGGGCACCTGATCGACTGTGACCTGGAGTATTGGCGGCATGATGCCATCCGCATCCGCGCCCAGGCGGGTTGACCATGGTTTTTGGGGCTGCTTTGCAGCCCATCGCGACACAAGGCCGCTCCTACAGGGGAGCGCGTACTCCTGTAGGAGCGGCCTTGTGTCGCGATGGGGCGCGAAGCGGCCCTAGTTCGATACGGCGTTGCCATCTGCCATCGTGCCACCAGCAGCCGTCACCACCTGCACCGACAACCGCGGCGTAGCCAAATCCAGCCCCGCCTCATCCAGCTGCCGCTTCAACGCCAGGTTGAACGCTCGCGAAACCTCCCACTGCTTGATAGGCGCAGTCTTGAACCGCGCCCGCAAGATCGCCGACCCTGACTCGAAGCTCTCCACCCCCTGCAACTCCAGCGGCGACCAGATGTTGCGGCGCATCAGCGGGTCGTTGCGCAGCTTCTGCCCCACTTCGCGAATCAGCGTGATCGCCTGGTCGATGTTCATGCTGTGCGGGATCGCCACGCGGAAGATCGCGTAACCGAACTCGCGGGAGTAGTTCTTGATGCTCTTGATCTCGCTGAACGGGATGGTATGCACGATGCCGTCGATGTCACGCAGGCGCACGGTACGGATGGTCAGCCCCTCCACCGTGCCCAGGTGCCCGCCCACATCGACGTAGTCGTCGATGGCCAGCGAATCCTCGATGATGATGAACAGCCCGGTGATCAGGTCGGCCACCAGCGACTGCGCACCAAAGCCGATGGCCAGGCCGATCACACCGGCACCGGCCAGCAGCGGGGTGACGTTCATGCCCATGTTGGCCAGGGCGACGATCACCGCGATGATGAAGATGACCACGAACATCACGTTGCGGATCAACGGCATCATGGTTTGCGCGCGGGCGTTGGCCAGGCCTCGGCGCGAGCGCACCAGGGCGTGGTGCACGGCGGTGTCGGCAAGGATCCACACCAGCCAGGCGACGATCAGCGTGCCGGCCAGGCCCAGCAGGCGCACGCTTATGTCGTGGCCCTCGCCCTCGGCGAAGCTGATCATCGACAGGCCCCACACGCGCAGCCCCAACTCGATAAACACCAGCCAGATGAACAGGTGCACCAGCAGGTAGCCGAAGTTGCGCAGGCGCTCGGCGTACACCGCCTGGCGCTTGTTGGCGCGCTTGGGGTTGGCGGCCTGGCGGCGCACCAGGCCGTTGAGCACCATGCACACCACCACCAGCACCGTGCACATCAGCGATTGGCGCAGGGCGGTGCTGGTGTCGCCGGCCGAGATGAAGGTAGCGAACAGCGAAATCGCCACCAGGATCAGTGCCGGCACGAACCAGAAGCTGCCGAGGATCTCGATGGTGTCGCTGAGGGTGCGCCGGGTCAGGCGCCGTGACAGTGGCTGGTTGCGGATCAGGTGGGCGATCGGGCGGCGGAAGCGCAGGATGAACAGCCCGGTGCACAGCGCCGCAATCACGTTGGCCAGGGTGGCCAGGGCGTGGGCCAGGTGGGTACCGAGGGCGACCATCAGGCGCGGGTCGCTCATCGCTTCGCCAAACGCGGCGAAGCTGCCGATCAGCCACAGCGGGCGGAACGCCTGGTGGCGCAGGATGTGCAGGGCGCGGTGGCGGTGGGGGCCGTCGAGCAGCGAGAAGGCGATCACGCAGATGGCCGAGAAGCAGGTGCCGACCACCAGTGCGTATGCCAGCACCATGGCCAGCGACTTGCCCAGCGACGGCGGCAGCACGAAGCTCAGGTACACGGTGAACAATAGCGCAACCAGCCACGGGCCCAGCTTGCGCAGGGCGAAGCGCACCAGGTCCCAGGTGCGCGGGTGCTGTGGCAGTTCCTCGCTCAGGCCAAAACGCAGGCGTACCCGATGCCCGACCCAGTTGAAGGCGTAGGCCAGCACGCTCCAGACGGCAATGACGGCGGCAAAGCCGAACAGGATGGCCGGCCACTGGTGCACCGGCACCATCAACTCGGTCAGTTCGGCCTGGGCCTGCTCGATTTCCGCGGCCCAGCGATGGAACGGGCTGGCATCGCCGCTGAACTGCTTTTCGAAGTCATGCAGGGCGCCGCCGATCAGGCCGAGCACGCCCTGTTCGACGGTGGGTTGCGATTGCCTGGTGGCGTCGCGCAGCTTTTTCAGGTCGGCCAGCAGCTTGGCCCGCTGCTGGTCGTTTTCCAGGTTCTTGATCACCTCGTCCAGCGACTTGCCCAGCGGTTCGCTGGCCTCTGGCTGCGCGGGCGCGCTGCCACCCAGCAGGCCTGGCAGGCCCGCAGCCTGTAGCGGGGTGACAAACAGGAACAGCAGCAGGAACAGGCAACGCAGGAGGGCAGGCACTGGCAAAACTACCTCAGGTCAAACGATTGGCCGAGTGTAGAGGTTTATGACGGCAGTTTCTCGAGGATCTTCCAGCAGGTGAGGCCGAAGATGCCCAAGGTACCGATCCACATCATCAGTACGCCGATGTTGCGCTCGCGCAGGCTGAAACCGATGGTCAGCAGCATCAGGAACAGAAACACCGGCACGAACAGGGACAGGAACGGGGACATGGACAGCAATCCTTTTGCAGTGGGGCCATGTAACAAGCATAGCGGGTGGCAGACGAAGCGGGATTGACCTTGAGCACTGAACCAGGCAACGACGCTCTCTGTAGGAGCAGCCTTGCGCTGCGAAGAGGCCAGTACACCCCAAGCATCTCTGCTGGTTGTACCGGCCTCTTCGCAGCGCAAGGCTGCTCCTACAAAGGGCGGGGTGGTCTTCAGGATCTCAAGGCAACTCGCGGCAACGGTAGAAGGCACTCAGCACCTTCACCAGGTGCGCCAGGTCATGGCTGCCGCACAGCTCGCGAATCGAATGCATGGCAAAGGTCGGCAAGCCGATATCCACCGTACGCACGCCCAGGTGGCTGGCCGCAATCGGCCCGATGGTCGAGCCACAGCCCATGTCGCTGCGTACCACGAAGCTCTGCACCGGCACTTCCTCAGCCATGCACAGGTGGCGGAAGAACCCGGCGGTCTCGCTGTTGGTAGCGTAGCGCTGGTTGTTGTTCACCTTGATTACCGGCCCGGCGTTGAGCTTGGGCCCGTGGTTGCCGTCGTGCTTGTCGGCGTAGTTGGGGTGCACGCCGTGGGCGTTGTCGGCCGACACCATCAGCGAGCGCTGGATGGTGCGCACGTAGGCGTCGCCATCCGGCAGCAGGCGTTGCAGGGTTTGCTCCAGCATCGGCCCGTCGGCGCCACAGGCCGAGCAGCTGCCGACTTCTTCATGGTCGTTGCACACCAGTACGCAGGTTTCGTCGCTGTCGGCGGCCAGCAGGGCCTGCAGGCCGGCGTAGCACGACAACAGGTTGTCCAGGCGCGCACCGGCGATGAAGTCGCCGTTCAGGCCGACCAGCGCGGCGTCCTGGGTGTCGTAGAAGCTCAGCTCGTAATCCAGCACCACATCGGCGATCAGTTCGTGCTCGCGGGCCAGTTGCTCGGTGAGCAGGGCGCGGAAGTCGATGCGTTCGTCACCCGCCACCTGGGCCAGGATCGGCGGCAGCTCGTTCTGCGGGTTGATCGCCCAGCCTTCGTTGGCGGTGCGGTTGAGATGGATCGCCAGGTTGGGGATGACCGCGATCGGCAGCTTGAAGTCGATCAACTGGCTTTCGACCTTGCCGTCACGGCGGTAGGTGACCCGGCCGGCCAGCGACAGGTCGCGGTCGAACCATGGCGCCAGCAGGGCGCCGCCATACACTTCGACGCCCAGCTGCAGGAAGCCCTGGCGCTGCAGCTCGGGCTGCGGCTTGACCCGCAGGCACGGGCTGTCGGTGTGGGCGCCGACCATGCGGATACCGTTCAGCAACGGTGCCTGCTTGCCCAGCTTGATGGCGATGATCGACGAGTCGTTGCGGGTGACGTAGTAGCGGCCGCCAGGCACTGTGGCCCAGCTGTCGCGCTCGTCCAGGCGCTGGTAGCCGGCAGCTTCCAGGCGCTGGGCCAGGCTGGCGGTGGCGTGGAAGGGCGTGGGGGAGGCCTTGAGGAAGTCGATAAGGCCAGAATTCAGTACGTCGCGCATAGCTCACTCCAGACAGCAGTGGCGCGAGTTTAGCGTATTAGGTCGACAAATTGTGTCTGCCTCTTCGCGGCTGAAGCCGCTCCCACAGGTACTGCACAACCGTCGAAAGCGGTGCGATCCCTGTGGGAGCGGCTTTAGCCGCGAAGAGGCCAGTACAGGCTGTACACAATCAGAAGGGCGCAGGGCACTCGAACTTCAACCGCACCCCGGACACCGGGTGGGTAAAGCTCAGCATCGAGGCATGCAGGCACAGCCGTTCATGGGCAGCCAGTGCCTCGGGGTTGGCATACAGCCGGTCGCCCAGCAACGGGTGCCCGATCGACAGCATGTGCACGCGCAACTGGTGCGAACGCCCGGTAATCGGTGTCAGCTCTACCCGGCAGTAATCACCGCAGCGTTCGACGATGCGCCAGAAGGTCAGCGCATGCTTGCCCTGTTCGTGGTCCACCACATGCCGTGGCTTGGTCGGCGGGTCGTAGCGCAGCGGCAGGTCGATGCTGCCGCTGTCCAGCGCCGGCTGGCCCCAGCACAGCGCGGTGTAGGCCTTTTCGGTTTCGCGGTCGTGGAACTGGCGCGACAGCTCGCGGTGGCTGTCGGCATCCCGGGCCAGCAGAATGATGCCGGAAGTTTCCCAGTCCAGGCGGTGCACGATCAGCGCGTCGGGGTAGCCGTTTTCCTGCAGGCGAGTGATCAGGCAGTCCTTGTTGTCCTCGGCGCGGCCGGGTACCGACAGCAGCAGGGTCGGTTTGTTGATCACCAGGATGGCGGCGTCTTCGTGCAGGATCTGGATGTTGGACAGCGGCATTGCAGTATCTCTGTGATATCGGGGAAACCATCGGGGCCGCCTTGCGGCCCATTCGCGGCACAAGGCCGCTCCTACAAGGAAATGCGTATCCCTGTAGGAGCGGCCTTGTGCCGCGAATGGGCTGCAAGGCAGCCCCGATGGCCAATTGCGCGGATCAGCGATCCGGCAATGTGATGTTCAGTTCCAGAATCGAGCAGCTACCCTGGTTTTCCAGCTCGATATGCACATCATCGTTGCCGATGTTCACATATTTGCGGATCACTTCCAGCAGTTCTTTCTGCAGCGCTGGCAGGTAGTCCGGTTCGCTGCGTTGGCCGCGCTCGTGCGCCACGATGATCTGTAGACGCTCTTTCGCTACCGACGCGCTGGTAGTTTTCTGTCTGCCACGAAAGAAGTCAAAAAGGTTCATGGTTTACTTGCCTCCAAACAGGCGCGCGAAGAATCCTTGCTTCGGCACTTCGATGAACCGCAGGGGCTTTTCTTTGCCCAGCAGACGGTCGACGGTATCGCTATAGGCCTGGCCGGCATCGCTCTGGTCGTCGAGGATGACCGGGATACCCTGGTTGGAAGCCTTGAGCACTGCCTGGCTCTCGGGGATCACACCCTTGAGCTTGATCGCCAGGATCTCTTCGACGTCGGCGATGCTCAGCATTTCGCCCTTTTCCACGCGCTCCGGGTGGTAGCGGGTGATCAGCAGGTGTTCCTTGATCGGCTCTTCGCCGTTCTCGGAGCGGCGCGACTTGCTCGACAGGATGCCCAGCATGCGGTCGGAGTCACGTACCGAGGACACCTCGGGGTTGGTGACCACGACGGCTTCGTCGGCAAAGTACATGGCCAGGTGTGCGCCTTTCTCGATACCGGCCGGCGAGTCGCAGATGACGAAGTCGAAGTCTTTCTTCAGCTCCATCAGGACCTTTTCCACGCCTTCCTGGGTCAGCGCGTCCTTGTCACGGGTCTGGCTGGCGGCCAGCACGTACAGGTTCTCGAGGCGCTTGTCCTTGATCAGGGCCTGTTGCAGGTTGGCTTCGCCGTTGACCACGTTGACGAAGTCGTACACCACGCGGCGTTCGCAGCCCATGATCAGGTCGAGGTTACGCAGGCCCACGTCGAAGTCGACGATGACGGTCTTGTGGCCACGCAGTGCGAGGCCGGTACCAATGGCGGCGCTGGTGGTGGTCTTGCCCACACCCCCCTTGCCGGAAGTAACCACGATAATCTTGGCCAAGGTGTTTCACCCCTAAAATAATCGGGACACAAGTCCCTGCAAAAATACAAATAAACGGCAACGGTAAGAAAAGTTGCACTAAAAATGCTGGCAAGTATCCGTTAAAGACGGGTGATGTTCAACACGTCGCCAGACAGGCTGACTTGCACGCCAGTGCCCCACAGCGGGTCGCGGCGCAGGTCTTCGCATACCTTGTACTGGCCGGCGATGGAAACCATTTCGGCGGTCATCTGCTGGCAGAAGATACGTGCCTTGGTATTGCCTTTGATGCCGGCCAGGGCGCGGCCGCGCATGGCGCCGTACACATGGATGTTGCCATCGGCCAGAAGTTCCGCCCCCGGGCTGACCGAACCGGTCACCACCAGGTCGCCGCCCTGGGCGTAGATCTGCTGGCCGCCACGTACTGGCGAAGTGATGATGCGGGTCGGGCGCACCTCGGGTTCGAGGATTGGCGGCGGGACAGGGGCCGGCTCTGGCTTCTTCACCTCGGGTTCGGGCTCCAGCGGCCGTTCGCGGGCGCCGGATGGCGGCAGCACCGGCAGGTCGATGGCAATGGCGGCGGCGATGTCCTCGATGCGGTTGGCGCGGATGGCCAGGGTACGCAGGCCGTGGTGGCGGCAGATCCGCATCAAGCCGGGCAGGTCGATTGCCCCCTCGTCGGCCGGCAGCTTGTCCAGCGCCAGCACCAGCGGCGTGTTGCTGAAGAAGTTCGGTGCCTGGGCGACTTTCGCCGCCAGTTGGCGGTCGAGGGCTTCAAGGTCATTGCGCGCCAGTTCCAGCACTGTAATGGCGAGCATGCTGCCCTTGAGCTGGAACACGGAGGCGGTGTCGGGTGTGTGGTTTGGGCTCATGGTCTGCATAGACGGCTTGTTGCGAAAAAAGTGCCCTGACTTATAACGATAAGACCGGTTGCCCGCAACATGCGCTGATCCGTTGTAGAATGCGCGGCCTTTGTCTTTCCGGAAGCTTCAATGGAACGCCCGCGTTTTCGTCCCTATTTCCTTCACCCACGTTTCTGGGGCCTGTGGCTGGGCCTGGGCCTGCTGTGGCTGGTGGTCCAGTTGCCGTACCGGGTCCTGTTGAAAGTCGGTACCGCGCTGGGAGCGGTGATGTACCGCTTTGCCGGTGAGCGGCGGCGCATTGCCGCGCGCAACCTGGAGCTGTGCTTCCCGGAGCTGTCGGTCGACGAACGGCAGCGCCTGCTCAAGGCCAACTTCGCCTCCACCGGTATCGCCTTCTTCGAAATGGCCATGAGCTGGTGGTGGCCCAAGGCCCGGCTGGCGCGCCTGGCCCATGTCGAGGGGCTGGAACACCTGCAGGCCGCCCAGCAGGCGGGGCAGGGGGCCATCCTGATGGCGGTGCACTTCACCACCCTGGAAATCGGCGCCGCGCTGCTGGGCCAGCAGCACACCATCGACGGTATGTACCGCGAGCACGGCAACCCGCTGTTCGACTTCATCCAGCGCAGCGGCCGCGAGCGGCATAACCTCGACTCGCTGGCGGTGGAGCGCGAGGACGTGCGCGGCATGCTCAAGCTGCTGCGTTCGGGCCGGGCGATCTGGTACGCACCCGACCAGGACTACGGCGCCAAGCAGAGCCTGTTCGTGCCGCTGTTCGGCATCCCGGCGGCGACGGTGACTGCCACCACCAAGTTTGCCCGGTTGGGCAAGGCGCAGGTGATTCCGTTCACCCAGAAGCGCCTGGAGGATGGCAGCGGCTATCGCCTGGTGATCCACCCGCCGCTGGCGGATTTCCCCGGGGAGAGCGAAGAGGCTGACTGCCTGCGCATCAACCAGTGGGTGGAAAGCGTGTTGCGCGAATGCCCCGAGCAGTACCTGTGGGCGCACCGCCGGTTCAAGTCGCGGCCCGAAGGGGAGCCGCGGCTGTATGACAAGAAGAAGCGCTGAATTTTCTTTTGCCTGTGCCGGCCTATTCGCGGGTGAACCCGCTCCCACAGGTTCTCCACAGGCCTTGAAGGCTGTGCAATACCTGTGGGAGCGGGTTTACCTGCGAAAGGGCCGGCACTGACAGCACACCAACCCCAGGAAGGACTCCTATGGCCCCACCCCCGGTAACCGGTCTTATCCTTTCTGGCGGCGGCGCCCGCGCTGCCTACCAGGTCGGCGTGCTGGCCGGCATCGCCGAACTGCTGCCCGCTGGCGCGCACAACCCGTTCCCGGTCATCGTCGGCACCTCCGCCGGCGCCATCAACGCCGTCACCCTGGCCAGCGGCGCCACCCATTTCAGCGACGCCGTACAACGGCTCACCGCCTTCTGGCAGAACTTCCGCAGCCACCTGGTCATCCGCAGCGACTGGCCCGGTGTGGTCCGCCAGGCCAGCCGCTTCGTCGCCCACAACCTGCTGGGCGTGGGCGGCCCGGCGCCAGTGGCGCTACTGGACAGCAGCCCATTGCGCGGCTTGCTGCAGGCGCACCTGAACCTGGACGGTATCGCCCACTCCCTGGCCGCCGAGCAACTGCGCGCCGTCGCGGTGACCGCCTTTGGCTACGAGTCCGGCCAGGCGGTGACCTTCTACCAGGGGCGCGGCACCATCGAAGCCTGGTTGCGCCACCGCCGCATCGGCATGCCCACGCCGTTGACCATCGACCACCTGCTGGCCAGCGCGGCCATCCCGCTACTGTTCGCCCCGGTGCGGCTGGGCGACGAATATTTCGGTGATGGCGCGGTACGCCAGTCGGCACCGATCAGCCCGGCCCTGCACCTGGGCGCCAGCCGGGTACTGGTAGTCGGGGTCAGTGGCAACCCGCAGCGGCCGGCGCCACCATTACCGACCCAGCGGGTGTTCAGCGGCCAGCAGCCGAGCCTGGCGCAGATCGGCGGGCACATGCTCAACAGCACGTTCATTGACAGCCTGGAAGACGACATCGAGCTGCTGCAGCGCCTCAACCACCTGAGCCACCTGTTGCCGGCGCACCTGGACGCCCGGCGCCTGGGCCTGGCGCCAATCGACGTGCTGGTGGTGGCGCCCAGCCAGCCGCTGGACGAAATTGCCGCGCGGCATCGGCGCGAGTTGCCGGCGGCCTTGCGCATGTTCCTGCGCGGGCCGGGGGCGACACGTACCAGCGGGGCGGGGGTGTTGAGCTATTTGCTGTTCGAGGCCAGTTACTGCAGCGAGCTGATAGAGCTGGGGCGAAAGGATGCCTTGGCCAAGAAGCGGGAGCTTTGCCAGTTCCTGGGGATTTGATGTTGCTTGTGCCGGCCTTTTCGCAGCACAAGGCTGCTCCTACAGGGTAGCGCGTCGCCTTGTAGGAGCAGCCTTGTGCTGCGAAGAGGCCTGGCCTGCCTACTCGGCTATCTGCAACTTGCGCGCCTGGGTATACACATACCGCACCTTCTCGTACTCGAACGGCGAGTTGAGCTGGCCATAGCGGAATTTGGTGCTGTAGCGCTTGTCCACCACGCGCAGCACGGAGATTTCCGGGTGGTCGCTGCTGGCTTCGGCCACGTTCAGGTAGTTGATCGCCTGTTCGCCTGCATAGTCCACCACCAGCCCAGTGGTATCGCGCAGGTTCGACGGCCCCAGCACCGGCAGCATCAGGTACGGCCCGTCCGGTACGCCATAGAAGCCCAAGGTCTGGCCAAAGTCTTCACTTTGCCGCGGCAGGCCCATCTTGGTCGCCGGGTCCCACAGCCCACCCACGCCGATGATGGTGTTGAACATCAGCCGCGCGGTGATCTCCGCCGAGCGCTTGGCCTTCAACTGCAATACGCTGTTGAACAGGTTCGGCACGTCGCCCAGGTTGTTGAAGAAGTTGGTCACCCCGGTGCGCACGAAGCGTGGGGTGACGTACTGGTAGCCGCTCACCATCGGCAGCAGCACCCATTGGTCCAGGCGGTAGTTGAAGTGATAGACGCGCCGGTTGATCGACTCCAGCGGGTCGTACACGTTCAGCGCTTGCAGGGTGGAGCGCTCGAACTCGCGCTGGTCCAGCCCCGGGTTGAATTTCAGCTCGCGCAGCGGGTCGACGAAACCATCGGCCTCGGGCGCCAGTGGTGCCTCGGTGACTTGCGGGTCGGCCTCGATCACGCTGGCCCGGGGGGCGGTTTCGGCTGCCAGGGCCTGGCCGGCGGCGAACAGGGCAGTGGCGAAGAGGAGTTTG
The DNA here is from genome assembly GCF_040546125.1 of Pseudomonas sp. UYEF17. NCBI lineage: Bacteria > Pseudomonadati > Pseudomonadota > Gammaproteobacteria > Pseudomonadales > Pseudomonadaceae > Pseudomonas > Pseudomonas sp. UYEF17. The sequence continues at coordinate 67,101 of NZ_JBEPNE010000007.1, forward strand.
TTAACCACGGAAGAACTCCAGCATGGCGTCACTGTTGACGCGGTAATTTAGGTTGCCGCAATGGCCGCCATGGGGGTAAAGGGTCAGGCGCTCACCGAACACCTTGCGCAGGAAGCCGATGTCGCCAGGGCCGAGGATGACGTCGTCGGCGTTGTGCATCACGGCGATCTTGTCGCTGCTGCTCAGGTAGTCTTCCAGCGCATACAGGCTGACCTGGTTGACCAGTTGCAGGATGCTGTTGCCGTCGGTGCGGGCGCGCCACATGGGGATGACCTGCTCGGTCATGTAGCAGTCGAAGTCGCACTGCAGGGCACGCTTGAAGAACGGCGTGAGGCTGCTGCCCTCGGTGATCGGGAATTTCGGCGGAATGATCAGGCCGCGGCGGTTGATCAGGTCGGAGGTGAAGGCAATGTCGGCCGCCGAGAAGCGGAACGAGGTGCCGATCAGCATGGCCATCTGCTCGTTGGACAGGTGCTGGCGCGACTGCTGGAAGTCGTACAGCAAGGCTTCATTGAGGTCGATGTAGCCCTTTTCCTGGAAGTAGCGGGTCAGCTTGGCCAGCATCAGCTCGTAGAAGGTGGTGCTGCGGTCGATGCCCTTGACCTGGGTCTGCACCAGCTTGTCCAGGTTGTTGATCGAGGTGTACAGGTTGACCGGCGGGTTCAGCAGCAGCACGCGCTTGAAGTTGAAGCTGCGGCGGGTTTCGTCCAGGTGGCTGACAAAGGCAGCGTCGAGTGCGCCCAGGCTGTAGCCGGTGAGGTAGAACTCGCTGATTGGCAGGCGCGGGTGCTGGGCGCGCACGGCCTGCATCACCCGGTACATGTCTTCGGCATCATCCTGGCTGACGCCTGGGGTGGCGAAGCGCGAGGCTGCGCTCATGAAGTCGTAGCTGGTGGGCGAGGACAGCTGCACCACGTGGAAGCCGGCCTGGTAGAACAGCTTTTTCAGGTATTCGTTGATGCTGCTGGTGTAGGGTGCACCGGTGCCGGCGATGATGAAGATCAGCGGCGCCTCGTGGTCCTGGCGGGCCAGGCGGTACTTGAGCTTCTTCACTGCCCAGAAGTTGTCGGGCAGGGTGAACTCACGGTCCGGGCGCAGGTTGAGGCTGTAATCGGACTGGCTGATTTCGTCGTCGCCGGGCAGGGTGGGGCGCTGGTCCGGCGGCGTGGTGGCGATGGTTGCCTCGAACGGGTTGGTCAAGGGGTAGCCATAGCTTGCGGCGTCGATATCCCGCGCCGAAGCGGCCACAGCCATGAGCAGGCCGCCGAGCAAGGCAGCGAGGCGCAAAGATCGAAGCATGTAATCCCCCAAAAGAACGCAAGGTCGAGCAGTGTGCAGGCTAGGACCACAACGGGGCGGGCAAAGTTGCCAGGCGCGGTGGTCTTTGGTGTGCTTGTTATCTGCAACATAGCTGCAGGGAAGTGATTTTGCCTTACAACTGGGCATAAGCGATCATGGATGCTTTCGATTTCCGCTATTGGAGAACTGGATGTCTCGTTCGCTGCCGGCTGCGCTGCTTGTGCTGTTTCTGGGGCTTTGGCTTGCTGCCAGTTATGGCGTGCGCTACGGGCTGATGGAGGACGGGCAGTGGGTGGGGCTGTGCACGGCGCCGGCGGCGTACTGGCAGTGTGAGGTACGGTCGTTGCTGGGGCTGGGCATTCATCATCAGGTGATGGCCTGGGGCGGGCTGGGGCTGGCGCTGCTGGCGCAGTTGGTTGCCGGGCGTGGCGGCTGGTGGCTGGCAGTGGTGGCGTTGGTGTTCGCGGTGCCGGCACTGGTGCTGTATACCGCCAGCATTGCCGTGTTCGCGCTGGTGCTGGCGGGGTTGCGGCTGGTGCGGGACGCTGGTGCTACGCGGACTTTGTAGGAGCGGCCTTGTGTCGCGATGGGCCGCAGAGCGGCCCCGGCAATCTATGCCATTGCGCTAATCCTGGGGCCGCTTTGCGGCCCATCGCGACACAAGGCCGCTCCTACAGGGATGTGTATTTTCAGGCCGTGCGAGCAAGGCGCAAGCTCCGCCACAAGGCTGCGGTCATCAGCACACTCACCCCGGCCCACCCCCAGGCCTGTTGGTTCTCCAACCCTTCCACAAACAACTGCGGCGCCACCCCGGCACCGACGATGAACGCCAGCAACGCCACCTCCGCCCGCCGCGCCGGCACCGGCCACAGTGCAAATACCAGCGCCGGCAACGCCAACGCTGCGCTGGGGAAGCTGCGATAGCGTGGGTCGAACACCATCGCCAGCATGCTCACCGCCGCGGCAAAACCCGCTGCCAGCAACAGCCAGCCGGCCCGCGCCTGCAGCCAGGCGTACAGGCGCTCGCGCCAGCCCGTGCGCCGCGCCAGGGCCAGCACGGCATGGGCCAGCACCAGCAGGTTCAGCCCCGCCAGCAGCACCGCCCACAGCCACTCCCCGGCAAAGCGCGCATGGGTGCGCATCAGCTCGCCCCAAAGCCCCAGGCAGCCTGCCCCAAACGCCGCCAGCAACGGCAGCAGCATGGCCGCCACCGGAGTGGCCGGGCGCCCGGCAAGCATCAGCATCAGCACCATCAGCAGGGCACTGGCCAGCAACCACTGCGGCCAGTAAGGCAGGTTGCTCACTGGCCCTTCGAGTACGCCCTTGTCCTGCCGGTCGGCATCGTAAAGCCCCCAGTAACCGCCGACCGCCCCTTCATTGGCGCGCTTCCATGGCTGGTCGAACGCCTCGATCAGGTTGTAGTGCCAGCCGTTGCTTTCGGCCATGGCCACGAACCCGCGAATGAAACGCGCCTCGTTGACCCTGCTGGGCTCCGCGGTTTCGCGCTGGCGGCCTTCGCTGGGCCAGCCGGTTTCGCCGATCAGGACGTCCTTCGGCGCGAAGCGCGTGCCGAACACCCGGCGTACATCGGCGACATGGGCCAGGGCTTCGTCGATGCCACGTGGGTCGTCTTCCCAGTAAGGCAGCAGGTGGATAGTCAGGAAGTCCACCGCAGGCGCCACCTGCGGGTGCTGCAACCAGAACTCCCACACATCGGCGTAGGTCACCGGCACCTTGACCTGGCTTTTCACCCGGGCGATCAGCGTGGCCAGGTGCGCACCGGTCACTTCCTTGCGCAGCAGCGTCTCGTTGCCGACGATCACCGCGCTGACTACGTCGGGGTTGGCATTGGCGGCGGCGATCAGCAGCTCGATTTCTTTCTCGGTGTCGGCCGGGTGGGCGTTGACCCAGGCACCTAGCATCACCTTCAGGCCATGCTTGCGTGCCAGCGCCGGGATTGCCTCAAGACCGGTCTGGGAATAGGTGCGGATGCACTGAAAACGCTCGGCCAGCAACGCCAGGTCGGCATCCATGCGCGCCGGGCGCAGGCGAAACGGCTGGTCGTAGGGCGACTGGTCCTTGTCGAACGGGGTGTACGAGGCGCATTGCAGCTTGTGCGTCGGGCTGGCCGCGTCGGGCAGTTGCACCGGCTTGCCAAGCCCGTACCAGAGCCCTCCGAGCCCGAGCAGGGCGAGCAGGCAGGCAAGCAGGTACAACGGCAGCAGCAGGCGGGTAGAACTGGGCATCGGGCGGTCCATCGTCAGGCGCAAAAGGGTAGATAGTAGCCCGGCGCCAAACCTTTGGCATGCAAGGATCGCGCAGGTCGGCGCAGGCCGATGGCGCTAATGGCATAGTGCTGTCGCATATGGGGCGGCTACAGGTCGTAGCTGGAGCAGGTCGACTATTGTTGCAGGACGATGATGCAAATTCCGAGACCTGACGAGGGGATGCTTTGATGGCTGCTATTACAAGAATGCGACGTTTCCTGGGTGTGGGCACCGCCATGGTACTGGCCATGAGTGCGGCACAGGCAATGGCCAAAGAAGTCAGCATTGGTTACGTGGATGGTTGGGCTGACAGCGTGGCGACCACCAACGTGGCCGCCGAAGTGATCAAGCAGAAACTCGGCTACGACGTGAAGTTGCAGGCCGTGGCCACCGGGATCATGTGGCAGGGCGTGGCAACCGGCAAGCTCGATGCCATGTTGTCGGCCTGGTTGCCGGTGACCCATGGCGAGTACTGGGCCAAGAACAAGGACAACGTGGTCGACTACGGCCCGAACTTCAAGGACGCCAAGATCGGCCTGATCGTCCCTGAGTACGTCAAGGCGGTGAGCATCGCCGACCTCAAGACCGACGACACCTTCAAGCAGAAGATCGTCGGCATCGACGCCGGCTCCGGCGTAATGCTCAAGACCGACCAGGCCATCAAGGACTACGACCTGACCGGTTACAAGCTGCAGGCCAGCTCTGGCGCGGCGATGACTGCGGAACTGGGCCGTGCCTATGCCAAGCAGCAGTCGATTGCGGTGACCGGCTGGGTACCGCACTGGATGTTCGCCAAGTGGAAACTGAAGTTCCTCGAAGACCCGAAAGGCGTGTATGGCGCCGCGGAAACCGTGAACAGCATCGGCAGCAAGGAACTGGCCACCAAGGCCCCGGAAGTGGCGGAGTTCCTGAAGAAGTTCAACTGGCAGTCGAAGGACGAGATTGGCGAAGTGATGCTGGCTATCCAGGAAGGCGCCAAGCCTGAAGCGGCGGCCAAGGACTGGGTGGCCAAGCACCCTGAGCGTGTGAAGGAGTGGACTGGCAAGTAACAACCCGTTCCGTTGTAGGAGCAGCCTTGTGCTGCGAAGAGGCTGGTGCAAGCTGCGAAGATTCGGGCAGCCTGTACCGGCGTCTTCGCAGCACAAGGCTGCTCCTACAGGGATATGTGCAAGCTGTTTTGTTGCGTGATCTGTAAAACACCGTTGCATCTAAGACTAAGGTCGTCTGGTTGGCGTCCGATAGCCGCATAAAGTAAGGGTCGTGGGTTCCACCCCTATCTGTGCTGCTAGGACAAAAACAATGAACGACAGCATTTACCTCTCGATACAAAACAGCCCCCGCTTCAAGGAGCTGGTCACCAAACGCGAACGGTTCGCCTGGATTCTCTCGGCGATCATGCTCGGCCTGTACTGCGCCTTCATCCTCCTGATCGCCTACGGTCCTCAGATTCTGGGCACCAAGCTCAGCCCTGAGTCGTCGATTACCTGGGGTATTCCCCTGGGCGTCGGCCTGATCGTCTCGGCATTCGTCCTGACCGCCATCTACGTACGCCGCGCCAACGGCGAATTCGATGAGCTGAACAAGGCCATCCTGAAGGAGGCGCAACAATGATTCGCCACGCCAAAGCCCTGGCCGTACTGGCCTGCGGAGCCTTCGCACCCGCCGTGTGGGCCGCCGATGCCCTGACCGGCGAGGTGCAGAAGCAACCGCTGAACGTCTCCGCGATCGCCATGTTCGTGGCCTTCGTCGCCTTCACCCTCGGCATCACCTACTGGGCCTCCAAGCGCAACAAGTCAGCGTCGGACTACTACGCCGCCGGTGGCAAGATCACCGGCTTCCAGAACGGCCTGGCGATTGCCGGTGACTACATGTCGGCCGCCTCGTTCCTGGGTATTTCCGCACTCGTGTTCACCTCTGGCTACGATGGCCTGATCTACTCGATCGGCTTCCTGGTCGGCTGGCCGATCATCCTCTTCCTGATCGCCGAACGCCTGCGCAACCTGGGCAAGTACACCTTCGCCGACGTGGCCTCGTACCGCCTCGGGCAGAAGGAGATCCGCACCCTGTCGGCCTCCGGTTCGCTGGTGGTGGTGGCGTTCTACCTGATCGCGCAGATGGTCGGTGCCGGCAAGCTGATCGAGCTGCTGTTCGGGCTGGACTACCACGTGGCGGTGATCCTGGTGGGTATCCTGATGTGCCTGTACGTACTGTTCGGCGGCATGCTGGCCACCACCTGGGTACAGATCATCAAGGCCGTGCTGCTGCTGTCCGGTGCCAGCTTCATGGCGCTGATGGTGATGAAGCACGTGGGCTTCGACTTCAACACCCTGTTCTCCGAAGCGATTAAGGTGCACGCCAAGGGCGAGGCGATCATGAGCCCGGGCGGCCTGGTCAAGGACCCGATCTCGGCGTTCTCGCTGGGCCTGGCGCTGATGTTCGGTACCGCCGGCTTGCCGCACATCCTGATGCGCTTCTTCACCGTCAGTGACGCCAAGGAGGCGCGCAAAAGCGTGCTGTACGCCACCGGCTTCATCGGCTACTTCTACATCCTCACCTTCATCATCGGCTTTGGCGCCATCCTGCTGGTCAGCACCAACCCGGACTTCAAGGACGCCGCTGGCGCCCTGCTGGGTGGCAACAACATGGCAGCGGTGCACCTGGCCAACGCTGTGGGTGGCAGCGTGTTCCTCGGCTTCATCTCGGCTGTTGCCTTCGCCACCATCCTGGCAGTGGTTGCCGGCCTGACCCTGGCCGGTGCCTCGGCGGTGTCCCACGACCTGTACGCCAGTGTATGGCGCAAGGGCAAGGCCAACGACAAGGACGAGATCCGCGTGTCGAAGATCACCACCGTCGCCCTGGGCGTACTGGCGATCGGCCTGGGCATCCTGTTCGAGAAGCAGAACATCGCCTTCATGGTCGGCCTGGCGTTCTCCATCGCGGCCAGCTGCAACTTCCCGGTACTGCTGCTCTCGATGTACTGGAAGAAGCTGACCACCCGCGGTGCCATGATCGGCGGCTGGCTGGGCCTGGTGAGTGCGGTGACGCTGATGATCCTCGGCCCGACCATCTGGGTGCAGATCCTCGGCCACGAGAAGCCGATCTACCCGTACGAGTACCCGGCACTGTTCTCGATGCTGATCGCCTTCGTCGGTATCTGGTTCTTCTCGGTCACCGACAAGTCCAAGGCTGCCGAAGACGAACGTGCGCTGTTCTTCCCGCAGTTCGTGCGTTCGCAGACTGGCCTGGGCGCTTCGGGTGCTGTTTCGCACTGATCCTTCCGGCAATGAAAAAACCGCGCTTCGGCGCGGTTTTTTGTGTTTTCGTTGCTAGATCATGCCTAGTAGCAACAAAACCAGCAGAACTACCAGCACCACGCCGATGATGCCGGACGGGCCATAGCCCCAGCTGCGCGAGTGCGGGAAGACCGGTAAGCCACCAATCAGCAGAAGGATCAGGATGATGATGAGAATCGTGGTCATGACGGAGTCCTTGCGTGGTTGAGGGTCAAGGGCCTCGGACTGCTGGCCTCTTGTAAGTAAGGACTGGTGGTAAGTGTCAAAGATTCCATTTGTGTGGTGCCTGTACCGGCCTCTTCGCAGCACAAGGCTGCTCCTACAGCTGTGTGCGGTCCCTGTAGGAGCAGCCTTGTGCTGCGAAGAGGCCGGTGCAGGCTGACCACACAGTCATGCCCCTCCATTCACTACCTTGATGAACCCTGCCTGCCCCCCAGGCCTTGATTAGACTGGTTGCACAACCCATCAGAACAAGGCCAGCCACCATGCAAAACCGCATCATGATCACCGGCGCCGGATCCGGCCTCGGTCGCGAGATCGCCCTGCGCTGGGCGCGTGAGGGCTGGCGCCTGGCGCTGGCCGATGTCAACGAAGCCGGCCTGCGCGAAACCCTGGAGCTGGCCCGCGCAGCTGGCGGCGAAGGCTTTGTCCAGCGTTGCGATGTGCGCGACTACAGCCAGCTCACCGCCCTGGCCCAGGCTTGCTCCGAACAGTTCGGTGGTATCGACGTGATCGTCAACAATGCCGGCGTCGCTTCGGGCGGGTTCTTCGCCGAACTGTCGCTGGAGGATTGGGACTGGCAGATCGCGGTCAACCTGATGGGCGTGGTCAAGGGCTGCAAGGCCTTCCTGCCGCTGCTGGAGCGCAGCAAGGGGCGAATCATCAACATCGCCTCGATGGCCGCGCTGATGCAGGGCCCGGGCATGAGCAACTACAACGTGGCCAAGGCCGGCGTGCTGGCCTTGTCGGAAAGCCTGCTGGTCGAGCTACGCCAATTGGAGGTGGCGGTGCACGTGGTGTGCCCGTCGTTCTTCCAGACCAACCTGCTGGACTCGTTCCGCGGGCCGAACCCGGCGATGAAAGCCCAGGTTGGCAAGCTGCTGGAAGGCTCGCCGATCAATGCGGCGGACATCGCCGAGTACATCCACCGGCAGGTTGCCGCTGGCGAGTTCCTGATCCTGCCCCATGAGGCCGGGCGCCAGGCCTGGCAACTGAAGCGCCAGGCCCCTGAGCGGCTGTACGACGAGATGGCCGAAATGGCGGTGAAAATGCGGGCCAAGGCTCAGTCGCGATGATTCGTCTGTAAGGAAAATTACCCGGAAATGTAGGGCGCTTCTGAATCACGGCAGAACTATTGAGTAGCTCTATGCCGTCAAGGCAGGCTCCGGTTTTCCCTTTCGCTGGAGGATCGGAGCATGCTGGTAATAGGGCGCGAAGTGGGAGAGATCATCGTGATTGGTGATGACATTCGGATCATGGTCGTGGAAACGCGGGACGGTATGGTCCGCTTGGGTGTGGATGCACCGCGGCAGGTGCCGGTGCATCGGTCCGAGGTGTACAAGCGCATCAAGGAAGGGCAGAAAGATAAAGCCCGTGGAATCTGATGTTGCCTGTGCCGGCCTCTTCGCGGGCTCGCCCGCTCCCACAGGTACTGCACCGCTCTCAAGACTTGTGAAATTCCTGTGGGAGCGGGCGAGCCCGCGAAGAGGCCTGACCTGCTAGTCGAGCAGCTCGCTGGGCACATCATGCTTGGCTAGCAACTGGCACTGCTGGCTTTCCAGGTCGAACAGGATGAACGCCTGGCCCTTGGCCAATGCCTGGCGCACCCGCAGCACGCGGGTTTCCAGCGGGGTGTCGTCGCCGTTGTCGGTACCGTCACGGGTGACGAAGTCCTCAATCAGGCGGGTCAGGGTTTCGGCTTGCAGTTGGTCGTAGGGGATCAGCATGGTGGGCGTTGCCTAGGTGTTGGTGGGGGCATGCTACGCGAAACATTCGGGATTTTGGGGCCGCGTTGCGGCCCATCGCGACACAAGGCCGCTCCTACAGGGGAACGCGTATCGTCTGTAGGAGCGGCCTTGTTTCGCGATGGGCTGCAAAGCAGCCCCCAGGGCCCTCAGCCCTTGTTGCCAACCAGGCTATCCACCGCCGGCACCCGCGTATCGCTTTCCATCTGCGCATCATGTTCCAACTGATGGCTGAAGCGCTCCAACGACGCATTGGCCGGCTGCGAATCACTGGCAAACACCGGCGGGCTCAGCAGGTACGCCGACAACAAGCGGCTCAACGCCGCCAGGCTGTCGATGTGTGTTCGCTCGTAGCCATGGGTGGCATCGCAGCCAAAGGCCACCAGCGCGGTACGAATATCGTGCCCCGCCGTCACTGCCGAATGGGCATCGCTGAAGTAATAGCGGAACAGATCGCGCCGCACCGGCAGGTCGTGGTCGCCGGCCAGTTTCAGCAGGTGCCGGGACAGGTGGTAATCGTAAGGCCCCGACGAGTCCTGCATGGCCACGCTCACCGCATGCTCGCTGGAGGCCTGCCCGGGCGCCACCGGGGCAATGTCGATGCCGACGAACTCGCTGACATCCCAGGGCAGGGCGCCAGCCGCTCCCGAGCCGGTCTCTTCGGTGATGGTGAACAGCGGGTGGCAGTCGATCAACGGTTGGCGGCCGCTTTCCACCACGGCTTTCAGCGCCGCCAGTAGTGCTGCCACGCCGGCCTTGTCGTCCAGGTGGCGGGCGCTGATGTGGCCGCTTTCGGTGAATTCGGGCAGCGGGTCGAAGGCAACGAAATCACCGATGCTTACACCCAGCGCCTCGCAGTCGGCGCGGGTGGCGCAGTAGGCGTCCAGGCGTACCTCAACGTGCTCCCAGCTGATCGGCATCTGGTCGATGGCGGTGTTGAAGGCATGCCCGCTGGCCATCAGTGGCAGCACGCTGCCCCGGTATACGCCGGTATCGGTGAACACGCTGACCCGGCTGCCTTCGGCGAAGCGGCTGGACCAGCAACCGACCGGCGCCAGGGCCAGGCGGCCGTTGTCCTGCAACTGGCGCACGCTGGCGCCGATGGTGTCCAGGTGAGCGGACACGGCGCGGTCAGGTGAGGTCTGGCGGCCCTTGAGGGTGGCGCGGATGGTGCCGCGGCGGGTCAGCTCGAAGGGGATGCCCAGCTCGTCCAGGCGTTCGGCCACGTAGCGCACGATGGTGTCGGTGAAACCGGTGGGACTGGGGATGGCGAGCATTTCCAGCAGCACGCGCTTGAGGTAGTCGAGATCGGGTTCGGGATGTCGGTCGGACATGGTTGGGAACTCCTTTACTCCTGTGCCGGCCTCTTCGCGGGTAAACCCGCTCCCACAGGTCCACCACAGCCCTCGATACTTGTGGGGTCCCTGTGGGAGCGGGTTTACCCGCGAAGAGGCCAGCAGCGGTTACGCCAAAGGCCGGCTATGCGGAAACAGCAGGTCGATAAAACGCTCGGCGGTCGGTTGCGGTTCATGGTTGGCCAACCCGGCACGCTCGTTGGCCTCGATGATCACGTATTCCGGTTGCCCGGCATCACGCACCATGAAGTCCAGCCCCACCACCGGGATCTCCAGCGCCCGTGCAGCGCGCACGGCGGCGTCGGCCAGCACCGGGTGCAGGCGTTCGGTAACGTCTTCCAGGGTGCCGCCGGTGTGCAGGTTGGCGGTGCGTCGTACGGCCAGGCGCTGGCCGGCGGGCAACACGTCGTCGTAGCCAAAGCCCGCCGCGCGCAGGGTGCGCTCGGTTTCGTCGTCCAGCGGAATGCGGCTTTCGCCACCGGTTGCGGCCTGGCGCCGACGGCTCTGGGCATCGATCAGCTGGCGGATGCTGTGCTTGCCATCGCCCAGCACCTGCGCCGGGTGACGGATGGCTGCCGCCACCACTTCATAGCCGATCACCACGATGCGCAGGTCATGCCCGGCATGGAAGCTTTCCAGCAACACGCGGCTGTCGAACTGGCGGGCCTGCGCCACGGCGTGGGTGATGTCGTCGATGCAGGTGAGGTTCACCGCCACGCCCTGGCCTTGCTCGCCATCGACCGGCTTGACCACCACCGCGCCATGCTCGTCGAGAAACGCCAGGTTGTCATCGGCATTGCCGGCCAGTTGCTGCGCCGGCACCTGCAGCCCGGCATTGTGCAGGGCATGCTGGGTCAGGCGCTTGTCCTGGCACAGGGTCATGGTCACGGCGCTGGTCAGGTCGCTGAGCGATTCACGGCAGCGAATGCGGCGCCCGCCCAGGCTGAGGGTGAACAGGCCGCCAGCGGCATCGTCCACTTGTACCTCGATGCCCCGGCGCAGTGCCTCGTCGACGATGATGCGTGCGTACGGGTTGAGGTCGGCTTGAGGCCCCGGCCCCAGAAACAGCTGCTCGTTGATGCCGTTCTTGCGCTTGACCGCGAAGGTCGGCAGGTTGCGAAAACCCAGCTTCTGATACAGGCGCTTGGCCTGGCGATTGTCGTGCAGCACCGACAGGTCCAGGTAGGCCAGCCCACGGCTCATGAAGTGTTCGATCAGGTGGCGCACCAGCACTTCACCCACGCCGGGGCGGGTGCAGTGCGGGTCTACCGCCAGGCACCACAGGCTGCTGCCGTGCTCGGGGTCGTCGAACGCCTTGGCGTGGTTCAGGCCCATGACGCTGCCGATCACCGCGCCGCTGTCTTCGTCCTCGGCCAGCCAGTACACCGGGCCGCCCAGGTGCAGAGGGGTGAGCAGCTCGGCGTCGACCGGCAACATGCCGCGCGCCTGATACAGGGTGTTGATTGCTTGCCAGTCGCCCGGGTTCTGCGCCCGGCGCACGCGGAAGCCGCGGAACACTCGCTGCGCTGGGCGGTAGTCGGTGAACCACAGGCGCAGGGTGTCGGACGGGTCGAGGAACAGTTGCTGCGGGGCCTGGGCCAGTAGCTGCTGGGGCGCGGCCACGTACAAGGCGATGTCGCGCTCGCCGGGGCGTTCTTCCAGCAGGTCGGCGGCGAGGTCGGCCGGGTTGGGGTAGGTGTGTCCGATCAGCAGCCGGCCCCAGCCGCAATGCACGGCGCGCGGCTGGTCGTGTGGCTGGCTGCCATCGCCGGCCAGGCGCGCCTGCAGGCGCTCGTAGGACGGCGCCTGGCCGCGCAGCAGGCGCTGACCGTAAGCGATTTCGTGGGCTTTCATCGGTCAGATTCCTTGTTCGCTCAGCCACAGGTTCAGCGCCGCCAGCTGCCACAGCTTGGAGCCACGTAGCGGCGTCAGTTGGCCGTGCGGGTTGCTCAGCAGGCGGTCGAGCATGGCCGGGTTGAACAGCCCGCGGTCCTGGCTGGGGTCGGTCAGCAATTCACGTACCCAGCCGAGGGTGGCGCCTTCCAAGTGCTTCAGGCCAGGTACCGGGAAGTAGCCCTTCTTGCGGTCGATCACCTCGTGCGGGATTACCCGCCGCGCCGCCTGCTTGAGCACCTGCTTGCCGCCGTCGGGCAGCTTGAAGCGTGCCGGAATGCGCGCCGACAGCTCCACCAGGCGGTAGTCGAGGAACGGCGTGCGCGCCTCCAGGCCCCAGGCCATGGTCATGTTGTCGACCCGTTTGACCGGGTCGTCGACCAGCATCACCGTGCTGTCCAGGCGCAGCGCCTTGTCTACCGCATCGGGGGCGCCGGGGCGGGCGAAGTGTTCACGGACGAAGTCGCCGGCCGCGTCGGTTTCCAGCAGCCAGGGTGCCTGCACGGTGTCGCGGTACTCGGCGTGGCTGCGATCGAAGAAGGCCTCGCGGTAGGCGGCAAAGGCATCTTCGGCGCCGTCCACCTGCGGGTACCAGTGGTAGCCGGCGAACAGCTCGTCGGCGCCCTGGCCGCTTTGCACGCCCTTGCAGTGCCGGGCCACTTCCCGCGACAGCAGGTAAAAGGCGATGCAGTCGTGGCTGACCATCGGCTCGCTCATGGCGCGGAAGGCGGCCGGCAATTGCTCGATGATCTCGTGCTCGGCGATGCGCAGCTGGTGGTGACGGGTGCCGTAGTGATTGGCGATCAGGTCGGAATACTGGAACTCGTCGCCGCGTTCGCCGCCGGCATCCTCGAAACCGATGGAGAAGGTCGACAGGTCGTCCACGCCCACTTCGCGCAGCAGGCCGACCAGCAGGCTGGAATCGACCCCGCCAGACAGCAGCACACCCACGTCCACCGCTGCCCGTTGGCGAATGGCCACGGCGTCGCGGGTGGCATCGAGTACGCGGGTGGTCCAGCCTTCCAGGTCCAGCTCACGTTCGTCGGGGTTGGCGCCGTAGTGCAGCTGCCACCAGGTCTGGCGTTCCACTTCGCCATGGCGGTCGATGCGCATCCAGGTACCGGGTTCCAGCTTTTGCACGTTGGCCAGCAGGGTGCGTGGCGCCGGCACCACGGCGTGGAAATTCAGGTAGTGGTTGAGTGCCACCGGGTCGAGCATCGGGTCGATGTCACCACCCTTGAGCAGCGCCGGCAGGGTCGAGGCGAAGCGCAGGCGCTCGCCGTTGCGCGACAGGTACAAGGGTTTGACGCCCAGGCGGTCGCGGGCGAGGAACAGGCGCTGGTTGTCGCGCTCCCAGATGGCCAGGGCGAACATGCCATTGAGCTTGGGCAGCAAGGCCGCGCCCCAGGCGTGGTAGCCCTTGAGCAGCACCTCGGTGTCGCCGTCGGACCAGAAGCTGTAGCCCAGGGCCTGCAGCTCCTGGCGCAGTTCGGGGAAGTTGTAGATGGCGCCGTTGAAAGCCAGCGACAGGCCCAGGGTGTTGTCGACCATCGGCTGGGCAGAGCCGTCGGACAGGTCCATGATTTTCAGGCGCCGGTGGCCGAGGGCGATCGGGCCTTGGCTATGGAAGCCCCAGGCATCCGGGCCGCGGGGCGCCAGGTGGTGGGTTATGCGCTCTACCGCAGCCAGGTCGGCTGGGCGAGGGGCTTGGTCGATGGGGGTGAAACGCAACTCTCCTGCTAATCCGCACATAGGTCCTTACCGGTTTTTCCGTTGGGGAGGGGGTGCCCCGGATTAGGGCACCTTAAGGAACTGACCCATGTGGTTTGTGAGAGTTTTAGATCGATCTGTTATATGGCGCAAAGCTATGGGGGCGCGTTGCGCCCCTTTCGCGACACAAGGCCGCTCCTACAAGAGAATACGATCTCCTGTAGGAGCGGCCTTGTGTCGCGATGGGCTGCGCAGCAGCCCCATTCCCCTATTTCCCGCGAATCAACCTGCGCAAGGCAAACCGGTTCGGGTGGCACGCCTCCGCCACCGCCCGTGGCAACGGCAGCGGTTCCCCGCATACCCACGCCGCCACCAGTTCGCCGCTCAACGGCGCCGTGATCAATCCGCGCGAGCCATGCCCGCTGTTCACATACAACCCATCCAGCCAGGGGCAGGCCACATCCGGCACCTGCCGTGCATCCCGGCCCAGCACTGCATAGGCCTGGGCGAACGCCTGCGCATCCGCCACCGGCCCGACGATCGGCAGGTAATCCGGGCTGGTGCAACGGAACGCCGCACGCCCCTGCAATTGCCCAGGGTCCAGCTCGGCGGTACCCAGGCGCTGGGCCAGGTCGACCGAAATCTCGTCCAGCAATGCCAGGTTGCCCTGGTGCTCGGCCACCGTCGGTGCCAGGTCTGTGCTGTGGAAGTCGAAGCTCGCGCCCAAGGTGTGTTCACCCCCGCGCGGCGGCGCTACATAGCCTTCCGCACACACCACGGTGCGCAGCGCGCGGCTGCTGGCCGTGGCCGGCAGGCGGGTGATCTGCCCGCGGATGCGCTTGAGCGGAAGGTGCGCGCATGGCTCGAAGCGCAGTACGTCGGCGGCACCGGCCAGGACCACCACCGGCGCGCTGGCCAGCAAACGTTCGCCAGCCCAGGCTTGCCACTGCCCGTCGACCTTGCGCAGTTCGAGCACCTCCTGATGCGTCAGCAGGCGAATACCCGGGTGCTGCAACTGCTGCTGGCACAGCGCCGGCGGGTGTACCCAGCCACCTTCGGGATAGAACAGCCCACCAGCCGGCAAGGCCACCCCGGCGATGGCTTCGGCCTCTGCACGTTCCAGCGAGTGCAACAGGCCAGGTTCGAAGGCGCCAGCCAGTTTGCCCTGGCGTTCGGCTTCCTTGCTGTCGAAGGCCAGTTGCAGCACGCCGCAGGCATCCCAGTCGTGGCCACGTTGCAGGCGCTGCAGCTGGCGCCGGGTGTAACCGAAACCGGCCAGGATCATCTGCGACAACGCCGTGCCGTGGGCGGACAGCTTCAGGTACAGCACCCCTTGCGGGTTACCCGAAGCTTCCTGTGCCGGGGTGTCGTGGCGTTCCAGCACGGTAACTTGCCAGCCACGCCGTGCCAGGCTGGCGGCGGTCGTGCTACCGGCGAGCCCGGCGCCTATCACCAGCGCTTCACGCGGCCCCGCTACGGCAGCCGGGCGCGCGTACCATGGCGCGCCGGGGCTGGGCACAGGGCCGACATAGGCGCCGCTCATCACTTCCCATTTCTTGCCGATGCCCGGCACCTTCTTCATGGCGAAGCCGGCCTCGACCAGGCTGCGGCGTACCCAACCGGTGGTGGTGAAGGTGCCTAGCACCGTGCCCGGGTGTGACAGCCGTGCCAGCTGCGCGAACAGCTCCGGGGTCCACATGTCGGGGTTCTTGGCCGGGGCGAAGCCGTCGAGGAACCACACGTCGATCTGCGCATCGAGTTGCGGCAGCTGTTCCAGTACGTCGCCTATCAACAGGGTGAGGGTGACCCGGCCGTTGTCGAAGGTGAACTGTTGGAAGCCAGGGTGCACTGCCACGTACTGCTCCAGCAGGGGCTCGGCATAGGCGGCAAGTTCAGGCCACAGGCATATGGCGCGGGCCATGTCGTCGCGATCGAGGGGGTACTTTTCGACGCTGACGAAATGCAGGCGAGCCTCGGTGTGGGCGTGTTGCTCGAACAGTTGCCAGGCGCAGTAGAAGTTCATGCCGGTGCCGAACCCGGTTTCGCCGATCACCAGGCAGGCGTGCGGGGCGAGGTCGGCAAAGCGCTCGGCCAGGCGGGTTTGCCCAAGAAACACGTGCTTGGTTTCTTCGATGCCTTCGTTGACTGCGAAATAGACGTCGTCGTATTGCCGCGAATGGGGGCGGCCCTGGTCGTCCCAGTCGATCTGGGCGTGCTGGAGGAGGGTGGACATGGTTGGCTCGGTTGCAGCGGATGGGCGGATTTTATGCCATCCGGGAGGTTTGCGCAGGCTGTGCCGGCCTCTTCGCGGGCACGCCCGCTCCCGCAGGTACTGCACGAGCCTTCAAATCCGCTAGTCTTGCTTATCCATTGAAGGAGCCAGTGCATGTTCGAATCCGCCGAAATCGGCCACAGCATCGACAAGGAGGCTTACGACGCCGAGGTACCCGCTTTGCGCGAGGCCCTGCTCGAAGCCCAGTACGAACTCAAGCAGCAGGCGCGTTTCCCGGTGATCGTGCTGATCAACGGTATCGAAGGCGCCGGCAAGGGCGAGACGGTCAAGCTGCTCAACGAGTGGATGGACCCGCGCATGATCGATGTGCTCACCTTCGACCAGCAGACCGACGAAGAGCTGGCGCGCCCGCCGGCATGGCGCTACTGGCGGGCCCTGCCACCGAAGGGGCGGATGGGCGTGTTCTTCGGCAACTGGTACAGCCAGATGCTGCAGGGGCGGGTACACGGGGTGTTCAAGGACGCCGTGCTCGACCAGGCCATCACCGGCGCCGAGCGGCTGGAGGAGATGCTGTGCGACGAAGGTGCGCTGATCATCAAGTTCTGGTTCCACCTGTCCAAGAAGCAGATGAAGGCGCGGCTGAAATCGCTCAAGGACGACCCGCTGCACAGCTGGAAGATCAGCCCGCTGGACTGGCAGCAGTCGGAGACCTACGACCGTTTCGTGCGCTTTGGTGAGCGCGTGCTGCGCCGCACCAGCCGCGATTACGCGCCGTGGCATGTCATCGAGGGCGTCGACCCGAACTACCGCAGCCTGGCGGTAGGTCGCATCCTGCTGGAAAGCCTGCAGGCGGCACTGGACAACAACCCCAAAGGCAAGCACCGGGGCAACGTTGCTCCGCTGGGCCGCAGCATCGACCAGCGCAGCCTGCTCGGCGCGCTGGACATGACCCTGCGCCTGGACAAGTCCGACTACCAGGAGCAACTGGTCACCGAGCAGGCACGCCTGGCCGGCCTGCTGCGCCACAAGCACATGCGCCGGCATGCCTTGGTGGCGGTGTTCGAAGGCAACGACGCTGCCGGCAAGGGCGGCGCCATCCGCCGCGTGGCCGCCGCGCTGGACCCGCGCCAGTACCGCATCGTGCCGATTGCCGCGCCCACTGAAGAAGAACGCGCGCAGCCTTACCTGTGGCGGTTCTGGCGGCACATTCCGGCGCGTGGCAAGTTCACCATCTTCGACCGTTCCTGGTATGGCCGGGTGCTGGTGGAGCGGGTGGAAGGCTTCTGCAGCCCGGCCGACTGGATGCGTGCCTACAGCGAGATCAACGATTTCGAGGAACAGCTGGTGAATGCCGGCACGGTGGTGGTCAAGTTCTGGCTGGCGATCGACCAGCAGACCCAGCTGGAGCGCTTCGAAGAGCGCGAGCAGATCCCGTTCAAGCGCTACAAGATCACCGAGGACGACTGGCGCAATCGCGACAAGTGGGACGACTATGTTCAGGCGGTGGGTGACATGGTCGACCGCACCAGCACCGAGATTGCACCCTGGACGCTGGTGGAGGCCAACGACAAGCGCTGGGCGCGGGTGAAGGTGTTGCGCACCATCAACCAGGCGCTTGAGGCGGCGTTTGCCAGGGACAAGAAATAATCGAAGTTCCTGTTTGCCTGTGCCGGCCTCTTCGCGGGTGAACCCGCTCCCACAGGAATACCACAGGGCTGAATCTTGTGTGATCCTTGTGGGAGCGGGTTTACCCGCGAAGAGGCCAGAACAGGCAGCATACCTGTCAAGCCATGCCACAGAAGAATGACCTGATGAATTCTTTTCCCGGCATCCGCCACCGTCCCCGCCCTTCAAGCCCGTAGAATTCAACTACCCCCACCACGGGCTTGATCGAGGATTTTATGCACACCATTACCGGCCGCTGGGGCTATGGCCTGTTCCTGGCACTTCTGACCGCATTGCTCTGGGGCATCCTGCCGATCAAGCTCAAGCAGGTGCTGCAAGTGGTCGACCCGGTCACCGTCACCTGGTACCGCCTGCTGGTTTCCGGTGGCCTGCTGTTCGCCTGGCTGGCCGCCAAGCGCAGGTTGCCTTCCTTGCGCAAACTGGCGCCCAAGGGCAAAGGCCTGGTGGTAGTGGCCGTGCTTGGCCTGATGGGCAACTACGTGCTGTACCTGATCGGCCTCAACCTGCTCAGCCCGGGCACCGCGCAACTGGTCGTGCAGATCGGCCCGGTGCTGTTGCTGGTGGCCAGCGTGTTCGTGTTCCACGAGCGTTTCAGCCTGGGGCAGGGCGTGGGCCTGCTGATCCTGCTGGCGGGGTTCGGGCTGTTTTTCAACCAACGCCTGGAAGAGTTGCTGACCTCGCTCGGCACCTATACCACCGGCGTGCTGACCATCCTGCTGGCCACCAGCATCTGGGTGTTCTATGCGCTTAGCCAGAAGCAGTTGCTGACTGTGTGGCATTCGCAGCAGGTAATGATGGTGATCTACCTCAGCTGCGCCGCGCTGCTGACGCCCTGGGTCCACCCGTTGGAGGCGTTGCAGCTGACCCCGGTGCAAGGCTGGCTGTTGCTGGCCTGTTGCCTGAATACCCTGGTGGCCTATGGCGCGTTCGCCGAGGCGCTGGCGCACTGGGAGGCGTCGCGGGTGAGTGCCACGCTGGCGCTGACCCCGCTGGTGACCTTTGTCGCGGTGGCGCTGGCGGCGTTGGTGTGGCCTGAGTATGTGCACGCTGAGGACATCAATGCCCTGGGCTATGTGGGGGCAGTGACGGTGGTGCTGGGTTCGGCGCTGGTGGCGCTGGGGCCTTCGCTGGTGGCCGGGTGGCGCGCCCGCAAGTTCAAGAGGGTTGCGCGCTCTGTGTAGGAGCGGCCTTGTGTCGCGATGGGCTGCGCAGCAGCCCCAGAAATCTCGGCAGCGACATAGATTTTTGGGGGCTGCTGCGCAGCCCATCGCGACACAAGGCCGCTCCTACAGGGGAGCGCGGTCTCTGAGCTGTCAGCCCTTGCCCCCCGGAGCCAGCATGTTCTCCGGCCTCACCCACTGGTCGAACTGCTCATTGGTCAGGTACTTCAACTCCAGTGCCGCCTCGCGCAAGGTCTTGCCTTCGCCATAGGCCTTCTTGGCAATTTCCGCCGCCTTGTCATAGCCAATATGCGGGTTCAGTGCCGTCACCAGCATCAACCCCCGTTCCAGGTGCGCCGCCATCTGCTCGGCATCCGGCTCGATGCCCGCCACGCAGTGCTGCTGGAAGTTGCGGCAGCCGTCAGCCAGCAATTCGATCGACTGCAGCAGGTTGTGGATGATCACCGGCTTGAACACGTTCAGCTGCAAATGCCCCTGGCTGGCGGCAAAGCCGATCGCCGCGTCGTTGCCCAGCACCTGGCAGGCCAGCATCGACAGCGCTTCGCACTGGGTCGGGTTGACCTTGCCTGGCATGATCGAGCTGCCCGGCTCGTTGGCCGGCAGGCGTACCTCGGCCAGCCCGGCGCGCGGGCCGGAACCCAGCAGGCGCAGGTCGTTGGCGATTTTCATCAGGGCCACGGCCAGGGTCTTCAGGGCGCCGGCCAGGCTGGTCAGCGGCTCGTGGCCGGCGAGGGCAGCGAACTTGTTCGGCGCAGTGACGAACGGCAGGCCGGACAACGCCGCCAGCTCGGCGGCGATGGCTTCGGCAAAACCATGCGGGGCGTTGAGCCCGGTACCCACGGCAGTGCCGCCCTGGGCCAGTTCGCACACCGCCGGCAGGGTGGCGCGGATGGCGCGCTGGGCATAGTCGAGCTGGGCGACGAAGGCCGACACCTCCTGGCCGAAGGTGATCGGCGTGGCGTCCATCATGTGCGTGCGGCCGGTCTTCACCAGCTTGTGGTGGCGTGCCGACAGCTCGGCCAGCCCCGAGGACAGCTCTGCGATGGCCGGCAGCAGCTTCTCGTGCACCGCCCGCGCCGCAGCGATGTGCATGGCGGTGGGGAAGCAGTCGTTGGAACTCTGCGAGCGGTTGACGTGGTCGTTGGGGTGCACGGGGGCCTTGCCGCCACGGCCCTTGCCGGCCAGTTCGTTGGCCCGCCCGGCGATCACTTCGTTGACGTTCATGTTGCTCTGGGTGCCGCTGCCGGTCTGCCAGACCACCAGCGGGAACTGGTCGTCATGCTGGCCGCCCAGCACTTCGTCGGCGGCCTGTTCGATCAGCCGGGCGATGTCGGCCGGCAAGTCGCCGTTACGGTCGTTGACGCGGGCCGCGGCCTTCTTGATCAGCGCCAGGGCGTGCAGCACCGCGATGGGCATGCGTTCCTTGCCAATGGCGAAGTTGATCAGCGAACGCTGGGTCTGCGCACCCCAGTAGGCGTCCTCAGGAACTTCGACCGGGCCCAGGCTGTCTGTCTCGATACGGCTCATTCTGTACTCACTCCTGTGTAGTTCGAAATCGCAGTTTAGGCCCTGATTCGACCGAGCGGTTCCGTCGCTCGTCGTGCCACTTGAGCACATCGCCACCACGGCGCAGAATGCTCTACTCTGAGGTACCCGCCTCCCTCTCTTCTGAAGGAAATGCAATGACCCGTCTCCGTGTCCTTTGTGCCGCCGTTGCCCTGGCTTGCGCCAGCGGCCAGGTACTCGCTGCCACCGCCAGCCACAACGCTGCTGCCGAGAAATTCCTGACCCTGGCCAACGCCGACAAGCTGGGCACCCCGGTGTACATGCAGGTCCAGCAGATGTTCGCCCAGCGTTTCGCCCAGACCAAGGCCCCGACCACCAAGCAGGCGGTGCTGGAAAGCTACCAGGCCAAGGCCAACGCCGCGCTGGACAACGCCATCGGCTGGAACAAGCTGAAGCCGAAGATGGTCGACCTGTACACCCAGACCTTCACCGAGCAGGAGCTCAAGGACCTGGTCAAGTTCTACGAATCGCCGCTGGGCAAGAAAGTGCTGCGCGAAATGCCCAAGGTCACCCAGCAGTCGGCCCAGCTGACCCAGCAGAGCCTGGAGCCAGCGGTACCGGTGGTGAACAAGCTGCTGGACGACATGACCAAGGAGCTGGACCCGAACGCTGGCAAGGCCGCCGCCCCGGCGAAGAAGTGAGTACGCCGCGATGACCATGCAACAGCGTATCGAACAGCAGCTGGCCGCCCTGGCGCCGCAACACCTGCAAGTGCTCAACGAAAGCCACATGCACAGTCGTGGTCAGGAGACCCACTACAAGGCAGTGATCGTCAGCGAGCAGTTTGCCGGGTTGAACAGCGTCAAGCGCCACCAGAAGGTGTACGCCACCATGGGTGAGCTGATGGGCGAGATCCATGCCCTGGCCATCCACACCTACACCGCCGAAGAGTGGGCCAAGGTCGGCGTTGCACCCGCCTCGCCTGTGTGCGCGGGCGGCGGGCACTGAAACCTTGCTGTTGTTCTGGTAGAATCCGCAACATTCCGGGGGCCGCTTTGCGGCCCATTCGCGGCACAAGGCCGCTCCTACAGGGATAGCGCAGCCCGTCGGCTGGTGCATTCCCCTGTAGGAGCGGCCTTGTGCCGCGAATGGGGCGCAAAGCGCCCCCTGCTTTTTTGTCACACTGTCAAACCCGGTCCGCCCCTTACGAGGGCAACCACTGGAGATCCTGCTTCATGTCCCAACCCATCGTCGTCGCGGCGCTGTACAAGTTCGTCACCCTGGAAGACTACGTCGAGCTGCGCGAGCCGCTGCTCAAGACCATGCTCGACAACAACGTCAAGGGCACCCTGCTGCTGGCCCACGAGGGCATCAACGGCACCGTGTCGGCCACCCGCGAAGGCATCGACGGCCTGCTGGCCTGGCTGCGCAACGACCCACGCCTTGCCGATGTCGACCACAAGGAGTCGTACTGCGACGAACAGCCGTTCTACCGCACCAAGGTCAAGCTCAAGAAAGAGATCGTAACCCTCGGCGTACCGGGCGTGGACCCGAACCAGGCGGTCGGCACCTACGTCGAGCCCAAGGACTGGAACGCGCTGATCAGCGACCCGGAAGTGCTGCTGATCGACACCCGCAACGACTACGAAGTGGCCATCGGTACCTTCAAGGGCGCCATCGACCCGAAGACCGAAACCTTCCGCGAGTTCCCCGACTACATCAAGGCCAACTTCGACCCCAGCAAGCACAAGAAGGTTGCCATGTTCTGCACCGGCGGTATCCGTTGCGAAAAAGCCTCCAGCTACATGCTCGGTGAAGGCTTCGAGGCGGTCTATCATCTTAAGGGCGGCATCCTGAAATACTTCGAGGAAGTGCCTCAGGAAGAAAGCCTGTGGGACGGCGACTGCTTCGTCTTCGACAACCGCGTCACGGTGCGCCATGACCTGAGCGAAGGCGAGTACGACCAGTGCCACGCCTGCCGCCACCCGATCAATGCAGAGGAGCGCGCGTCCGAGCACTATTCGCCAGGGGTCAGCTGCCCGCATTGCTGGGACACCCTGAGCGAGAAGACCCGGCGTAGCGCCATCGACCGGCAGAAGCAGATCGAGCTGGCCAAGGCGCGCAACCTGCCGCACCCGATCGGTTACAACTACAAAGCCGAGGCTTGATGCATGTCTGCACGCCTGATCTATGTGATGGACCCGATGTGCTCCTGGTGCTGGGGTTTCGCACCCGTGGCCGCGGCCCTGATCGCCCAGGCGCGTGACGCAGGCGTGCCCACCCGCCTGGTGCCGGGCGGGCTGCGTACCGGCGGCAGTGCCCTGGACAGCTCTACCCGCAAGTACATCCTCGAACACTGGCAGGCGGTGGCCGATGCCACCGGCCAACCGTTCCGCTTCGAGGGGGCCATGCCCGACGGCTTCGTCTACGACACCGAGCCGGCCTGCCGTGCCCTGGTCACCGCCCGCGAACTGGACGCCGAGCGCGTCTGGCCGCTGCTGGCGCTGATCCAGCGTTCGTTCTACGAGCAAGGCGTGGACGTGACCGTTGCACCGCATCTGGTCGACCTGGCCGAACAGGCAGGCTTCGACCGTGCCATGTTCGCCGAGGCCTTCGCCCGTGCCGATACCCGCGCCGCCACTGCAGCCGATTTCAGCTGGGCCCAGGACCTGGGCATCGCCGGTTTCCCGACCTTGCTTGCCGAACGCAATGGCCAACTGGCCCTGCTGACCAACGGCTACCAGCCGCTGGAGCGCCTGCAACCCTTGCTCGGCCGCTGGCTGCAGCAGGCCGCCTGTGCTTGATGTGCCTGGGTCACCCGACCCGGTACCGGGCAAACCTCACACTGTGGCCGATCGATTGAGCTGGGCGGAAATCCGCCGCCTGGCCCTGCATCACAAGAAAAACCTCTGGTCCGCCAACCTCATCGCCGTATTGGCGGCCTGCTGCAGCGTGCCTATCCCGCTGCTGCTGCCGCTGCTGGTGGACGAAGTGCTGCTGGGCCATGGCGATGCCGCGTTGAAGTGGATGAACCACCTGCTGCCGTCCAGCTGGCAGGTGGCCGCGGGCTACATCGGCCTGATGTTGCTGCTGACCCTGTGCCTGCGCCTGGCCGCCTTGGCGTTCAACGTGATCCAGGCCAAGCTGTTCGCCGGCCTGGCCAAGGACATCGTCTACCGCCTGCGCATTCGGCTGATCGAGCGGCTCAAGCGCATCTCGCTGAAGGAATACGAAAGCCTGGGCAGCGGCACGGTGACCACTCACCTGGTCACCGACCTGGACACCCTCGACAAGTTCGTCGGCGAAACCCTGAGCCGCTTCCTGGTGGCCATGCTGACCCTGACCGGCACGGCGGCCATCCTGATCTGGATGCACTGGCAGCTGGCCTTGCTGATCTTGCTGTTCAACCCGCTGGTGATCTACTTCACCGTGCAGCTGGGCAAGCGTGTCAAGCACCTGAAAAAGCTCGAGAACGACAGCACCGCACGGTTTACCCAGGCGCTGGCGGAAACCCTCGACGCCATTCAGGAAATCCGCGCCGGCAACCGCCAGGGCTACTTCCTCGGTCGCCTTGGCCTGCGCGCCCGCGAAGTGCGTGACTACGCCGTGGACTCGCAGTGGAAGAGCGATGCCAGCGGCCGCGCCAGTGGCCTGCTGTTCCAGTTCGGCATCGATATCTTCCGCGCCGCGGCCATGCTCACCGTGCTGTTCTCCGACCTGTCGATCGGCCAGATGCTGGCGGTGTTCAGCTACCTGTGGTTCATGATCGGCCCGGTGGAGCAGCTGCTCAACCTGCAATACGCCTACTACGCCGCCGGTGGTGCGCTCAGCCGCCTCAACGAACTGCTGGCACGCGACGAAGAGCCGCAGTACCCGGCTGCCAGCGACCCGTTCGCCGGCCGCGAGACGGTGGGTATCGAAGTGCGCGACCTGCGCTTTGCCTATGCCGACGAGCCGGTGCTCGAGCACCTCGACTTGTCCATCGCCGCGGGCGAGAAGGTGGCGATCGTCGGCGCCAGCGGTGGTGGCAAGAGCACCCTGGTGCAGCTGTTGCTGGGCCTCTACAGTGCCCAGGCCGGCACCATCCGCTTTGGCGGTGCCAGCCTGCAGGAAATCGGCCTGGAAACCCTGCGTGAAAACGTCGCGGTGGTATTGCAGCACCCGTCGTTGTTCAACGACACCGTGCGCGCCAACCTGACCATGGGCCGTGACTGCAGTGACGAGGCCTGCTGGCAGGCGCTGCGCATTGCCCAACTGGATGCCACCATCGCCGCGTTGCCGCAGGGCCTGGACAGTGTGGTGGGGCGCTCCGGCGTGCGCTTGTCCGGTGGCCAGCGCCAGCGCCTGGCCATTGCCCGCATGGTGCTGGCCGAACCCAAGGTGGTGATCCTCGACGAAGCCACTTCGGCCCTGGATGCCGCCACCGAATACAACCTGCACCAGGCCCTGGCGCGCTTCCTCAGCGGCCGCACCACACTGATCATCGCCCACCGCCTGTCGGCGGTGAAACAGGCCGACCGGGTGCTGGTGTTCGACGGCGGGCACGTGGCCGAGGATGGCGACCATCAGCAGCTGATTGCCGAGGGTGGGTTGTATGCCAAGTTGTATGGGCACCTGCAGCAGAGCTGATCCCCACAAGCAAGTGCGCTGTGTGTGTAGGAGCGGCCTTGTGTCGCGATCGGGCCGCAAAGCGGCCCCTGGATTTTTGCTTTACCGCTGATATCTTGGGGCCGCTTTGCGGCCCGATCGCGACACAAGGCCGCTCCTACAAAAAGCGCGTCGACATAATCGAAAATGGCGTTGAGCCTGGCATAAAAAACCCAACCGCCGGGATGGCAAATGGCCTACGCTGTGCTTTGTCTGGGTTGATTTGCGCCTTATCTGCTCTGTGACAGGGACTCCATGAAGGGACATCGCACTCTAGAAGCGCCAAAGTTGCTCGGCATCACCTGGCCCTTCATCGCCGTTGTGGTCTTCCAGGTAGCCTTGGGCAGCCTCAGCCTTTATACGCTCTCGGCCGTGCGTGCCTATGTCGCGGGCGAAAGCCTTTGGTCCAAGGCGCAGAAAGACGCCATCTACTACCTCAACCTGTACGCCGAAACCCGCGACGACAGCACCTACCATCGCTATCGCCAGGCCATCACCGTGCCCCAGGGCGACCACCAGCTGCGCGAAGTGATGGACCAGCCCAGCCCCGACCTGGACGCCGCGCGCCAGGCCGTGCTGCAAGGCGGCAACCACCCCGACGATGTCGAGCGGATCATCTGGTTCTACCGCAACTTTCGCAACGTCAGCTACATGCAGACGGCCATCGACTACTGGGACATCGGCGACGACTACCTGGGCAAGCTGGATATGCTGGCCATGGAAATGCGCGGCAGCTTCGCCGCTGGCCCGGTCGGCGCCCGCACGGTCAGCGACTGGAAGGCGCGCATTGTCACCATCAACGAAGGGGTAACCCCGGCCGCCAAGGCGTTCAGCGATGCCTTGGGCGAGGGCTCGCGCATGTTGCTGCGGGTGCTGCTGATCACCAACCTGCTGACCGCGATGTTCCTGATTGCCATTGCCTGGCGCCGCTCCAGCAAGCTGTTGGCCCAGCGCCAGGCCTTTGCCAGCGCCCTGCAGGAAGAAAAGGAGCGGGCGCAGATCACCCTGCAGGCCATTGGTGATGCGGTGATTACCGCTGACGTGGAGGGCAGTATCGGCTACATGAACCCCGCCGCCGAGCAACTGACCCACTGGCAGGCCGGCCATGCCCAGGGCCTGCCGCTGTCGGCGCTGTTCAGCCTGGTGGACGAGCAGGCCGAGGAAGACGGCCGCAGCCTGGTCGAACAGGTGCTCAGCGGCAGCCTCAAGGGTGGCGCCGAGCATGCCCGGCTGATCCAGCGCCTGGACGGTAGCACCGTGTCGGTCAACCTGGTCGGCTCGCCGATCGTCAATGACGGCCAGGTCAGCGGCATCGTGCTGGTGCTGCACGACATGACCCAGGAGCGCCAGTACATCGCCAACCTGTCCTGGCAGGCTACCCACGATGCCCTGACTGGCCTGGCCAACCGCCGCGAGTTCGAATACCGCCTGGAGCAGGCGCTCAATGACCTGGCGCGCCAGGCCGGGCGGCATTCGCTGATGTTCCTCGACCTCGACCAGTTCAAGCTGGTCAACGATACCTGCGGGCATGCCGCCGGCGACGAGCTGCTGCGGCACATCTGCGCCGTGCTGCAGTCCGGCCTGCGCGAGGGCGACACCCTGGCCCGGCTGGGTGGTGACGAATTCGGCGTGCTGCTGGAAAACTGCCCGCCCGACCAGGCCGAGCGCATTGCCGAGCAGCTGCGCCAGCTGGTGCAGAGCCTGCATTTCGTGTGGAAAGGGCGGCCGTTCGTCACCACCGTCAGCGTCGGCCTGGTGAACATGGCCCAGTCCCCCGGCACCCTCGAAACCTCGCTGCGTGCCGCCGACATGGCCTGCTACATGGCCAAGGAAAAAGGCCGCAACCGCGTGCAGGTGTACCATGCCGACGACAGCGAGCTGTCCATGCGCTTTGGCGAAATGGCCTGGATCCAGCGCTTGCACGTGGCCCTGGAAGAAAACCGCTTCTGCCTGTACGCCCAGGAAATCGCCCCGCTGAAAACCTTCGAAGGCCCCGGCCATATCGAGATCCTGCTACGCCTGCACGACGAAAGCGGCCGTACCATCCTGCCCAGCAGCTTCATCCCGGCGGCCGAGCGCTACGGCCTTATGACCGCGCTGGACCGCTGGGTGGTGCGCAATGTGTTCCTGGTCATCCGCCAGTGCCTGGACGAAGGGCGCGAGGGGCCGCTGTCGATCTGTGCGATCAACCTGTCGGGGTCGAGCATTGGCGATGACAAGTTCCTCGAATACCTGCAACGCCTGTTCGTCGAATACGCCATTCCGCCGCGGATGATCTGTTTCGAAATCACCGAAACCAGCGCCATAGCCAACCTTGGCAGCGCCATCCGCTTCATCAACGAGTTGAAGGGGCTGGGTTGTCGCTTCTCGCTCGATGATTTCTGCGCCGGCATGTCGTCGTTCGCCTATCTCAAGCATTTGCCCGTGGATTACCTGAAGATCGACGGGAGTTTCGTCAAGGACATGCTCGACGACCCGGTCAACCGGGCCATGGTCGAGGTCATCAACCACATCGGTCACGTAATGGGCAAGCGCACCATTGCCGAATTCGTCGAAACACCCTTGATCGAGCAGGCCTTGCAGGAAATTGGCGTGGATTACGCCCAGGGCTACCTCATCGAACGCCCTCAGGTGTTCACCTGTGACAGTCTGCAGCGCCAACGGATCGCCGCCCGGCCTCTGTTGCAGCGGGCACCTGGCACGTTTCGCTAGCTAGAAATCACAAGGATCAAGGAGCTGAAAGTGATTGACGCATTCGTTCGTATCGGGCCTTTGATGGATCCCGCCAGCTACCCCCAATGGGCCCAGCAACTGATTGAAGACTGCCGCGAGAGCAAGCGCCGGGTAGTCGAGCATGAGTTCTACGCGCGCCTGCGCGATGGCCAGTTGAAGCAATCGACCATTCGCCAGTACCTGATCGGTGGCTGGCCGGTGGTGGAGCAGTTTTCGCTGTACATGGCCCACAACCTGACCAAGACCCGCTATGGCCGTCATCAGGGCGAAGACATGGCGCGGCGCTGGCTGATGCGCAACATCCGTGTCGAGCTCAACCACGCCGACTATTGGGTGAACTGGTGCCAGGCGCATGGCGTGCACCTGCACGAGCTGCAGGCCCAGGATGTGCCGCCAGAGCTGAACGGCCTGAATGACTGGTGCTGGCGCGTGTGCGCTACCGAGAACCTGGCCATTTCCATGGCGGCGACCAACTACGCCATCGAAGGTGCGACCGGTGAATGGTCGGCGGTGGTGTGCTCCACCGACACCTATGCGCTGGGCTTCCCGGAGGATCAGCGCAAGCGGGCGATGAAGTGGCTGAAGATGCATGCCCAGTATGACGACGCGCACCCGTGGGAGGCGCTGGAGATCATCTGCACCCTGGCCGGCGAGAACCCGACCCAGGGGCTGCGCAATGAACTGCGCAAGGCGATTTGCAAGAGTTATGACTGCATGTACCTGTTCCTGGAGCGGTGCATGCAGCTGGAAGGGCGCCAGCAGGGGCGCATGCGCCCGGTGTTGGCAGCGGGGTAGGGCCGGGGGCCGCCATGCGGCCCATCGCGACACAAGGCCGCTCCTACATGGGTATGCGATCCCCTGTAGGAGCGGCCTTGTGTCGCGATGGGCTGCAAAGCAGCCCCGGCAATTCCAAGCCTTACTGGGCGTTGAACGCCTGCCCATTCACCCCTTTGCTGTCCGGCCCCATCAGGTACAGGTACACCGGCATGATCTCTTCCGGCAGCGGGTTGTTCTGCGGGTTTTCGCTAGGGTAGGCCTGCGCCCGCATCGCCGTGCGCGTGGCACCCGGGTTGATGCTGTTGGAGCGCACCGGTGCCACGCCTTCCAGTTCATCGGCCAGGGTTTGCATCAGGCCCTCGGTGGCGAACTTGGACACGCCATAGGCGCCCCAGTAGGCCCGGCCCTTGCGCCCGACGCTGCTGCTGGTGAACACCACCGAAGCGTCTTCCGACAGCTTCAGCAGCGGCAGCAGGGTGCTGGTGAGCATGAAGGTGGCATCGACGTTGATGTGCATCACGCGCATGAAGTTGTCACCCGACAGCTGCTCCAGCGGCGTGCGCGGGCCGATGATCGAAGCGTTGTTCAGCAGGCCGTCGAGGCGGCCGAACTGGTCTTCGATCATCACCGCCAGTTCGTCGTACTGGTGGGGCAGGGCGGTTTCCAGGTTGAACGGGATCACCACCGGTTGCGGGTGCCCGGCGGCTTCGATCTGGTCGTAGACCTCGTTCAGGTTGGCCTCGGTCTTGCCCAGCAGCAGCACAGTGGCGCCCAGCGCAGCGTAGGCCTTGGCGGCAGCGGCGCCGATGCCGCGGCCGGCACCGGTAACCAGGATGACCCGGCCTTGCAGCAGGTCGGGGCGGGCGGTGTAGTCGAACATGGTAGGTCCTTCGAGTTCGTTGGCGCGGCACCGTCCCCTGTGGGAGCGGGTTTACCCGCGAATGCGTACTATCAGACGCCGGTGTCGCCTGGCCTGGCGCATTCGCGGGTGAACCCGCTCCCACAGGGGCTGTGCTGCGGTCTAGACGGGGTTCAGCAGCCGCACAGCGCGCTGTCGATCACTTTGCGCAGTTCCAGCGGGTGGTCCACCACCACATCGGCGCCCCAGTTGTTGGGGTTGTCCTCTGGATGAATATAGCCGTAGCGCACCGCCGCCGTGCGGGTGCCGGCGTCGCGGCCAGACTCGATGTCGCGCAGGTCGTCGCCGACGAACAGCACGCTGGCCGGGTCCAGGCCGAGGGTCTTGCAGGCGAGGATCAGCGGCTCGGGGTCGGGCTTGCTGTTCTTGACATGGTCCGGGCAGATCAGCAGCGCCGAACGCTCGGCCAGGCCCAGTTGCTGCATGATCGGCTCGGCGAAGCGCACCGGCTTGTTGGTGACCACGCCCCACAGCAGGTTGCCTTTCTCGATGTCGGCCAGCAGCTCGGCCATGCCGTCGAACAGCTTGCTGTGCACCGCGCAGTCGCGCTGGTAGCGCTCGAGGAACTCCAGGCGCAGGGCCTCGAAGCCTTCGGCCTCCGGGCTCATGGCGAAGGTCGCGGCGACCATCGCCCGTGCGCCGCCGGAGATCACGTCGCGGATCAGCTTGTCATCGACGGCCGGCAGGCCGCGCTCGGCGAGCATGGCCTGGCAGATGGCGATGAAGTCCGGCGCCGTGTCGAGCAAGGTGCCGTCCATGTCGAAGAGTACTGCTTGCAAACGCATGCTTATTCCTCGCGCAGGGTCTGGATCATGTAGTTGACGTCGACGTCGCTGCTGAGCTTGTAATGCTTGGTCAGCGGGTTGTAGGTCAGGCCGATGATGTCCTTCACCTGCAGGCCGGCAACGCGGCTCCAGGCGCCCAGCTCGGACGGGCGGATGAACTTCTTGAAGTCGTGGGTGCCGCGCGGCAGCATCTTCAGGATGTACTCGGCGCCGACGATGGCCAGCAGGTAGGCCTTGGGGTTGCGGTTGATGGTGGAGAAAAACACCTGGCCGCCAGGCTTGACCATGCGGTAGCAGGCGCGGATGACCGAAGACGGGTCGGGCACGTGCTCGAGCATTTCCAGGCAGGTGACCACGTCGAACTGTTCAGGCATTTCCTCGGCCAGGGCTTCGGCGGTGATCTGCCGGTATTCCACCTGCACGCCCGACTCCAGCTGGTGCAGCTGGGCCACGGCCAGTGGCGCTTCGCCCATGTCGATGCCGGTGACCGTGGCGCCGCGCAGGGCCATCGCCTCACTGAGGATGCCGCCGCCGCAACCCACGTCCAGCACTTTCTTGCCGGCGAGGCTGGCGCGCTCGTCGATCCAGTTGACGCGCAGCGGGTTGATTTCGTGCAGCGGCTTGAACTCGCTTTCGCGGTCCCACCAGCGGTGGGCCAGCGCTTCGAACTTGGCGATTTCGGCGCGGTCGACGTTGCTCATTAGAACAGTCCTCTGAAACTTCGCAAAATTGCGCCGGAGTATACCCGAGCGCTCGGCCCCGAGGGTCGCTATAATCGCCGGCTTTTGATATCCGAACGACGGGGAGAGGCGATGCGCGAGCGACTTTTGGCGGCGGAGAAGGTGACCGGGATCCGCTGGCAGGGCGGCGTCTTGCACCTGCTCGACCAGCGCCTGCTGCCGTCGGAAGAGCGCTGGCTGGCCTGCGACAATGTCGCGCAGGTGGCAGCGGCGATCCGCGACATGGCCGTGCGCGGCGCCTCGGCCATCGGCATTGCCGCGGCCTATGGCCTGGTGCTGGCCCTGGAGGAGCGGCTGGCCGAGGGTGGCGACTGGGAAATGGACCTGGAGGAAGACTTCCTTGTCCTGGCTGAAGCGCGCCCTACCGCCGCCAACCTGTTCTGGGCGCTGAACCGCATGCGTGAGCGCCTGCAGCGCCTGCGTCCGGACGAAGGCGTGCTGGCGGCGCTGGAGGCCGAAGCGGTGGCCATCCACGAAAGCGACCGCGAAGCCAACCTGACCATGGCCCAGCACGGTATCGAGCTGATCCGCCGCCACCAGGGCAACGCCCAGACCCTGCTCACCTACGGCAACGCCGGCGCCCTGGCCTGCGGTGGTTTCGGCACCGCGCTGGGGGTGATCCGCGCCGGTTACCTGGAGGGCATGGTCGAGCGTGTATACGCCGGCGAGACCCGCCCCTGGCTGCATGGCTCGCGCCTGACCGCCTGGGAGCTGGCCAACGAGGGCATCCCGGTGACCCTGTGCGCCGACTCGGCGCTGGCCCACCTGATGAAAAGCAAGGGCATCACCTGGGTGGTGGTGGGCGCGGACTGCATCGCCGCCAACGGCGACGTGGCCAGCAAGATCGGCACCTACCAGCTGGCGGTCAGCGCCATGCACCACGGCGTACGTTTCATGGTGGTGGCGCCGAGCACCAGCATCGACCTGAACCTGGCCACGGGCGAGGACATCCCGCTGGAAGAGCGCGCTGCCGACGAGTTGCTGGACATTGGCGGTACCCGCGTGGCGCCGGATGTCGAGGTGTTCAACCCGGTCTTCGACGTGACCCCGGCCGACCTGATCGACGTGATCGTGACCGAGCGCGGCATCGTCGAGCGGCCGGATGCCGCCAAGCTGGCACAGTTGATCTGTCGCAAGCGCCTGCACTGATAGTCGTAGCGCCTGTGCCGGCCTCTTCGCGGGTAAACCCGCTCCCACAGGGATAGCACAAGGCCTGAGGGCGGTGGTGTACCTGTGGGAGCGGGTTTACCCGCGAAGAGGCCGGCACAGGCTATAAAAAATCCAGATTCAACCTCGTGTGAGGCCACCTGCCACATCTCCCCACCGCCCCTGCCTTTGTGATAACATCCGGCAGTTTCCAAGACCGCCCACCACGGCGGCCTTCATTGCGCAGATCCATGGCACAACTCATTGATTTGTCGTAAGTCGTCGCACCCTTATGCGTTGCGGCGGCGAGCTTCGTTCGGCCCTTGATGGAGCTGCGAAGTTTCACCAGAAAAAGGAATCAGGCTTCTCATGGGCGAACTGGCCAAAGAAATCCTCCCGGTCAATATCGAAGACGAACTGAGACAGTCTTACCTCGACTACGCGATGAGCGTGATTGTCGGGCGAGCGCTGCCCGATGCGCGTGACGGCTTGAAGCCCGTGCATCGTCGCGTTCTCTATGCGATGAGCGAACTGGGCAACGACTGGAACAAGCCGTACAAGAAATCCGCCCGTGTGGTCGGTGACGTGATCGGTAAGTACCACCCGCACGGCGACACCGCGGTCTACGACACCATCGTGCGTATGGCCCAGCCGTTCTCGCTGCGCTACCTGCTGGTCGACGGCCAGGGCAACTTCGGTTCGGTGGACGGCGACAACGCCGCAGCCATGCGATACACCGAAGTGCGCATGGCCAAGCTGGCCCACGAGCTGCTGGCCGACCTGCACAAGGAGACCGTCGACTGGGTGCCCAACTACGACGGCACCGAGCAGATCCCGGCAGTCATGCCGACCCGTATTCCCAACCTGCTGGTCAACGGCTCCAGCGGTATTGCCGTGGGCATGGCGACCAACATCCCGCCGCACAACCTCGGCGAGGTCATCGATGGCTGCCTGGCACTCATCGACAACCCCGAAGTCACCATCGATGAGCTGATGCAGCACATCCCTGGCCCGGACTTCCCGACTGCCGGCCTGATCAACGGCCGCCAGGGCATCATCGAGGCCTATCGTACCGGCCGTGGTCGCATCTACATGCGTGCCCGCTCCGAGATCGAAGACATCGACAAGGTCGGTGGCCGCCAGCAGATCGTGGTTACCGAGCTGCCGTACCAGCTGAACAAGGCTCGCCTGATCGAGAAGATCGCCGAGCTGGTCAAAGAGAAGAAGATCGAAGGCATCACCGAGCTGCGCGACGAATCCGACAAGGACGGCATGCGCATCGTCATCGAGCTGCGTCGCGGCGAGGTGCCGGAGGTGGTGCTCAACAACCTCTACCAGCAAACCCAGCTGCAGAGCGTATTCGGCATCAACGTGGTGGCCCTGGTCGACGGCCGTCCGCGCCTGC
Source organism: Pseudomonas sp. UYEF17 (assembly GCF_040546125.1). Taxonomy (NCBI): domain Bacteria; kingdom Pseudomonadati; phylum Pseudomonadota; class Gammaproteobacteria; order Pseudomonadales; family Pseudomonadaceae; genus Pseudomonas; species Pseudomonas sp. UYEF17. The sequence goes on from NZ_JBEPNE010000007.1 coordinate 100,640, forward strand.
TCAACCTCAAGGACCTGCTCGAAGCGTTCGTGCGTCACCGCCGTGAAGTGGTGACCCGCCGTACCGTGTTCGAGCTGCGCAAGGCCCGCGAACGCGGCCATATCCTCGAAGGCCAGGCGGTCGCGCTGTCCAACATCGACCCGGTCATCGCCCTGATCAAGGCCTCGCCGACCCCGTCCGAAGCCAAGGAGGCCCTGGTCTCCACTGCCTGGGAATCCAGTGCCGTGCAGGTCATGGTCGAGCGCGCCGGCGCCGACTCCTGCCGTCCCGAGGACCTGCCGGAGCAGTACGGCCTGCGTGAAGGCAAGTACTACCTGTCGCCGGAACAGGCCCAGGCCATTCTCGACCTGCGCCTGCACCGCCTGACCGGCCTGGAGCACGAGAAGCTGCTGGCCGAGTACCAGGAAATCCTCGAGCAGATCGGCGAGCTGATCCGCATCCTCAGCAGCGCCGAGCGCCTGATGGAAGTGATCCGCGAAGAGCTGGAAGCGATCCGCGCCGAATATGGCGATGCCCGCCGTACCGAAATCCTCGATGCGCGCCACGACCTCAACTACGGCGACATGATCCCGGAAGAAGAGCGCGTGGTGACCATCTCCCACGGCGGCTACGCCAAGACCCAGCCGCTGTCCGCCTACCAGGCCCAGCGCCGTGGCGGCAAAGGCAAGTCGGCTACCGGGGTGAAGGACGAGGACTACGTCGAGCACCTGCTGGTTGCCAACAGCCATGCCACCCTGCTGCTGTTCTCCAGCAAGGGCAAGGTGTACTGGCTGAAGACCTACGACATCCCTGAAGCGTCCCGCGCCGCCCGCGGCCGCCCGCTGGTCAACCTGTTGCCGCTGGAGGAAGGTGAGCGCATCACCGCCATGCTGCAGATCGACCTCGAGGCCCTGCAGCAGAACGCTGACGCCGACGAAGAGCTGGAGGACGCGGAAGACACCGTGCTCGAAGGCGAAGTGGTCGAGGCCGAGGAAGTGGACGAGGAAGACGGCGACACCCCTGAGTGGGTAGCCGAGCCGACCGGCGCCTACATCTTCATGGCCACCGCTTCGGGTACCGTGAAGAAGACCCCGCTGGTGCAGTTCGCCCGTCCGCGCTCCAACGGCCTGATTGCCCTGAAGCTGAAGGAAGGTGACACCCTGATCGCCGCGGCCATCACCGACGGTGCCAAGGAAGTCATGATGTTCTCCGACGCCGGCAAGGTGATCCGCTTCGCTGAAAGCGTGGTGCGCGAGATGGGCCGTAATGCCCGTGGCGTGCGCGGCATGAAGCTGGGCAAGGGCCAGCAGATCATCTCCATGCTGATCCCGGAATCCGGCGCGCAGATCCTCACCGCCTCCGAGCGTGGCTTCGGCAAGCGCACACCGCTGTCCAAGTTCCCGCGTCGCGGCCGTGGTGGCCAGGGCGTGATCGCCATGGGTACCAAGGGGCGCAATGGCCTGCTGATCGGCGCCATCCAGGTGCAGGAAGGCGAAGAGATCATGCTGATCTCCGACCAGGGCACGCTGGTGCGTACCCGCGTTGGCGAAGTGTCCAGCCTGGGCCGTAACACTCAGGGCGTGACCTTGATCAAGCTGGCTACCGACGAGACGCTGGTGGGCCTGGAGCGTATTCAGGAGCCTTCCGAGGACGAACTCGATGATGTGATCGAGACGGACGAAGAGGGCGTCGAGGCTGAAGCGCCAGACAACGAAGAAGCTGCTGGTGCCGAAGAGGCCCCGCAGGAGTAAGCAAGCGTAAAACCCGAACGGGGCGACCAAGGTCGCCCCGTTTGACTGATTACAGCAGGCAATACTGAACCTCCCTTTGGTGGGGCGAGCTTTTTGTAGGAGCGGCCTTGTGTCGCGAAAGGGCTGCACAGCAGCCCCAGGATTTCAGCGGCGCTGCAAAAAGCTGGGGGCCGCTTTGCGGCCCTATCGCGACACAAGGCCGCTCCTACAAAGAGCAGTGAGTGGCCTGCAAGAAACGATTTTGTACCATTTGGCAGAGCGAGAGTGGATGTGAGCAAACGAGCCTTTAACTTCTGCGCAGGCCCTGCCGCGCTTCCTGACGCTGTTCTGCAGCGCGCCCAGGCCGAGATGCTGGATTGGCGTGGCAAGGGCTTGTCGGTGATGGAAATGAGCCATCGCAGCGACGATTACGTGGCCATCGCCGAAAAGGCCGAGCAGGACCTGCGTGACCTGCTGTCCGTCCCCTCCAACTACAAGGTGCTGTTCCTGCAGGGCGGCGCCAGCCAGCAGTTCGCCGAAATCCCGCTGAACCTGCTGCCGGAAAACGGCACCGCCGACTACATCGAAACCGGCATCTGGTCGAAAAAGGCCATAGAGGAAGGGCGCCGCTTCGGCAACGTCAACGTCGCCGCCAGCGCCAAGCCTTACGACTACCTGGCCATCCCGGGCCAGAACGAGTGGAAGCTGACCAAGAACGCTGCCTACGTGCACTATGCGTCCAACGAGACCATTGGTGGCCTGCAGTTCGACTGGGTGCCGGAAACCGGTGACGTACCGCTGGTGGTCGACATGTCGTCCGACATTCTCTCGCGCCCGATCGACGTGTCGCAGTACGGCCTGATCTACGCTGGCGCGCAGAAGAACATCGGCCCGAGCGGCCTGGTAGTGGTGATCGTGCGCGAAGACCTGCTGGGCCGCGCCCGCAGCAGCTGCCCGACCATGCTCGACTACAAGGTCTCGGCCGACAACGGCTCGATGTACAACACCCCGGCCACCTACTCCTGGTACCTCTCGGGCCTGGTGTTCGAATGGCTGAAAGAGCAGGGTGGCGTCGATGCCATGGAGCAGCGCAACCGCGCCAAGAAAGACCGCTTGTACGGTTTCATCGACAGCAGCGAGTTCTACACCAACCCGATCAGCCACAACGCCCGTTCGTGGATGAACGTGCCGTTCCGTCTGGCTGACGAGCGCCTGGACAAGGCCTTCCTCGCCGGCGCCGATGCCCGTGGCCTGCTCAACCTCAAGGGCCACCGTTCGGTAGGCGGCATGCGCGCCTCCATCTACAACGCCCTGGGCCTTGAAGCAGTCGAAGCCCTGGTGGCCTACATGACCGAATTCGAGAAGGAGCACGGCTGATGTCCGAGCACGAACTGAAGGCGCTGCGCGTTCGCATCGACAGCCTCGACGAGAAGATCCTCGAGCTGATCAGCGAGCGCGCCCGTTGCGCCCAGGAAGTGGCCAAGGTCAAGACCGCCTCGCTGGCGGAAGGCGAAAAGCCGGTGTTCTACCGCCCCGAGCGTGAAGCCGCCGTGCTCAAACGCGTGATGGAGCGCAACAAGGGCCCGTTGGACAACGAAGAGATGGCGCGGCTGTTCCGCGAAATCATGTCGTCGTGCCTGGCCCTGGAAGAGCCGCTGAAAATCGCCTACCTCGGCCCTGAGGGCACCTTCACCCAGGCCGCGGCCATGAAGCACTTCGGCCACGCGGTGATCAGCCGGCCGATGGCGGCCATCGACGAAGTGTTCCGCGAAGTGGCGGCCGGTGCCGTCAACTTCGGCGTGGTGCCGGTGGAAAACTCCACCGAAGGCGCGGTCAGCCACACCCTGGACAGCTTCCTCGAGCACGACATGGTGATTTGCGGCGAGGTCGAGTTGCGCATCCACCACCACCTGCTGGTGGGCGAGAACACCAAGACCGACAGCATCACCCGCATCTACTCCCACGCCCAGTCGCTGGCCCAGTGCCGCAAGTGGCTGGACGCGCACTACCCGAACGTGGAGCGCGTGGCCGTGTCGAGCAATGCCGAGGCGGCCAAGCGGGTCAAGGGCGAGTGGAACTCGGCGGCGATCGCCGGCGACATGGCGGCCAACCTGTACGGTTTGACTCGCCTGGCCGAAAAGATCGAAGACCGCCCGGACAACTCCACGCGCTTCCTGATGATCGGCAGCCAGGAAGTGCCGCCGACCGGCGACGACAAGACCTCGATCATCGTTTCGATGAGCAACAAGCCGGGTGCCTTGCACGAGCTGCTGGTACCGTTCCACCAGAACGGCATCGACCTGACCCGCATCGAGACCCGCCCATCGCGCAGCGGCAAGTGGACCTACGTGTTCTTCATCGACTTCGTCGGCCACCACCGCGACCCGCTGATCAAGGCGGTGCTCGAGCAGATCAGCCAGGAGGCTGTGGCGCTGAAGGTGCTGGGTTCGTATCCGAAGGCGGTGCTTTGATTTGAGATGGTTGGGGCCGCTTCGCGCCCCGTCGCGACACAAGGCCGCTCCTACAGGTATTGTGCAGGCCTCGAAACTGTACTGGCCCCTGTAGGAGCGGCCTTGTGTCGCGATGGGCTGCAAGGCAGCCCCAATGGCCCTCACAGGCTGTCTAGATTTCTGAACAGGGTTCGCACCAGTGGTAAATGCAGCAAAAACCAAACCCGCACCAATCATCAATCGCCTGGTCGTGGTCGGCCTCGGCCTGATCGGTGGCTCGTTCGCCAAGGGCCTGCGTGAAAGCGGCCTGTGCCGCGAAGTGGTCGGTGTCGACCTGGACGCGCCCTCGCGCAAGCAGGCCGTGGCCCTGGGCGTGGTCGATCGCTGCGAGGAAGACCTTGCTGCCGCCTGTGTCGGTGCCGATGTCATCCAGTTGGCCGTGCCGATCCTGGCCATGGAAAAGGTACTGGCCCGCTTGGCCAGGCTTGACCTTGGCGATGCCGTCATCACCGACGTCGGCAGCGCCAAGGGCAATGTCGTGCGTGAGGCGCGGGCCGTCTTTGGGGAACGCCTGCCGCGCTTCGTCCCCGGCCACCCCATCGCCGGCTCCGAGCAGAGCGGGGTAGAGGCCTCCAACGCCACCCTGTTCCGTCGGCACAAGGTCATCCTCACGCCGCTGGCCGAAACCGACCCGGCCGCCCTGGCCCTGGTCGACCGCCTGTGGCGCGAGCTGGGCGCCGATGTGGAGCACATGTCGGTCGAACGCCACGACGAAGTGCTTGCCGCCACCAGCCACCTGCCGCATCTGCTGGCCTTCGGCCTGGTCGATTCACTGGCCAAGCGCAATGAAAACCTCGAAATCTTCCGGTACGCTGCGGGAGGCTTCCGCGATTTCACGAGAATCGCCGGCAGCGACCCGACCATGTGGCACGACATCTTTCTCGCCAACCGCGACGCTGTCCTGCGCACGCTTGATACATATCGCAGCGATCTCGACGCCTTGCGCGACGCGATCGCTGAAGGGGACGGGCACCAGCTGCTGGGTGTATTCACCCGCGCACGCGTTGCCCGCGAGCATTTCAGTAAAATCCTGGCCCGCCGGGCCTATGTGGACGCTATGAACGCCAACGATCTGATTTTCCTGACCCAACCGGGTGGCCGCCTGTCCGGGCGAATCCGCGTACCGGGCGACAAGTCGATTTCCCACCGCTCGATCATGCTCGGCTCGCTGGCCGAAGGCACCACCGAGGTCGAAGGCTTCCTCGAGGGTGAGGACGCGCTGGCGACCCTGCAGGCATTCCGTGACATGGGTGTGGTCATCGAAGGCCCCAACCACGGTCGCGTGACCATTCACGGCGTCGGCCTGCACGGCCTCAAGCCGCCACCCGGGCCGCTTTACGTGGGCAACTCGGGTACCTCGATGCGCCTGCTGTCGGGCCTGCTGGCCGGCCAGCCGTTCGACGTGACCATGACCGGCGACGCTTCGCTGTCCAAGCGCCCGATGAACCGTGTGGCCAACCCGCTGCGCGAAATGGGTGCCGTGGTCGAGACCGGCCCTGAGGGCCGCCCGCCGCTGACCATCCGCGGTGGCCACAAGCTCAAGGCGCTGACCTACACGCTGCCGATGGCCAGTGCCCAGGTTAAATCCTGCCTGCTGCTGGCCGGCCTGTACGCCGAAGGCAAGACCACCGTCACCGAGCCTGCGCCAACCCGTGACCACACCGAGCGCATGCTGCGCGGCTTCGGCTACAGCGTCGACAGCAACGGCCCGGTGGCCTCGCTGCAGTCCGGCGGCAAGCTCACTGCCACCCGTATCGAAGTGCCGGCCGACATTTCCTCGGCGGCGTTCTTCCTGGTGGCGGCGTCCATCGCCGAAGGCTCCGAACTGGTGCTGGAGCACGTTGGCATCAACCCGACCCGTACCGGCGTGATCGACATCCTGCGCCTGATGGGCGGCGACATCACCCTGGAAAACCAGCGTGAAGTCGGCGGCGAGCCGGTGGCCGACCTGCGTGTGCGTGGTGCCAAGCTGAAGGGTATCGACATCCCTGAAGAGCTGGTGCCACTGGCCATCGACGAGTTCCCGGTGTTGTTCGTCGCCGCTGCCTGTGCCGAAGGGCGTACCGTGCTGCGTGGTGCCGAAGAGCTGCGGGTGAAGGAATCCGACCGTATCCAGGTCATGGCCGACGGCCTGATCACCCTGGGCATCAAGTGCGAGCCTACCCCGGACGGCATCATCATCGACGGCGGCCAGTTGGGTGGCGGCGAAGTGCATGGCCACGGTGACCACCGTATCGCCATGGCCTTCAGCGTTGCCTCGCTACGCGCCAGCGCGCCGATCCGCATCCACGATTGCGCCAACGTCGCCACCTCGTTCCCCAACTTCCTGGCGCTGTGCGCCGAGGTGGGCATCCGCGTGGCGGAAGAGGGCAAGTCGTGAGTGCCCTGGCGCCGGTCATCACCATCGACGGGCCAAGCGGTTCGGGCAAGGGTACGGTCGCCGGGCTGCTGGCCCGCGAGCTGGGCTGGAGGTTGCTGGACTCTGGCGCGCTGTACCGTCTGCTGGCGTTCAACGCCAGCAACCACGGCGTCGACCTGACCAACGAAGAGTTGCTGACCAAGCTTGCCGCCCATCTGGATGTGCAGTTCATCGCCGCCGAGCCCGGTAAGCTGCAACAGATCATCCTCGAGGGCGAGGATGTCAGCAACGTCATCCGCACCGAAACCGTCGGTGCCGGTGCCTCGATGGTTGCTTCGCTGCCGGCCGTGCGCGATGCGCTGCTGGTGCGCCAGCGCGAATTCCGCGAGGCGCCGGGCCTGATCGCCGACGGCCGCGACATGGGCACCGTGGTGTTCCCGGACGCGCCGTTGAAAGTCTTCCTCACCGCCAGCGCGGAGGAGCGGGCGCGTCGCCGCTACCTGCAGTTGAAGGGCAAGGGTGAAGATGTTAGTCTGTCGAGTCTGCTGGATGAGATTCGTGCGCGTGATGAGCGCGACACCCAACGTGCAGTGGCCCCGCTGAAGCCAGCGGTCGATGCCATTCAGTTGGACTCTACCGAGTTGTCCATCGAGCAGGTGTTGCAACGTATCAGGAGCGAGATCGCACTGCGCGACCTTCTCTGATAGCCAGGAAAGCAGGCAGGGGCACCAGTCAACGTCCTGCCGGCTTTCCTTTACTTAAAACAAACCCACATTGTCTGGAATGTGGCTATGGGCGTCTGTTTCGCCCGAATCTACAGGAATTAAAATGAGCGAAAGCTTTGCAGAACTCTTTGAAGAAAGCCTGAAAACCCTCAATCTTCAGCCGGGTGCCATCATCACCGGTATCGTTGTCGACATCGACGGCGACTGGGTTACCGTACACGCTGGCCTGAAGTCCGAGGGCGTCATCCCGCTCGAGCAGTTCTACAACGAAGCTGGCGAGCTGACCATCAAGGTCGGTGACGAAGTTCACGTTGCGCTGGACGCGGTCGAAGACGGCTTTGGCGAAACCAAACTGTCCCGTGAAAAAGCCAAGCGCGCCGAGTGCTGGATTGTTCTGGAAGCAGCTTTCGCCGCCGAAGAAGTGGTCAAGGGCGTTATCAACGGTAAGGTTAAGGGCGGCTTCACTGTCGACGTTAACGGCATCCGTGCGTTCCTGCCGGGCTCCCTGGTTGATGTCCGCCCTGTGCGCGACACCACCCACCTGGAAGGCAAAGAGCTGGAATTCAAGGTCATCAAGCTGGACCAGAAGCGCAACAACGTTGTCGTTTCCCGTCGCAGCGTGCTGGAAGCCGAGAACAGCGCCGAGCGCGAAGCCCTGCTGGAAACCCTGCAGGAAGGCCAACAGGTCAAGGGTATCGTCAAGAACCTCACCGACTACGGCGCCTTCGTGGACCTGGGCGGTATCGACGGCCTGCTGCACATCACCGACATGGCTTGGAAGCGCATCAAGCACCCATCGGAAATCGTTAACGTTGGCGACGAAGTCGACGTACGCGTTCTGAAGTTCGACCGTGAGCGCAACCGCGTTTCGCTGGGTCTGAAGCAGATGGGCGAAGATCCGTGGGTAGCTATCACTGCCCGTTACCCAGAAGGTACTCGCGTACAGGCTCGCGTTACCAACCTGACCGACTACGGCTGCTTCGCTGAGCTGGAAGAAGGCGTTGAAGGTCTGGTACACGTTTCCGAAATGGACTGGACCAACAAGAACATCCACCCGTCGAAAGTCGTTCAGGTTGGCGACGAAGTGGAAGTCATGGTTCTGGACATCGACGAAGAGCGTCGTCGTATCTCCCTGGGCATCAAGCAGTGCAAGTCCAACCCATGGGAAGACTTCTCCGGCCAGTTCAACAAGGGTGACAAGATCACCGGTACCATCAAGTCGATCACCGACTTCGGTATCTTCATCGGCCTGGACGGCGGCATCGACGGTCTGGTTCACCTGTCCGACATCTCCTGGAACGAAACCGGCGAAGAAGCTGTACGTCGTTTCAAGAAGGGCGACGAGCTGGAAACCGTCATCCTGTCGGTCGACCCAGAGCGCGAGCGCATCTCCCTGGGCATCAAGCAGCTGGAAGACGATCCGTTCTCCAACTTCGTTGCTGTCAATGACAAGGGCGCTATCGTCAAGGGCATCGTGAAAGAAGTTGACGCCAAAGGCGCCATCGTCACCCTGGCCGACGACATCGAAGCTACTCTGAAAGCTTCCGAAATCAGCCGTGACCGCGTTGAAGACGCGCGTAACGTCCTGAAGGAAGGCGAAGAGATCGAAGCCAAGATCATCAGCGTTGACCGCAAGTCCCGCGTTATCAGCCTGTCCATCAAGTCGAAGGACGATGCTGAAGAGCGCGAAGCCATCCAGAGCCTGAAAAACGCTCCGGAAGCGGCTGCCGACACCACCATGGCTGCGCTGCTGCGCGAAGCAATGGCCAAGCAGAACTGAGTTCTGTTTGATCGGTAAAAAAAGGCGACCTTCGGGTCGCCTTTTTTTTATGCTGAAAGAAGGCCATGTCGGGGGATTGTGCGATGTTGATGTTTGGCGACGTCATGGAAGGTCGCGGGCGCGATAACAATTTCCTGATCATCAGGCTGCTGGCGGCAACTGCCGTAGTAGTGGGGCATTCCTTTGCGCTCTCCTATCTGGAGTGCCTGGGTTGCACCGACCCTGGGCTGCTGCTGGGTATGCCGGTGCCGGTACATAGCCTGGGCGTGGAAGTATTCTTCATGGTCAGCGGTTTCCTGATCGCGGCCAGTGGTGAAAAAAATAGCACCCGGGATTTCTACCTGGCCCGCGCATTGCGGATCTTGCCTGGCTTGCTTGTGTGCCTGCTGCTCATGGCCTTTGTGCTAGGGCCTGTCATTACCTCGCTGCCGCTTGATGAGTATCTTTCCCAGCGCCAGGTTTACAGGTACGTCTATAGCCCATTGCTGGTTTTCAAGGATGCCCAGTTCCTCTTGCCTGGGGTGAGCTTTACCCCGCGCCCCTATGGCGCTTCGGTCAATGGCAGCCTGTGGACCATCCCATTGGAAATGCGCATGTACGTGGTGCTGTGGCTATTGGTGCTGGTGGCCAAGGTTTGCCGGTGGCCGATGACAGGTTTGACGCTTGCCGCGTTGGTGGTTGCACTGGGGTTGCATGCCCTGCATCCAGCCTTTGCGGAGTACCCGTTCAAGCTGGTGGTGTGCTTCCTGGCAGGGGCGGTGTTCTATTCGTACCGGGCGGTGATCCCGTATACCGGCTGGCTGTTGTTTGCCTTTGTTGCGTTGTTCGTGTTGGCTAAGGGTGGGCGCCTTGAGGTTTTTGCGTTTGCCGTTCTGACGATGTACGGCACGTTGTACGTAGCTTATTGCCCGCAGTTGAAGCTTCCTTCGTTTGTGGAGGATTACTCGTACGGTATCTACCTGTATGCATTTCCGATCCAGCAAGTGTTGGCGTGGGCGATGCCATGGGCCGGGCCTTACTGGCTGATGTTGGCGGCCGTGCCGGCGTCCTGGTTGGCGGGGTATATGTCGTGGGGGTTGGTAGAGAAGCCTGCCTTGGCGATGCGCAAACGCTTTTCCCGAGCGGGCTCCCGGCAGCAATTGGCATAGGCGTCTGATAACGTTGTGCCAATTCTCCGGAAACCGGCGCGATCCCTCTGTGGGAGCGGGTTCACCCGCGAACACCGGCGTAGCCGGTGCCATCCATGGCATCACCTGCTCCCACAGAAGGTGGTGTAGCCTTCAATGCATGTGCTGCCTCAGTGGTATAACGGTGTGCCCAACTCTCCAGAAACGGGCGCATTCCCCTGTGGGAGATTACCCAGCCCTTTTGGGCTGCGCTGTCGCGCAGAGAACAAATATCGCTCGTCTGACGCGTCCTTTGTAGGAGCAGCCTTGTGCTGCGAAGAGGCCGGTACAAGCAACAGACAGGCTTTGTCAGTACCGGCCTCTTCGCAGCACAAGGCTGCTCCTACAGAACCTCGCCGAACCAATGAGTCATGTGTTGTTCTATGAGAGCGGCCCGCGAAGCAGGCGACGCGATGGATGGCACCGGCTACGCCGGTGTTCGCGGGCGCGCCCGCTCCCACATGGGCTGTGCTGGCCTCTAGGCAGGTGATGTCCATGCGGGGAGGGCAGTGGTCTGGCCCATGTTCCCATTACTTGCACGATCCCCTTGTGAAGCGGCCCTGTGTCGCGAAAAGTCTGCTCTCAACGGGCCGGTACCTGGCTTCGAAGCAGGTAGCATCTCTGCAGGGCCAGCGACCCAAGCCCGATTTCCAAAAGCCTGCACTATCCCTGTGGGAGATTGCCCAGCCCTTTCGGGTTGTGCTGTCGCGCAGAGAACAATTATCGCTCGTCTGACGCGTTCCTTGTAGGAGCAGCCTTGTGCTGCGAAGAGGCAGGTACAACCGATAGAAAGGCTTTGTCAGCACCGGCCTCTTCGCAGCGCAAGGCTGCTCCTACAGAACCCCACTGCAGCCATGGGTCATCTGCTGGAGAGCGGGCCGCTCCCACATGGGCTGTGCTGGCCTCTAGGCAGGTGATGTCCATGCGGGGAGGGCAGTGGTCTGGCCCATGTTCCCATTACTTGCACGATCCCCTTGTGAAGTGGCCCTGTGTCGCGAAAAGTCTGCTCTCAACAGGCCGGTACCTGGCTTCGAAGCAGGCAGCATCTCAGTAGGGCCAGTGACCCAAGCCCGATTTCCAAAAGCCTGCACTATCCCTGTGGGAGATTGCCCAGCCCTTTCGGGTTGCGCTGTCGCACAGAGAACAATTATCGCTCGTCTGACGCGTTCCTTGTAGGAGCAGCCTTGTGCTGCGAAGAGGCAGGTACAACCGATAGAAAGGCTTTGTCAGCACCGGCCTCTTCGCAGCGCAAGGCTGCTCCTACAGAACCCCACTGCAGCCATGGGTCATCTGCTGGAGAGCGGGCCGCTCCCACATGGGCTGTGCTGGCCTCTAGGCAGGTGATGTCCATGCGGGGGGGGGGGTAGTGGTCTGGCCCATGTTCCCAGTACTTGCACGATCCCCTTGTGAAGCAGCCCTGTGTCGCGAAAAGCCTGCTCTCAACAGGCTGGTACCTGGCTTCGAAGCAGGCAGCATCTCTGCAGGGCCAGCGACTCAAGCCCGATTTCCAAAAGCCTGCACTATCCCTGTGGGAGCTGGCTTGCCGGCGATGAGGCCGGGCCTGCCAGGCGCCGCCAGCTAGACCATTCCTGTAAAACTTCAATCTTGAATTTTTTTATTAAGTCAAGAACCACCCTGTTCAAATCCCTCCCAGCGTGCTACAAACTGGTTAAGCAATGATCTAGCTGCTTGATAACGAAGGGAAAAATATGACGAAGTCGGAGCTGATCGAACGTATTGTCACCCATCAGGGGCTGCTCTCGTCCAAGGACGTGGAGCTGGCCATCAAGACCATGCTTGAGCAGATGTCACAATGCCTTGCCACCGGCGATCGCATCGAGATCCGCGGTTTTGGCAGCTTCTCGCTGCACTATCGTGCCCCTCGCGTAGGTCGTAACCCGAAGACCGGCCAGTCGGTCAGCCTCGAAGGCAAGTTCGTGCCGCACTTCAAGCCCGGCAAAGAGTTGCGCGATCGGGTCAATGAAGAAGAACATGAGGCCCACACCTGATTCCACAAGGAGCAATCTGATGCGTAACCTCAAGCGCGCCCTGGCGGCGGTGTTCGTGCTGCTGTTGGCGGCTGTGGTGCTGTTCTTCGTGCTGGAGAACCAGCAAACCGTCTCGTTGGTCCTGTTCGGTTGGGCTGCCCCGGCCATGCCGGTCGCAGTGCTGGTTCTGGCCGCCCTGGTCATTGGCCTGGCAGTCGGGCCGTTGCTGGGTGCCTACGGCGTGCAGCGCAGCAAGCGCAAGATCAAGGCTTCTGCCCGCCAGGCAGCATTGAGCGGTAACTAAGGGCATTTCTTACATCCGTTTGGGAAAGTCTCACCTATGCCTGCGCCGGCCATCATGGAGTAATAACGCACTTCATTTTCGGCCCAGGCGAGTGTGCGCAGCATGGAATATCCCGTCCTTTCCCATCATGGTGGCACCCGCGGCGTCACTGGCTCCTGCCATCAACTGCACCTCGATCCGTCCACCAGCCTGCTGATCGACTGCGGCCTGGAGCAGGGCGCGGATGCCGCGCCAGGCGCAGCATCGGCACCGCTGGGCTTCGACGTGCAGGGTATCCAGGCCCTGGTGATCACCCATGTGCATCTCGACCACGTAGGTCGCATTCCGGCACTGCTGGCTGCGGGCTATCGTGGCCCGATCCTGTGCAGCGAGCCGTCCGCCCGGCTGCTGCCACTGGTGTTGGAAGATGCCTACAAACTGAGCATTAGCAGTGAGCCCGCCCATGTGGCGAGGTACCTGGAGTTCATCCGCGACCTGATCGTGCCCCTGCCTTTCGAGCAGTGGCACACCCTGATCGAGCAACCAGGGCTCACCTGTCGCATTCGCCTGCAACGCGCCGGGCATCTGCTGGGTTCGGCCTATGTCGAATGCGATGTGCAGTACGCGCAAGCCAGCACCCGCTACGTGTTCTCCGGCGACCTCGGCGCCTGTGGCAACCCCTTGCTGCGCCCAGTGCAACCCCCGGAACGGGCCGATGTACTGGTACTGGAAAGCACCTACGGCGACCGCCTGCACCCGCCTGCAGGTGACCGTCAGGAGCGACTGGAAGCGGCCATCGACCGCGCCCTGGCTGACCAGGGCACGCTGCTCATTCCGGCGTTCAGCCTCGGCCGCACCCAGGAGTTGCTGTACGAACTCGAAAGCATTCTTCATCGCAAGGCCTTGCTGAACAAAGCCGGCCCGGCCCCCGATGGCGACCCGCTCGACTGGTCGCAGTTGCCCATCATCCTCGACTCGCCCCTGGCCCAGCGCATTACCGGTGTATACCGGGAGCTGCACGACTACTGGAATGCCGAAGCCCGGGCGCGCCTTGCCGAAGGGCGCGACCCGTTGGGTTTCAGTCAGCTGATCAGCGTGGACACCCACGCCCGCCACCAGCAGGTGGTCAATTATCTGAAGAGCACCGGGCGTCCGGCGATCGTTATTGCGGGCAATGGCATGTGCTCGGGTGGGCGCATCGTCAATTACCTGAAGGCTATGCTGGGGGACTCGCGGCACGAGGTGATGTTTGTCGGTTACCAGGCCAAGGGCACGCCAGGCGCGGTGATACAGGCCAGCGAAGGGGCGGAAGGATTTGTGCAGATTGATCTGGATGGGCGGATGTATGAGGTGCGCGCAAAAGTTGTAACCTTGCCGGGCTACTCTGGTCATGCCGACCAGGCAGAGCTCGTGGCTTTTGCATCGCCGGACCGGGGCGGGGCCGAGCGCGTGGTGCTGGTACACGGTGATAACAATGCCAAGATGGCTCTGGGTAAGGCCATCGAAGAGAAAATCAAGCAGCAGGGGCGTTCGATCAAAGTCTTCATCCCATGAGGGCTATGCCAGCCAAATCTAGAGAGGGACAATCTTTTTGTTGCAAACGCAGCACTTCTAAGGGTGTGTAGGTGCATCCGATGGATGGCAGGTTTTTTTTAGCGTTTTGAGGAACTTGCCGAAGCAAACGGTTGACTTAGCCAAGGTGCCGACTCGGGGTTGAAGCGAGCCGCTCAGGATAGTAGCTTGATGGTCGTGATTTCGCATTGGAACGATAACCGATAGCAAGCTACATATTATAAATGATGGCCAAAGTATGGCTAAGGGCGGGTAGCTACAATAACATGCGCCAGCATCGGAGCGTGATTGGGGCAATGATCGTGGGGGGCTTGGCTTCTGGTATTCCGAATTTTCAGGGATTGCGGCAGGTCAGTCTCCGCGGCGCATAGTCGGTATCCAGCAGGTCAGCTTTTGCGACTTGTTAACGATCATGCATGCCTCCATTAGAGTTCAGGGCACTTCATGCAGCGCCGATATCGCCACGCCCAGAAGGATAAGTCAGTGTGACGCAAACACCTTTGAAAATTGCTGTGGTCAGCCAATATTTTTTTCCTGAAAACTTTATCATCAACGATATCGTTCGGGAATTGAGTGCGCTGGGTGTGCATGTTGAAGTTTTTACCGGCAAACCTAACTATCCAAGTGGTGAGGTTTTCCCAGGTTATACTGCCCATGATGCGGTTGAAGACTGCTTTGCTGGAACGATAGCTGTTCATCGGGCGCCACTGCGGCCGCGCAAGAAAGGTGGGGCGAAAAACCTGATCCTCAATTATTTTTCATTCGTGGCCAACGGCGTCAGGTACTTCACACGCCATGCAAAGCGCGGCCAGTTTGATGCCTACTTCGTATTTGCGCCATCGCCTGTCATTTCTGTAATTCCGGCACTAGCCATGAAACGCGCCCACCGTGCCCCTGTGTTTCTATGGGTACAGGACTTGTGGCCGGAAAGCCTTGCGGCCACGGGCTTCATTCGCAACAAATTCCTATTGTCGATCGTCGGCTTGCTGGTGCGCGGCCTTTATTGGGCCGTGGATGTATTGCTGGTACAGTCACGGGCGTTCATTGACCCGGTCAAGCGCTACGCGCGAGCCGACAAGATCAATTATTACCCCAACTCTTACCTGCAACAGGATGATTCCGGCGAAATCTGCAAATTGCCTGAGTCATTGACTGCCGTGTTGCGTAGTCACTTCTGCGTAGTGTTCGCCGGCAATTTGGGTAGCGCGCAAGGGTTGGCCACCATCGTCGAAGCTGCGCGGGTGCTGCACGCCGAGCAATCGCAAGCCCTTATCGTGATGGTCGGCACCGGCAGCAAAGCCGACTGGCTGGCAGAGCAGAAATGCAAATGGGGCCTGGACAACCTGATCATTGCTGGCGCCTACCCTCGTACGGCGATGGCCGAACTGTTCGAACTCAGTGCCGCATTGCTGGTTACACTCAAGCGAGACGAGATTTTCAGTTGTACCATTCCGAGTAAGGTGCAGGCCTACCTGGCAGCGGGCAGGCCGATAATTGGCAGCCTGGATGGTGAGGGCGCCCGCGTCATCAACGACGCTGCTGCCGGTATTACCTGCCCTGCCGAAGACGCGGCCGGGCTTGCAGCGTGCATAAGGTCGATGCTGGCCATGCCGCAGACGCAGCGAGAACAGATGGGCACACAGGCAAGGGCTTACTTCTTGAAACACTTCGAACTCAAGGCCCAGTGCAAGGCACTGGTGCGCATGTTCGAACAACGGATTGAACAGGACAAGGCGACGCAATGAACATATTGGTACTGGGTGTCTCGGGCATGCTGGGCAACGCCGTCTTCCGGTATTTCTCGGCCAATTCGCAGCACCGGGTGGTGGGCACGCTGCGCTCGTCGTCCGGGCGCAGGTTCTTCACGCCTGATCAGGCTGAGCATCTCCTGTGTGGTGTAGATGTACTTGATGCTGACGCGCTGATGGCGGCTTTCGCTAAGGCTAAGCCGGATGTGGTAATCAATTGCGTGGGCCTGATCAAGCAACTGGCTGATGCCAAGGACCCGCTTACTGCACTGCCAATCAACGCCATGCTCCCGCATCGCCTGGCTACGCTCTGCCGCGTGGCTGGCGCGCGCCTGATCCATGTCAGTACCGATTGCGTATTTTCGGGTGCCAAGGGCATGTACCGGGAGCAGGACGAGTCTGACTGCACCGACTTGTATGGCAAGTCCAAATACATTGGCGAATTGCACGACCTTGACGATGCCGTAACGCTGCGTACATCCATGATTGGTCATGAATTGCAAAGCAATGCATCGCTGGTCGACTGGTTCCTGTCCCAGCAGGGCAGTGTGAAGGGTTTCACCAAGGCGGTTTTCTCGGGGCTGCCGACCGCCGAACTGGCCAGGGTGATGCTGGACTACGTCATTCCCAACCCTGCGCTGAAGGGGCTTTACCACGTTTCTGCAGAGCCGATCGACAAGTATGAGCTGCTCAGGCAGGTGGCGAAGGTTTACGGCAAGGACATCAATATCGTACCGGACGACAAACTGGTGATCGATCGTTCGCTGGACTCTTCTCGCTTCCGTGCAGATGCGGGCTACCAGCCACCTTCCTGGCCGGCGCTCATACAATTCATGCACGAGCAGCGTCAATAACGAATTACAAGGAGCGCACAGGTGTTCGATAACAAGATTCTGATGATTACCGGTGGTACCGGTTCTTTCGGCAATACGGTACTCAAGCGTTTTCTGAATACCAACGTCAAGGAAATCCGCGTTTTCAGCCGTGACGAGAAAAAGCAGGAAGACATGCGTATTGCCTTGTCCAACGACAAGGTGAAGTTTTATATCGGCGATGTGCGTGACTATCAAAGCGTGGCAGAGGCCATGGTCGGGGTGGATTACATCTTCCATGCCGCTGCGTTGAAGCAGGTGCCGTCCTGCGAGTTCTATCCGATGGAAGCCGTGAAGACCAATGTCATCGGTACCGAAAACGTGCTGAATGCGGCCATCGCCAACGGAGTGCAGCGCGTGGTGGTGCTGAGCACCGACAAGGCAGTGTACCCGATCAACGCCATGGGCATTTCCAAGGCGATGGCGGAAAAACTGATGGTGGCCAAGTCACGGATGATTCCTCAGCAGGGCCCGGTGATCTGCGCCACCCGTTACGGTAACGTCATGGCCTCGCGGGGGTCGGTGATTCCGCTGTTCGTCGATCAGCTCAAGGCCGGCAACGAACTGACAGTGACCGACCCGAACATGACGCGCTTCCTGATGTCGCTGGAGGACTCGGTGGATCTGGTGCTGCATGCCTTCGAGAACGCCCAGCAGGGGGACATTTTCGTGCAGAAGGCGCCGGCCTCTACCGTGCAGGAGCTGGCAGAAGCGCTGCGCCAGTTGTTCAAGCGGGAAAACCCCATCAAGGTGATTGGGACCCGACATGGCGAAAAGCTCTACGAATCCCTTATTTCCCGCGAGGAGATGGCCAAGGCCGACGACATGGGCCGTTACTACCGGATCCCGGCCGACAACCGCGACCTGAACTACAAAAAATACTTTGTCGAAGGCGAACAGCATATCTCCGAGCTGGATGACTACACCTCCCACAATACCGAGCGGCTCGACATCGATGGCATCAAGGCCCTGCTGCTGAAACTCGACTATATCCAGGAACAACTCAATGCTTAAGGTCATGACCCTGGTCGGCACCCGGCCTGAACTGATCAAGATGAGCCGCGTCATCGCTGAACTCGACGAGCAGGCCAACCATGTACTGGTGCATTCCGGCCAGAACTACGATTACGAGCTCAACCAGGTGTTCTTCGATGACCTGGGCATTCGCAAGCCGGATCACTTCCTGGGGGCGGTGGGTAGCACGGCAGCCGGTACTATCGCCGAAGTCATCGCCAAGTCCGATGAAATCTTCGAGCTGGAAAAACCCGACGCCCTGCTGCTGTATGGCGACACCAACACGTGCCTGGCCGTGATCGCTGCCAAGCGTCGGAAGATCCCTGTGTTCCACATGGAGGCGGGTAACCGTTGCTTCGATCAGCGGGTGCCGGAAGAGTTGAACCGCAAGGTGCTCGACCACCTCAGCGATATCAATATGGTGCTGACCGAGCATGCCCGGCGCTACCTGCTGGATGAAGGTATCCGCCCGGAAACCATCATCAAGACCGGTTCGCACATGCAGGAGGTGCTGGACTACTACCGACCTCGTATCGACGCCTCCACGGTACTGGAGCGCGAGGGGCTGGAGGAGGGCAAGTACTTCATCGTCAGCACCCACCGTGAAGAGAACGTCGATACGCCACAGAACCTGCGCGATCTGCTGGCCTCGCTGCGCGCCCTGGCCGATACCTATGGCTTCTCGATCATCGTCTCCACCCATCCGCGTACCCGCAAGCGCCTCGAGGACCTGGGCGAAAGCCTGGAGCATCCACTGATTCGCTTCGTCAAACCTTATGGCCTGCTCGACTATATCCGTCTGCAGATGGGCGCGTTGTGTGTGCTCTCGGACAGCGGCACCATCACCGAAGAGGCTTCGCTGCTGAACTTGCCGGCGGTCACGATCCGTAACGCCCATGAGCGCCCGGAAGGCATGGATGAAGGCACCCTGATCATGTGCGGCCTTACCCCGGACCGCGTGCTGGATGCCGTGCGCGTGGTGATCAGTCAGCATGACCGCGGCCAGCGGGTGATCCCGGTGGTGCAGGATTACCTGGGCGGGCCGGTCTCCAAGCAGGTGGTACGGATCGTGTATAGCTATACCGATTACATTAACCGTACGGTCTGGTCCAAGTAACCAGTCCAAGGCTAGTTCCCGTCAATCACGCTAATCGGGGCCGCCTTGCGGGCCATTGCCGGCAAGCCAGCGTCAATTCTGAGCGGAGCTCAAGAATGGCGCGCTTTCTGTGGGAAGCTTGTCGCCGAAGGACTGTGCAGCAGCCCCTTTTTAGCCAGCTGACAGGTATCAGCGCTTACTAAACCCCGCCTTGGCTGATGGAGAAGCGAACGGCCTATGAACACGCTGGTAGTGATTGGGGGAAGCGGCTTCGTTGGCCGGCATTTCCTGGATGTATGTAACACGCTGGATGACACCGAGGTCATCTATGCGGTCCACCGTACCGAGCCCGACTGGTTGACCAACGCCACGGTGCATGTTGAACGCTTTGATGTGAATGACCCCAGGAGCCTCGCAGCCATACTTGTACCTGGCTGCACTGTGATCAATCTTTTGCGGCCCGATGGCAGTGGCTGGTTCGAACCGGCGATCGCCAATGTGCTCGCTGCGTGCGATCAAGCGCGCATCAAGCGTTATGTGCACGTGTCGAGTATCGATGTGTTCGGTGCCGCGCCGGACGCGGTGGTCGATGCCTCCACGCGGCTCGAACCAAGAACGCCATACGAGCGTGAGCACGCCGGTGCTGAAGCGCTGGCACGCGCGGTACCGGCTACCCGTTTCGAAGTGGTGGTGCTGCGCCTGGGAGCGGTGTTTGGTGATGGCGGGCTGAACATCGTGTCGTTCGTACGCGAAGTGTCCAGCGCGCCTGCCTGGAAGCTGGCATTACGCCGTATGCTTTACGGGCCTCGCCGCATGCACCTGGTCAGTGTTGAAAAGGTGGCGCAAACCTTGGCATTCGTTGCCCGGGTGCCACAGGTGCGCCAAGGGGAAGTCGTCCTCGTAACGGATGACGCGGCTCCGGAAAACAACTTTGGCTATTTGCAGGACGCCCTGATGCAGGCGTTTGGCCGGCCCTCGATCAGCTACTTGCCACACCTGCCGCAAGGTTTGCTCGGCTTACTGTTACGTATGCGCCGAATCAGCAATGCAAACCCGATGCGCCGCTTCAGTGAACGGCGGCTTGCTGAGTGGCAGCAGCCAACTACGGCCGACTTCAAACAGCAATTGCAGCGCTACATCGTACTGCTGAGGGCGTCGGCATGAGGGTGTTACTGGTGAATATTTCACTGGATGCCAAGCTCGGCGGTGGTACAGCGGAGCGCACTCGGCACCTGGCGCTGCACCTGGCCAAGGCCGGTAGCACGTGCGAAGTCGTGGCCATGACCGGTAACTCGTGGCAGCAGGATTTTGACGAGCAGGGAGTGAAAAGCTATATCACTGGCCGCATCGGCCAGCGCTTTCCGATCCCGTTGCTCAACCCCTGGCGGGCTTGGCGCGCGGTGCGCAACGCCGATGTATTGCACATCATGGGCTACTGGAATCTGTTGAGCGTCGCCATGGGCCTGCTGGCGGTGATTGGTCGGCGTCCCTATATACTGTGCCCGGCGGGCGAATTTGCCTCAGTTGGTTCGCCACGACCGATCATGAAAGTGTTCCACTTGCTGCTGGGCCGTTGGCTGATCAAGTGGGCTTCAGGCTTTATCGCCATTACCGACCTGGAGCAGGGGCTGATTGCTCAGGTGGCAGGCATGCCGGCGGCTTCTATTCCGGTTATCGGCAATGCCGTGGCTGAGCCAGGTCCGACGTGGGGGGCAGGGGCTGTGCCACTGCCGGATGAGCCCTTCATTCTGTTCATGGGCCGGCTTGCCCCGGTCAAAGGGCCGGACTTCCTCATTCAGGCCTATCTCGACTCGCCCACGGCGCAGCGTTACCCCTTGGTGATGGCTGGTCCGGACTTTGGCATGCAGCAGGAACTTCAGGCTCAGGTAGATGCCTCGGGCCTGGCCGGGCGCATTCACTTCATCGGTTTTCTTGACGAAACACAGCGTACCCAGGTGTATCGCCAGGCAATGATGCTGGTCATTCCTTCGCGTTCGGAGGCCATGTCGCTGGTTGCCCTGGAAGCCGGGGTTGTCGGTTTACCGGTTTTGCTCACTGATACTTGCGGTTTCGACCAGGTCGAGCAGGTACAGGGTGGGCTGGTGGTCCCGGCCAGTGCTGCAGGTATCGCTTCAGGCCTTGAGCGTATGCTGGCTGATTCTGCCGAGCTCAAGGCCAAGGGCGGGCGACTCAAGGCCTACATTATCGAGCACTACACCTGGTCGGCCACGGTGCAGGTGATGTTGCAGCGTTTTACCCGCCTGCTGCGTACGGGTTCGATGGTCGAGTGAGCGTGCCTGTCGGCTTCGCCGGAGGGCATCGCAGTTGTGCTAGCTCCCCGGCGATGCAGGATGACGAGGCGCAGCTGTCCTTTCAACGATTCATGGCGGTCAGGTTTGAAATGTCGGTGCTTGAGCGTTGTTATAAAGGCGTTACCCAGGAGCATGTGCTGTTTGCATTGTTTTTCCTGGCGATATTTTATGGAAATATCTATGCAAGGGTGACGCTACCGCTCGCAATATATATTTTGCCGATGCTGGCGTTACGCTTGAAGATCAGAACGATCAAGTGGCAGGCGGTGATGCCCGCGCTGGCTTGCCTGCCGGTAGTGTTTCAGTTTTTCGGTGCGTACCCACCGATCAAGAATGATATCTCCGTCTACTTTTGCTTCTTTTACTCTGCCGTATCCATCCTGGTGCTGAGCAGATGCAGGGTCGAAGAATTGCTGGTTCAGAACTGCATCCTCTTCGGCTGTATATTGATTGCGTTCATCATGCTGGCGAATGCGGCGCTTGGTTATCGGGAACAGCTCGATTTCTACACCTTGAAGAATCTGGTTGCGACGCCTCTGGGAAGCTCCAACTACCTGGCCGTCTTTTTGCTGGTCGGTACTCTGGTGGCTTTGTATGCCAGGCAGTACCTATGTGCCATTGCCCTGGTTGGGGCATTCATGTTCACGTTTTCCCGTACCGGGTATGCGATGTTGATGCTCGCTGTCGCCATCTGGTTGCTCGACACCAGAACCACACTGCTTACCCGATACCCCCGTTTTTTTGCCTTTGCGTTCATTACCTGCAGCCTGATTGTGTTCCTGACCGCTTTCTTCCTGAAAGACGGGTTGCCGGAGTCCTTGTCCATCCGCGCAGGCCTTTGGCATGCGGCGGTGTATCACATTGCCGACCATCCGCTGATCGGTACGCCACGCTCCGAATATTTCTACATATTCAATGGATTGGCATGGGACCCGCACAATTCGATCTTGAACATGCTCCTGTTGCTGGGGGTGGGCGGTACTGCCGTCTACCTGTTTTATCTTTACTGCGTCATGCGGCTGTTTTCGCAACTGGCAAGCGGCTCGACGTTTTGGCGCTCGGTGTTCATAGCCTCAGCCGTTACACTCCTTTGGAGCCTCTTTGAAGTAGTTTTACTGACACCGGCTTATGATACTTTGCTGGCATCGCTGTTTGCGCTGGCTATCGCCAGAAGCTCAGGTGCCGAATGGGCCGCGTCGCCAGCTGTGTCTGAAAGCACCAGTGTCGGCCTGACCGTGGCGAGATAAGGTTCAGCTTGCCGGTTGCACCTCGCTAGCCGATTTGCGGCGTCCTGCCAGGGTTGAGCTGCAAATGAACAGGGTAAATGCATAGGGCATCCAAACGATCGGGCGCTGGTAGATGCTTAACGCAAACAGACCGAAGAACAGCAGCACCCACAAACGGCGCTTGGCATTGTGGGTTATGGCCAGGGTCAGGCTGATCATGGCCAACGCGAACAGCACGGCACCGATCAGGCCAAAATCTGTAAGTATGCGTGTCACCACCTGCGAAACCCCGCCATAGACCACGCTGGAGTCGGCCCCCATGCCGAACAGCAGAGTACGGGTGTCTGCATCCAGGTACCGGGCGAAGAGTTTGTCCATCTCTGGTAACGAGCGATTGTTGATGTACTCGGTCTGGCGCAATTGTTGGTCAGGTTCTGGCGGTTGCACTGCAACTGGTGCAGCAGACACTGGGGCGCCAGTGCTGGCCGATGATGTGGCGTTTTTACCCTGCGGGATGACCAGTGCTTGTCGGGTCGGAGTGCTCGGGTCGAGGGCGTGTGTCCGTGCTGGCGTGGGTGCCGTTGGTTGCCGGTCCGGGCCGTCAGGCTTGATGATGCCCAATACCAGCAGGCCGAACAGCCCGAGGATGGCCAGTGGAAGCAGGGTCAGCGGTGAGCGCGCCTGCATCAGACGGAACAGGAAGCCGATGGTAGCCATGACTATGAATGCCAGGGAAAACGACAACACACCACCAACAAAGATGATGAGAAAAGGGAAAGGCTTGAGCCTGAAGCGGTTGCCCGCCAGGAGGAATGCCGAAACTGTGCCGACCATGCCGGGCTCGTCGTACATGGCGCACAACCGGTAGAGTTCGCCACCCCAAGGTAGCGACACGTGGTTGCCGGACAGCAGAAGCGCCCCGGGTGCGTGCAAGTAGAAACCCCCGGCTTCAGCCATCGCAGGGTTGAGCAGAGGCAGGCGGTCCATATGCACCGTCAGGCCGGCAATCTTGCACAGGGACACGACGATACCCGGGATCAGGCTGACCGCGAAGAACCAGGCGAACCATTGCAGTACCTTGCCGCGGCGCTGGTCTGAGAACACCGCAAGGGCAAAGATGGTTGGTAGCACGAAATACCAGCGCGTAGTACTGCCGTCGAGCTTGGGCAACATGCTGATGTAGAGCACGAAAAGGCATATCAGGATGAACCCTGGCACCTCGCGCCGGCGCGGGCGGTCGCCGAGCAGGAAGGCGCCGATGGCCAGGCAACCCGAAAGCATCCCGGCAATTGCCATGTGACGCAACGAATTCCAGAGAAAATACGGGTTCAGTGTTACCCAGGCGCATAGCGAAAATAGCGGCGCCAGCATGGCGTCAATGGGTGCGCTCGAGCTGTAAGTCCTTATAGCCACAGTCATAGTGAGGGGATCTGCCTGATCACACCTGAGCCAGGCCGATCAACAGGCAGTATCGGCATGTGCTCGGCTTAGGGTTGGGAGGATTGACCTCGCTTTGACAAGTAGCGAGGCGCAGCGGTGCGATAATCTTTCGCACGTTCGTCGGATACCTCCGGCGATCCCCTCTGTCCCTGAAGCCGAAACGATGAATTAAAGCGCTGGTGTGAGTGCAACCGACCCCGTTCTTGGAGCACTTACAATAATGCGCGCCAGATACAATCCCGCGATGAACCCAAGTAGTTCGATGAGGAAGAACATCTGCACGCGCGGGAAGTTGGTCTGCACCACCAGATAGGCCAAGGCCACACCAATGGTCGCGCGAGTGAATACATTGCCAACCAGTTGGCTCGCCAGCCGTTCGGCAAGAATGCCGGCGGCAAACAGCAGTGTCAGGCCGGCGGCCAGCACTGCCAGGTTGCCGCTGTAGAGCAGAATGGCCAGCGGGCCGGGAATGGTCATGAACGTGAAGTTTTCGAAAGCCTGGTACTGTGCATTCGACATACGCTGGTAGATGGCCTGAGTGCCGGCTTCCGGGCGCTCGGCCAGGCTGCGCAGAAATAGAGGCCAGCCGGTGTTCTCGTGGCTGACCACCGCCAGTATCCCTTCCAGGCCAACCCAGCGGTCCACCACCAGTTTGCTCAGTTCCATCAGCATACCTTTCCAGCGGGCACGCTTGACCTCGGCGGTTTCCTCGAGAGGAGCCACGGTTACTGGAACAGGTTTTGCGTAGACAGGCGCCGCCGATACTGGGTTCGCGATCAGCTGCAGTTGAGGGAGTGCTGGTGCCAGTGCGCCTGCAACTGCCTGCGCTGAATCGGCCGGTGCTATGAGCAGGCTGGTAGATGGACGCACAGGCGCCAGTTTGACGTCGCTCACCGCCTGCTCGCCGATAGCCATGGAGGCCACGACTGGTCGGGCTTGGGCGAACGACTGCAGTCGGTCGGCAGACACCAATAGCAGTGATGCCACGAACAACACCGCCGTCACCAGCAGAATCCTGATCCATTGGACGAAGCGCAATGCAGTGACCAGATCGCGGCCATGCACCAGGTAAACCGCGAACGGCGCGGCCACATGCAGGATCATCTGCGCCCGACTGCCCATGGATACCGCTGTTACCGCGCCTTCCAGAATGAGAATGTAGAACAGCGTCTCCAGCTTCATCTGGCGCGCCTGTACCAGCCAGTAACCCAAGGTGGCAAGCAGGATCAGGTTGCCCCAGGCGATCATGAACGAGACCAGTACGTAGACGTAGCTGTGGAGCTTCAGCGCAGGCTCGGTGCCCACCTTGAGAATGGCAAACTTGAAATTTGCGGCCAGTAACAGGGCCGTGAGCAGTATGGCCAGCCACATGGACGGTTTGAGCAGCCCGCGCGGCCGCTCGATATGGATGACTGCTGGCGGCTGTAGGCGCGAAGCAACGGCTTGGCAGGCCAGTAGTGTGGCAAATGCGATATTCAGGGCCAGCATGGCTGAATCCCATGCCTTCGACGAATTATCGAAGGCCCCGATTGGTTCGATGAACTGGGTGCCGAGAATGAAATGCAGCACCAGCTTCGCCCAGCAGCCGAGAATCAGGAATGCCAACAGGAAGAACGAGAAGAAGCTGGTGCGGTTGGACAGCAAGCTGCGTACCAGCAAGCCGGCCAGAAAACCGTTAAGCAGCAGCGGCGCCAGGGACGCTGGATAGTCCACTGCTGCGGCGAGTGTGGCCACGGCAACCAGCAGTAACGCACTGACATGCAAGTAGCGGTTACCCAGCAAGTGAGCTTGAACACTCTTCATCCGCGCGCTCCAGGAGGGGGATAATGGTTTTGCTGCTCTCGATACCTGCGGGACCGCTGAACCTACAGGCGCTGCACAAGATTAACGGAGTTGGGGCAATCATCGATTGCCCCGGAAACTCAGGCTTTGGACTTGGGCCTGAAAATGGTCAGCACGTAACTTACCATCTTGCGGGAAAGAATCGACGGCGGGTCCAGCAGTGCGGCCTTGCCCATGCGTACCACGAACATTGCATAGCGCCCGGAGAATCCGTGCATGAAGCCCGAAAGCATATGGGCATTGGCAACCGCCTTGCGCTTCCAGCCAAGGATGGAAGGCGACAGACCGCTGGTCTGGTAAAGGCTGTTGATTACCTTCAGCGGCTCGTCGGAACGTTCGGCGTTGCATGGGTTGTAAGTGGTCGAGCCGGAGTGTATGCGGAAGTCTGCCAGTGGCTCGGCCACCCGAGTAAATGGCCCGTATTGGCAAAGGCGCAGGAAGAAGTCCATGTCCGGGATATTGCGCAGTCCGGTGTTCCAGCCACCCACCTTGTCCCACACCGAACGCCGGAACAGCGCCCCAGGGCCTGGCAGGCACTGGAAGTTTGCGATCAGCAGGCGCTCTTCGTAGTCGGGTGTCTGCACAGTGCGCACGTGCTTGGAGTCTTCATCGATGACGCAGAAGTCCGGGTAGGCCAGCACGGCCTCAGGCTCCTTGGCCATGGTTGCGACGATGGCCTCGACGGCGCGTGGGTGCAGGCGGTCGTCGGCGCTCAGGTAACCTAGCAGCTCGCCACTACTTTGCTGCCAGCCAAAATTCATCGCCGCACTCTGTCCGGCGTTGACTTGACGGTAACGAATGAAATTGCCCGGGTGTTGCTCCAGCAGTGCCGCGGTGTCGTCGGTGGAGCCATCGTCGACGACGATCAGCTCTACGTTCGGGTAGGTCTGCTGTAGCACACTGTCGATCGCATCCAGAACATAGCGCCCGGTATTATAGGTAGGGATGATGATCGACACCTTGGGCATTATGTTGCTAGCGTCCATGAGATACCTTTCGACGGTAATAGAGGCGCATGAACCTGCGCAATGAAGAGTAATCGGCGGTAGTGCTGAGGTTGAATATGCGTTTGACGCAATAGATCTGTGCCAGCGATTGGCAGACCCCACCGAGGCTGTATACCACGGCCAAACCGATGATTCCATGCAGCCACATGGCCACTAGTCCGGCCGCAATCATGCATAGGCCGCTGATCACGGAAATACGCATGGCCACGTGCTGTTTCTGCAGCATCATCAGCACAAACCCGGCAGTACCGGCGTAAGTTTGCGCCAGTTGCGAAACGCCGAGGATGGCAAAAATATAGTATGCATTGGCGTATTCGCTGGACCAGACATGGGCCAGCAGGAACTGGCCGCACAGAATGAACAGTAGGTAGCCCGCCAGGCCGAGCACCGTCGCTGCACCAGCGCCCACCCCCAGCACGCGCTGCAGGTAGCGCCTTTTGCCCCGAACCCAGATGCGCCCGATGGAGGGCGCCACCACCGTGTTGATCACCGCCAAAGGTATCAGTACCAAGGCTGCCAGGCGTGAAGCCAGGCCATAGATGGCCAGCCCGGCCGCATCACCGAACCAGGCGATGATCCATAAGTCGGCCTGCGCCATGATGAACAGCACCACGGTAGTGGTGAGGTTGGGGCGGGTTTCACGCAGCAGGGTAGTATAGCCAATGTTGCTGGCTGGCTTGTCCTGCTGCTGCGCCCGATACCAGCGCCGCAGACTCCAGGCGCCCAGCAGCGTGGTGCAGCCGGCACCCACCGCACCGGCCAGGATCAACGTGCTCAGCTCTATGTGCAATTCGCCGCGCCAGGCCAGGATCACCGTTGCTGCACTGGCCAGGCTGGCCCCGGTGGTCAGGAAGCTGGCTTGCACGAAGTGGCCCAGCGCCCGGTGCTGTTCGGACAGGATAGTGCTCATCGCCGCCAGGATCATGCTCAGCGACACGAGCGGCGCAATACCGTGCAGCAGGCGCAGCAGGTCGTCGCCTTCGTAACGCGACAACACCTGCATGAAAACGTTGAACCCGATGGCCAGGGCAATGGTCGAAAGCACCGCCAGCAGCAAGGTGCGGCGTAATACCTGTTTGACCTGACCACCGTCGCGGTGCCCCTGTGCTGTGGAAATACAGGCCGGTGCGGTGATGCTTAGCCCCAACTGGCCCAAGGTAGCGAGTGCGGCAATCAGCGATTGCGCCAGAAAGAACAGCCCCACCGAAGTTTGCGGCATGGTCAGGGGAATGATGATGCCCGTCAGGGCGCCGGTACCCAGCAGCAGGAAGCGGCCAAATATGGCGGCAATACTTGCGGCTATGGGGGAGGATAGCGCGTTGGTGACTTTCCCTGTGGACATGGATTCTTATAGGTACCTGGAACGGAGGAGGGATTCTGTTTTGTTTTGCATAGGCTGTCCATGCTCTGTATGCAATGGCGTCGAGGCATTTTGATATCGCTCATGGATATGAGCTGGAATATCGACAGCCGATTTGTAGTTTTGGTTCGGATTCATTAGGGTCGTGTGTATCCGCTGTTCAGCTTGCGCAAATTAGCTGATGCCTGGGTGTCCTAGACCAAGGTTTTGTCAGAAATTTCTGCATGTTACGTGCGAGCCTTCAATTGTCATGCGTTCTGTCCGATAGTAATAACCACTAAACCCAAAAAGTGATCAGGTGCGAATGAAAGTAATTTTGACGGGTGCGTCCGGCTTCGTCGGGGGGGCAGTACTGAAGGCGCTCAGTCGTAATGCAAACGTCGAAACAGTCGTCCCTTTGCGTTCACCATTGCGCCAGATGCCAGCTGGGGTTGTCAGTTACCCGATTGGCGACCTCACCGATGACCAGAGCGCGCAGTTGCTGGCCCACCGTCCCGATGTGGTGGTGCACTGTGCATCGCGCGTGCACATCATGAGCGACACCGCCAGCGACCCGCTGGCAGAGTTTCGCCGCATCAACGTTGACGGTACCTTGGCCTTCGCCCGCGCTGCCAGCGCGGCCGGTGCCCGCCGTTTCGTGTTCATCAGCTCTATCAAGGTCAATGGCGAGCAGACCCACCCTGGCCAGGCCTATAGTGCCGATGACATGCCGCACCCGGTCGACCCCTACGGTATTTCCAAGCACGAGGCGGAGCAGGGGCTGCTGGCGCTGGGAGCGCAAACCGGTATGGAAATCGTCATCATCCGCCCGGTACTGGTGTATGGCCCGGGGGTGAAGGCCAACTTCCTCAGCATGATGCGCTGGCTTGACCGTGGCGTGCCGTTACCTTTTGGCGCCATTCACAACCGTCGCAGTCTGGTGGCGCTGGACAACGTGGTGGACCTGGTACTGACCTGCATCGACCACCCGGCAGCGGCCAACCAGGTGTTTCTGGTCAGTGATGGCGAAGACCTGTCCACCACCGAACTGCTGGCGCGCATGGCCAGAGCCCTGGGCAAGCCGGCACGTCTGCTGCCGGTGCCGGCCTGGCTGTTGAGCAGCGGTGCCAAGGTCCTGGGCAAGGGTTCGCTGTCCCAGCGCCTGTGTGGCTCGCTACAAGTAGACATCGATAAAACCTGTAAACTGCTCGGCTGGCGACCCCCGGTGCGGGTGGATGCGGCCCTTTTGGCAGCAGCCAGGTACTATCAGGAAAAAAACAATCAATGATGCTCTTTTGGGCTTTACCCACCGTACTGCTGCTGTCCTTGCTGATGACCGCCGGCCTGCGCCGCTACGCGCTGGCGCGAAGTGTCATCGATGTGCCCAATGCCCGCAGTTCGCACACCGTACCTACGCCACGCGGTGGTGGTGTGGCGATCGTGGTGACTTTCCTGCTGGCTATTGTCGGTGTAATGCTCAGCGGGGTAGGGGAGAGCCGCACGCTGATGGCTCTGGGTGGCGGCGGTGCGCTGATCGCCATTATCGGTTTCATGGACGACCACGGTCACATTCCGGCCCGCTGGCGTCTGCTGGGGCATTTCATAGCCGCCACCTGGATGCTGGTCTGGATGGGCGGGCTGCCGCCGCTCACTTTCTTTGGCTGGCAGGTGGATCTAGGTTGGCTGGGGGGCGTACTGGCCGCCGTATACCTGGTGTGGCTGTTGAACCTTTACAACTTCATGGACGGCATCGACGGCATTGCGAGCATCGAAGCCATCACTGTGTGCCTGGGAGCGGCTTCGCTATACTCTTTGGCGGGCTTGGGGGGGCATGCCGTGCTGCCATTGCTGCTGGCCGCTGCGGTGGCCGGGTTCCTGTTCTGGAACTTCCCGCCGGCAAAAATCTTCATGGGTGACGCTGGCAGCGGCTTCCTCGGCATCGTCCTCGGAGGCCTGTCTTTGCAGGCGGCCTGGTTGGCCCCGGAGCTGCTCTGGTGCTGGTTGATCCTGCTCGGGGTGTTCATTGTCGACGCAACCTATACCTTGGTGCGCCGCCTACTGCGCGGTGACAAGGTGTACGAGGCCCATCGCAGCCACGGCTATCAGTTCGCCTCGCGGCAATTCGGCAGGCACCTACCGGTAACGCTGGCGGTAGCCGCGCTGAACCTGTGCTGGTTGCTGCCGATAGCTTTTTGCGTTGCGCGGCTAGGCCTGGATGGCACAGTGGGCGTGTTGCTTGCCTATATCCCGCTGGTGCTGCTGGCGGTGCGCTTTCGCGCTGGCCAAATTGAAGAAAGACATTAAGGTGATGTGAGCGACTTGATGTCAGGGAATTTCTGGAAACGTTTCAGAGGAGCGATGGACAAGGTGCGCGCTAAACTGCTTGCTCTACCACGTAGATACAAACGCTTGCTGCAGGTGTTGACCGATGTGGTCCTGATCTGGGCTGCCTTGTGGCTGGCGTTCGTGGTACGCCTTGGCATCGACGAGTTGGCCAACCCCATCCTCGACCACGGCTGGCTGTTCCTCGTCGCGCCGATGGTAGGCATCCCTCTGTTCATCCGCTTTGGTCTGTACCGCGCGGTAATGCGCTACTTCGGCACTGACGCGCTGATTGCCATCACCAAGGCTGTAACCCTGTCCGCGCTGATTCTCGGTTTTATCATTTATTGGTCAAGCAACCATCAAAACGTAGTGCCACGCTCCATCACCTTCAACTACTGGTGGCTGAGCCTGATCATGGTCGGCGGCCTTCGTCTGGCCATGCGCCAGTACTTTCTTGGCGACTGGTTTACCACCGCCGTGCAGCACGTGCCCTTTACCAATAGCAGCCGCGGCGACGGTTTGCCGCGGGTGGCCGTGTATGGTGCTGGTGGTGCCGGCAACCAATTGGTTGCAGCCTTGCGGTCCGACCGAGCGCTGCGCCCGGTAGCGTTCATCGACGATGATCCGAGCATCACCGACAGGGTGATTGCCGGCCTGCAGGTGTACCGCCCTGACCAGTTGCAAGACATGATTGATGCTACCGGCGCCCAGGAAATTCTGCTGGCCATACCATCCTCCACCCGCACCCGCCGCCGCGAGATCCTCAACTTCCTTGAAGGCTACCCGCTGCACGTGCGCAGTATCCCCAGCTTCATGGACCTGGCCAGCGGCAAAGTCAAGGTGGACGACATCCAGGAAGTGGACATTGCTGACTTGCTGGGCCGCGATGCGGTGCCCGCTCAGGCCGACCTGCTGGAGCGCTGCATCGTCGAGCAGACTGTGATGGTGACCGGTGCCGGTGGTTCGATCGGCTCGGAACTGTGCCGACAGATTCTGGGCCAGGCGCCGAAAACCTTGCTGCTGTTCGATCACAGCGAGTTCAACTTGTACAGCATCCTCTCCGAACTCGAGCAGCGCATAGCCCGCGAATCGCTGTCGGTGTGCCTGGTACCAATCCTGGGTTCGGTCCGCAACCAGCCGCAACTGTTCGATATAATGAAAACCTGGCGGGTCGACACCGTCTATCACGCCGCCGCCTACAAGCACGTGCCGATGGTGGAGCACAACATCGCCGAAGGCCTGATGAACAACGTCATCGGCACCCTGCACACCGCCCAGGCTGCGCTTCAGGCTGGCGTTGCCAACTTCGTGCTGATTTCTACCGACAAAGCTGTGCGCCCTACCAACGTGATGGGCAGCACCAAACGCTTGGCGGAAATGACCCTGCAAGCCCTTAGCCGGGAAATGGCGCCAGTGCTGTTCGGCGACAGCAGCAATGTCTCGCAGGTGAACAAGACACGTTTCACCATGGTTCGCTTCGGCAATGTGCTGGGCTCGTCGGGTTCGGTGATTCCGCTTTTCCACAAACAGATCAAGGCAGGTGGCCCGCTGACGGTCACCCACCCGAAGATCACCCGTTACTTCATGACCATCCCCGAAGCGGCGCAGCTGGTGATTCAGGCCGGCTCGATGGGCAAGGGTGGTGATGTGTTCGTGCTGGATATGGGCGAGCCGGTGAAGATTGTGGAGCTGGCTGAGAAGATGATTCACCTGTCCGGCTTCAGCGTGCGCTCCGAACGTAACCCGATGGGCGATATTGCCATCGAGTTCAGCGGTCTGCGGCCAGGGGAGAAGCTGTACGAGGAGCTGTTGATTGGCGATAACGTGATTGCCACTCGCCACCCGATGATCATGAGCGCCAACGAAGACTTCCTGGCCTGGGATACGCTAAAGGATGTGCTGCGGCAATTGCTGGCGGCGGTGGCGGCAGATGATTTTGTGCGGGTACGGCAGTTGTTGCGCGAAACTGTAAGCGGCTATTCGCCGGAAGGCGAGATTGTGGACTGGCTTTACCAGCAGCGACGGCTGGAACCCTGATTCAGCTGCAGTGCGCGGGTTAGTCTTGCTCAAGGCTCAAAAGTTTGCGCTTTCCCTGTGGGGCGGGTTTACTCGCGAATAGTACGACGCCGTATTTGGCACCGGCTACGCCGGTGTTCGCGGGTAAACCCGCTCCCACAGGGATAGTGAATGCCTACCCCCACAATCTCCTGCCCCCATGCTTTACCTTTCAAGGCCGTTGAATGAAAGCAACCCCTCTCGCAATACCCGAAGTACTCCTGCTCGAGCCAAACGTATTCACCGATGAACGCGGATTCTTCTTCGAAAGCTTCAATCACACAGCCTTCGAACGTGCCGTAGGACGCCCCGTCAACTTCGTCCAGGACAACCACTCCAGCTCGCGACAGCACGTTCTGCGCGGCCTCCACTATCAGGTACACCAACCCCAAGGGAAACTGGTAAGAGTAGTGGTCGGTGAAGTGTTCGATGTTGCGGTAGACCTGCGCCGTTCATCGCGTACCTTTGGCCGTTGGGTCGGCGCCCACCTTTCAGCAAACAACAAGCACCAACTCTGGATACCGGAAGGCTTCGCGCACGGCTTCGTAGTGTTGTCCGACCATGCGGAATTCCTGTACAAGACCACGGCTTACTACGCCCCCCAATTCGAACGTTGCCTAGCCTGGAATGACCCAGCGGTCGGCATTCAATGGCCTATTGAGCAGCCGTTCCTATCGGGCAAGGACCAATTGGGCAAAACGCTGCAAGAGTTGGAGTGCTTCGATTGAACGAAGTAACCCGCGCGGTCATGGTCGAGTGGCATGTTGATGTCGCCTCTCGCTCTCGGATCAATCGCCGACAGGCTAGAATCCAGAAAGTGGGAGAGCAGAACATGACAGCGGAAGCAGACAAATATGACCATTCTGGTAACCGGCGGTGCAGGCTTTATCGGCGGGAACTTCGTGTTGGACTGGCTGGCCGGCAATGACGAGCCCGTGGTCAACCTCGACAAACTTACCTACGCAGGCAACCTGCAGACCCTGAGCAGCCTGCAGGACGACGCGCGGCACATTTTCGTGCATGGCGACATTGGTGATTCCGCGCTGGTAGAGAAGCTGCTGAAAACCCACCAGCCACGCGCCATCGTCAACTTTGCCGCCGAGTCGCACGTAGACCGCTCGATTCACGGCCCGGAAGACTTCATCGAAACCAACATTGTTGGCACCTTCCGCCTGCTGGAAGCCGTACGCGCCTACTGGGGGGGCCTGGATGAACAGGCGCGCAAGGCGTTCCGTTTCCTGCATGTGTCCACTGACGAAGTGTACGGTTCGCTGGCCGCCGGCGAACCGGCCTTCACCGAAACCCACCAGTACCAGCCCAACAGCCCATACTCGGCCAGCAAGGCCGCCAGCGACCACCTGGTGCGCTCGTACCACCACACCTACGGCCTGCCGGTGCTGACCACCAACTGCTCGAACAACTACGGCCCTTACCACTTCCCGGAAAAGCTCATCCCTCTGATGATCGTCAACGCCCTGGCCGGCAAACCGTTGCCGGTATACGGCGACGGCCAGCAGATTCGCGACTGGCTGTACGTCAAGGACCACTGCAGCGCCATCCGCCGCGTACTGGAAGCCGGCAAGACCGGTGAGGTGTACAACGTGGGCGGCTGGAACGAAAAGCCCAACCTGGAAATCGTCAACCGCGTGTGCGCCCTGCTGGACGAACTGCGCCCCCGCGCCGACGGCAAGCCCTACGCCGAGCAGATCACTTACGTGACCGACCGCCCAGGCCATGACCGCCGCTACGCCATCGACGCCCGCAAGCTTGAGCGCGAACTGGGTTGGAAGCCTGCCGAAACCTTCGAAACCGGCATTCGCAAGACCGTGGCCTGGTACCTCGACAACCAGGATTGGGTGCAGAACGTACAATCCGGCAGCTACCGGGACTGGGTCGAGAAAAACTACGCAGGGCGCTCGGCATGAAGATACTGCTACTGGGCAAGGACGGCCAGGTAGGTTGGGAGCTGCAACGCAGCCTGGCCCCGCTGGGCCAGGTGCTGGCGCTCAATTCCCGCAGCCAGGCACACTGCGGCGACCTGGCCAACCTGCCGGGCCTGGCCGAAACAGTGCGCGCCTACGCCCCCGATGTAATCGTCAACGCCGCCGCCTACACTGCCGTGGACAAGGCAGAAAGCGACCGCGATCAAGCCTTCAAGGTAAACGCTGAAGCCGTCGGCGTGCTGGCCCGCGCCGCCGCCGACTGCGGAGCATTGCTGGTGCATTACTCCACCGATTACGTGTTCCCAGGGCAGGGTACCCAAGCCTGGCGCGAAGACGACAGCGTCGGCCCACGGAATGCCTATGGCGAAAGCAAGCTAGCCGGCGAACAGGCCATCCAGGCCGCCGGTTGCCAACACCTGATCTTCCGAACCTGCTGGGTGTATGCCGCACGCGGCAACAACTTCGCCAAGACCATGCTGCGCCTGGCTGCGGAACGCGACAGCCTTGGCGTGATCGATGACCAGCACGGCGCCCCGACGGGCGCCGAACTGATTGCCGACATTACCGCTCACGCCATCACTGCCACCCGCGCCAACCCAACTCTGGCTGGCCTGTATCACTTGGCTGCTGGCGGCGAAACCACTTGGTGCGGCTACGCCCGCTATGTGCTGGAGCAGGCTGCAGCACAGGGCGTGCCGTTGAAGGCCCATGCCGGACAGATCAGCCCGCTGACCACTGATGCCTATCCGACTGCGGCCAAGCGGCCGGCCAACTCGCGTCTGGATACCTACAAACTGCAGAAAGCCTTTGCCCTGACCTTGCCAGACTGGCGCCTGGGTGTGGCACGCATGCTCACGGAAATACACGAGAAATGACCACTATGAAGCGTAAAGGCATCATTCTGGCGGGCGGTTCGGGTACCCGTCTGCACCCAGCGACCCTGGCTATTTCCAAGCAGCTGCTGCCGGTTTATGACAAGCCGATGATCTACTACCCGCTGACCACCCTGATGCTGGCGGGTATCCAGGACATCCTGATCATCTCCACCCCGCAGGACACCCCGCGTTTCGAACAACTTTTGGGCGACGGCCACCGGTGGGGCATTAACATTAGCTACGCTGTACAGCCATCCCCGGACGGCCTGGCCCAGGCCTTTCTGATTGGCGAAGGCTTCATCGGCAACGCCTCCACGGCGCTGGTGCTGGGTGACAATATCTATTACGGCCATGACTTCCAGCAGTTGCTGCGCAGTGCCATGGACCGCCAGGATAGCGCCAGCGTGTTCGCCTATCACGTGCAAGATCCCGAGCGTTACGGCGTGGTCGAGTTCGACGGGCAGGGCAATGCGATCAGCCTGGAGGAGAAACCGGCCAAACCCAAGTCCAACTATGCCGTGACCGGGTTGTACTTCTACGACAACGATGTGATCGAGATTGCCAGGGGCATCCGACCGTCTGGGCGGGGCGAGTTGGAGATCACCGATGTAAACCGCACATACCTGGAGCAGCACCGGTTGTCGGTAGAAATCATGGGGCGCGGGTATGCCTGGCTGGACACCGGGACGCATGATTCGTTGCTGGAGGCAAGTGGCTATATCGCGACCATCGAGCGGCGGCAGGGGTTGAAGGTGGCTTGTCCGGAAGAGGTGGCGTATAGGCAGGGGTGGATTGGGGCCGAGCAGTTGCTGAAGCTGGCTGAGCCGTTGGCTAAGAATGGGTATGGGCAGTATTTGAAGAGGTTGGTGGGGGTAGGGTTTATTGAGAGGGGGTGAGCATTCGTTTTAGTGAGAGCGGTGCCAGGTCCCCGAATCGCAGCCAGAGCATGCCATCAGGCTTCAGGCGGTCGCTTGGGCGGGCCGCTACCACCATGGTTGTAGATAATGAGGTCAGCAAAAGCAGCCTTTTGCCACATCCGAGAGTTGGTAACGCTGTGCCATCAAAAGAATCAGCGGCCGAAGGCGGGGACTCTGCAAGCAGTTTGCCGTAAGTGGCCAACGTAAGCGGTTCTCTACTTTTGCGAATCCTCGTTTCAAAGGATAGTATTGCGACTGCAAGGCCCGGGAGGGGCCATTTCTGGAAGAGCAATTCGTGAAAAAAAAGACTTTAGTTTTTGCTACTGCATTAGCGATCGCAGTATTAGTAATAGTATCATTGCCTAAAAGTGACTTGCCACCGTTCAAAGGTAATGACTTCTGGTCTGTATCCGGCGAGAAAAAAGAAAGAGGAATTTCTGATCTTGGCTGGGATCTCAGGGATGAAAAAATTCTGCGGGTTTGGTGGGATGATGGCGATCACAGCTATAGAATTACACTTCAGCGCCTGGGTGTAAATAATCTGCCAAATATACGTGCTGTGGAACATCGACAGAAAAATGGAGACGTTTTCGGTAAGTGGATGCTAGTCAATCGCTCCGATAGTGGTTGGCTTCCGCCACTGATTGTAAAAGCCCTCGAGAATTACGATAAAGGCCCTCGGGCGTTTACGGGTGGCAGCCATGGTTCTACAGGAGCTGCGGACGGCAGGCCGACAGCAAAAAACACCAACTTCCAGATTGTTGTGGATGGTGCTGAAAAAGATGCGCCTGGAAGAGGTAAGGCTAAAGATATTACAGTGTATGTGACAAACGATATTGTTGGTTTCAATACAAAGGAATCTGGGCGCCTGGTGATGCGTCAGCAGTTTGTAATCGAGTTTCGTGATGGTGGGATTTATATTGATACCGACAATACCGCTCTTGAGAATGTAGGGGTTGTTGTCGATTACGCGCTTCAACCTATCACCACCGGGTTCAAAGGCCAGCGGACATCCTATGGCTCAGAAGTCTCAACCGAACCATACGTTGATGCTGATTTTAATACTGGACCAAAATCGCAAAACCCCAGTGTCTGGGCAGCATCCTTTGAGAGCGCTGAGCATGGCGGCATGATGCTTTGGATGGATCGCGGATACAAAGACGGCGATGTCCGTTACGTGGACGATCGTCAAATGCTCATAAGAGGCAGCCAGTACTCTAGATGGTATCTCGGTGTTGTACTGGCAGACCTGTCAACCAGGCCCAACGGCTTCGAGTTTAAAAAGGGCGATAGCTACGGCTACCGGGCTGGGGTCGTATTCACACCTCCGAATGAAGAGGTATCAATCGTCAATTGGTAAACGCTGGCTCCAGCCTGCATTACTTGTGGGCTGGAGATTCATCCTACCCAAGGCTCTGTACGAAATAGATGCCTCAAGCCGCGCATGGAACAAGCCAGAGATACCCTGGTGGCATAGTGTTTCGTACGGAGTCGATGAGTTGAAGGTTACTCGAACGTTTCAGACTCTAGCGTAAACTTTCACCCTTTATCGACCGCGTCGATGAACTTCGGATCAGGTCGATCCGGCCATCGCCATTATCTCACGTGCCATCTCCCCCATGATACGCTCGCGGCCGTAACGTTCAACGAATTGCCGGCGGTCGACGCTAGCTAAATGCACTGCCTCGAAAGCTTCAATCGCGCAAGCTACATCACACGAGGGAAAAACAGCAGCATTGGCGACTTCCTTGCTAATAAAATCAGTAGAAAATCCGCTAACCCCCGCCCATATTGGTTTTCCTGACGCTGCGTATTCAAACAGCTTTGAGGGCAATACTCGCTTGAAAGCCTGCAAGTCGTTCAAGTGCAGAAAGAGCACATCGGCCTGTTCATAGAACAGCTTGATTTGCTGCCGTGGTACGGGTGCCAGTAATTCGACATTGTCGAGCTGGCGCAGACTAAGTGCATCACGAAGACTGCTGAAGTGCCTGCCATCACCGATGACCTGAAACCTGACCCTTCCTCGTAACTGCTCTGCCAAGGCAGGCAGGATTAGATGCAGTCCCTGTCCGTCACCAATGTTGCCAGCATATAGCACGCGCAAAGGCTCACCTTTTACTCGGCCTTTGTCGGTGCAGCCAAGTGGCTCGATGAAATCCGCGTCCACCCCGTTGGAGAATAACGAAAATCTTCCATCCGGGTAACGAGACTGGAAATAAGGCAAAAAACCGGGCGAAACAAGATTGACGATAGTTGCTCGTCGTATGACCCAACGCTCCAGCATCGAGAACAGCCATACCACCGGTCGCCAGACGGTAGCATTGAACACGCCTGCCAGCGTCTCAACAAAGATATCGCGGATGTCGAGGTACAGCTGTACTCCTTTGCAAGCAGCTATGAACGCCCCAAGCACAGCAGTCATCAAGCGAGACGATGTCGCGAACACCGCGTCGTATTTCCTGGCACGCGCGAACCGGAATGCCACGATAGCAAAATATAGGAACGACCAAGCCTGCCCCAGCAGTCCTCCTTTGTTCTTCGGTAGAACAATTCGTCGGATATGCAAGCCGTCATGCTGTTCGCTGCTATCTGCCTCGCGTTTGAAGGTGTTGTAACGGTTTGGCCGGGTGGTCACCACATCGAGATGCACCCGATCCCCCCCCTGCGAACGCAGCGCCTTCACTAGCGCTGCAGAGCGAAATGAACCAGCCGAAAGATCCGGGGGATAAAAGAAACTGAGAAAGAGGATTCGTTTTGTCACTGGACGCATTTAGTCAGCCCTCCGTTGGCCCAAGCACCCGTGTATAGAGCGCCAGCAGATCATTCTCCTGCGCCTCCCAGTTCAATACGGCAGCGGCAGCGCGTGAATTCTCGGCATAACGCATACGCCTGGCGTCGTCCTCAACTAAAGTTCGGAGTGCCGCGGCCAGAGTATCGTTGTCTCCAGGAGGTACTAGCAGGCCAAGATCATGGCTTTTCACTACCCGACGAATTTCCGGTAGGTCGGAGGCCACCACTGGCAAACCAGCCTGCACATACTCGAACAGCTTGTTCGAATCAGTGGTATAGTGGTTCAAACAGGTATTTTCGATGGGTTGAACGCCGATGTCTGCCGATGCGGTATAACTGGGCAGCTCTGCCAGAGCCACGGTTGGAATAAAGCACACCCGTTCCTCTAGACCCAGCTCTGCAGCGATGGACCGCAAACTTGCATCGAGTCGTCCTCCGCCGATGAAGATGAAGTATGTGTTCGGTACCTGAGCCGCTACCCGAACAAGGCGCTCGAGCCCGCGTCCTTGCTGCAAGCCTCCTTGATACAGAACGATAGGCCAAGGTTGCTTGAGCTCGAGTTCGCTGCGAATACGATTCGAAGCCTGCACCGCCTGGAAGCGCGGTCGGTTCTGCAGAACAATTGGACGCGCAACACCATAGGCCCTTGCAAAAAACTTGGCTCGAGCGTCAGTAGTGGTGATGGTGCCTTGTGCTCGTGGCATCAAGGCCCGTTCGATGTTCGCTACCAGCGTCCGGAAATTGGCATAGCCTTCTCTCCCGGTGCTAATTTCGTGAGCGTCGTACACAAGCCTCGCGTTGCTCAAACGGGCCGCTAGCCATGCGGTCGGGAGTACATTGACATCATGAGCGTGTACTACATCAGCGCGTCTGCGAGCCATATGCCAACACAACATGCCATGCGTCCATAGCCTTGCCGCTATTCGAGACATTCGCCCAAAAAATCCCATTTGATCGATCGCCACGCCCGAACGCCTTGGAAGTCTATTTGGCCGAGAAAATAGGCTGCGTGGAATACGAACTATCTTGATCTGACTGCTCAAAACTTGAGTGCGAGAAGTCACGCCTTGCGTGTGCAGTGCAAAGACCGTCACCTCATGCCCCATGCTCTGCAGAGTTTCGGCCTCTTTGAGAACTCGAGCATCATTGAGAAAA
This sequence comes from Pseudomonas sp. UYEF17, assembly GCF_040546125.1. Classification (NCBI taxonomy): domain Bacteria; kingdom Pseudomonadati; phylum Pseudomonadota; class Gammaproteobacteria; order Pseudomonadales; family Pseudomonadaceae; genus Pseudomonas; species Pseudomonas sp. UYEF17. The sequence continues at coordinate 140,688 of NZ_JBEPNE010000007.1, forward strand.
TCGTTCCACACGATCATTGAAACTGTTGCCATTATCCCTCCAAGGAAACTATTCGTTTAAGTGGCATCAAGCTTCAACGAGAAATGTCTCGGCCGCAGACAAGATATTGGGAAGTAATTCGATAGCACTTCTAAACGACTGCCGGCGATAATAGAAATCCAAGGCTGAGATAAGGGAGACCAAGGTTACTTGTGCCTCAGTCAGTGTCTCGAGTTCAGGTCGTCGCTGCTTGGCGAACTGCAGCCATTCGCTTAGAAACCGATAGCTGCTATCTTTGAAGAACCATCCCACGCCAATGGGTTCGATGGACCACGCTCCCCAATGCGAAACAATAACCTGATTTTCGGTGCGTCGCATGGATGCCAAGCTCAACTCGGGATTGAAAATGGAAAGAGGCATGCTCTGCATAAAGTCCAGTATGTCAGGCATCCAGCTAGCACAACGATCCACCATTTCCGACTCGTGTTCGGAATAAGCTGCTAATCTCAAAAGGCTAAAATCAATGTCGGCCGCACGTACAGAAATCGTGGGCTTCGAGCGAGCATGCATATCCACCAATGTATCAGGTGGTGGCCGCGACCAAAGCTCAGCTAATACCTCCAGGCCACAAAGGTTTTGTTCGGCCAATACGATATCCCTTGAAGGATAGGCGGAGAAAACACTTACCTTGAATTCTTCAAATACGGTGCTGCCTAAAAACGAGAATGAAGGGAAATGTTGATCAACAACCGAAAGAAGCGCTTGCTCGTGCATGAGCAAGCCCTCTCGGCTTGGCTCGAACACCTTTGCAACAAATAATTTTGGTTTGCCATCTATCAGGCACTTTGCCTCAAAGCCCAACACGCCAAAGCATCCAACTTCGCGCCATTTAAAATCCACGACACTCGCTTCTCGTCCAGTGACATCCTGCACGACCGACTCAATCATCACGGTGTTCTTTTGCCCCAGCAATTCCCAAAAACCTGGGCGGTCAAAAACAGCATTACGGGCGGAATAAGAGTGCGAGTGGAAGAAGAGCGCGTTGATTTGCTCCCGCTGCGACGACAGCGACATACCGTCCAATACGCCTTGAGAGGCGCGGAAAAACATCTGCCTAACCAGAAGAAGCGCAATGATTGCGACATAACCTGGCACGCCCCCTCCCAACAGGAAGTCTACGACGATAAAGCAGAATCCGGTCATGAACATGAGCGCCGCAGCGGCGTTAAAAATCACCACTCTGCTTCGGTAAACAATCTCTCTTAAGGACTCGGAGTACTGGAGAAAAAGCGCTAATGTCAATGCTATCGTAAGAACAAGCCCAGTGAGAAATAGTGCCAGTGCACCAAAAACAAAAGCCACACAGCAAAATGCGATTAAGCAGAAAATAAATGCAGACAGCATGCCGGTGTAACGATGAAAAAAACTCTTCGCAAGGTCTCGCTGATTGGGAAAGATAATCAGTTTGCGACTGCGAGATAAAAGTGTTGTCGCACCTTTGTCAGAGGAGATATGAATCAGACGCTCACTTGCCCAATATAAGAAATAAAAGACTACAGACAGGGCTACGAGAAATAGAACAACATGATTCTTCTCATAGGCTCGTAATGCGCTTGGAAAGTAACCCGGCATGCCTTCTGAGCCAATTAATATGATGACTTTTAATGGTAATAAAAATGACGCCATCAAAAACAATTGAGACACAATGGAAAGAAATAAAACCAATAACGTGCAGAGTGTTGCCCCGCGCAGAAGTTTATTCAGTAATGATACCGACCACTGAAAGAAGGAGCTCAGCACTGAGGTCAACCACAAACCTTTCATCTTTACTACCCTATAGCCATAATGACGCTGGTGTTTTACCCTGTGCAAAGGCAGGGGCTACTAAAAATAGCCCCTGCGGAAAATACTAAAGCTTGTCTACAAAATCATCGAGACCAATGATGTTGGCGAGCGCCGCGTTCGTTTCAGGCTTTAAGTTCCTACGCAAATGATTGTTATCCCGGTATACGAACTCGCCCGCGAAAATAGTTCCACAGTTAGTAGGGGTGCACATCACCTTACTTGGGAGCAGGACTTTTGCTCCCCAATCCGACGCCAGTTGTGTCAAAACACTATTATAAGGTTCATGCCTAGCAGAAATCTTTCCGTAATTCATGTGGCGGAAATCATAATTACAATGGCGGAATGGAATGCTCAAAGAGGCCGCAGCGCAGGCGTTGTAATTACTATCCAGTCTCGGCACCTCACCAAGGAAAAGCAATTTTCGTCCGTCAAGCTTCAAGTGACCAAGAAGCTCGGTGAAGGCGTCGTACATCAACACAGGGCCGCGCCTGTTATCATCTGCTGAAAGTGATACAAGGCTATCACCATGACCGCTCCAGGCAGCGGCCATTATAATGAAGTCAAGATCCTTGGTTTCATTAATCCATTTAGACATTAACTTCTGCTTCGTCGTGCAGCGCTCGCCAAAAAGTGGGTTGTCTGGTCGATTATAACCAACGTAGCTTGTATTCAGGTAAGGCGGGCAGGAGCGCGGAGCAATGACGATAGAGATATTTTTCTTGCGAGCTACCAGATCCAAAATGGCAGCAAAGTGTTCAGAATGGCTATCACCCCAAACAACTCCCCGCTTCGCAGCGCCGTTCCAGCTAGCCCCAATCACGCAGCTTGGCCCGGCGCCCGGAACAAGTTTTTGTTCCACACAAGGCCAATCCCACATCTTTTTGACATCTGTAAGTTCAACAGTGTTTCTTGCGACTCGGCTTTCAAAGCCGTTCGATAGCAGTACAGACCCTGCCAGAAGAACCAGTGTGCAGGTAGCCAAGGTAGCAGCACTAACAACAAATTGAGGCTTGAAAGAAGTCTTACGAACTTTTTCCTCTACAAACCGCCAAGACAGCCACCCTATGAGTAGACTCAGGCAGAAAATCGCTATCGCTTCTGCGGAGGAAAGTTCCTTTCCAGACCAATAGGTGCGATAGAAAACAATCAGAGGCCAATGCCACAAATAAACAGAGTACGAAATGTTGCCTACAAATTGCATTGGCCAAGCGCCAAGGCAGCGCTCACTTAATGCCACATTACGACCAAAGTGAATCAGCAACGCAGTCCCCAGCACTGGAGCTGCAGCCCAGTAACTTGGATAGGAAAGCCCTTTATCCAACAACAGCATTGCCCCGAGAATCAATGCCAAACCCAACAGTACTAGGCCTTCTCTCACTCGATTCGGGGCGGAGCTGCCAGCTGAAAAAGCAAGAAGGCATCCGACACCCAGTTCCCAAGCCCGCATCGGGAACATGTAGAACCCGAACATCGGATCCTGAACGGCCATGATCAAGCAAACTATAAAAGACGTAATGAAAAGCGATGCGATTCCGATGAAGGCCGCGCGTCGGCTCCGGGAAAGAAGCGCAATAATAATTAGAGGGAAAAATATATAAAACTGCTCTTCCACTCCCAGCGACCACATGTGTAAAAGTGGCGATTCTTCAGAACTTGGGTCAAAGTAACCCGAATTCATGTAGAAATATATGTTCGCAGAAAAAAATGATGCGTACAGGGTGCTGGAGGCCAAGTTTTCAAATGCCGCAGGGGCCAGCAAGAAATAGCCGGCAAACAAACTGGATACCATTACTACCAAAGCGGCAGGAAGTAATCGTTTTACCCGGCGCAAATAGAAGTCAGAGAACGTGAAGCTTTTGGATGCAGCCTCACGCAGTAATATACTGGTAATCAGATAGCCAGAAATTACAAAAAAAACATCAACCCCTGCAAATCCACCGGGAATCCAAGAGAAGCCGAGATGGAATAGCAATACGCCAATAACCGCAACAGCCCTTAGCCCTGCAATGTCGCGTCTGAAAACAAGCGCAGAAGACATCAATTTTACTCACTAAATGTTAAGTATGACATGAGAGGCGTTGTCCGCCCCATTCACCATCCGGCATTCTGTCCGGCTGGCAGTATTGTTATTTTGTCCATCAAAAAGCTGGCTAACGCAGTTGAGAAACTCGCTTCTATCCAGCGGCTCGTTGAGCGCCAAGGTTCCAAATAGTGCCGCCATCTTCGCTCGTGTCACTTGATCATCAGATTTTGTAGACACGTTGGGGATAAGGATTGCCGGAACCTTGTGATAAACGATCTCGCAGACCGAATTATAGCCTGCGGCACACACCACCAGATCGAAGGCCGAGAAATACCAACTCATCGGGTAGACTTCGATATTCTTCACGTTAGGAAGAAATAACTGGTTTAGAGAAATAGGCGAGTGAGCGACACAGACTTCCACATCGCTACGGTCGTTAAAGAATGAAACGACCTGCCCCAATTGGCCGGAAATATCATTGATATTTCCGGCTCCGAGTTGAATAAGTACTCTTTTCTTGCTTGGTAGCAATCCGAGTCGCTCTATCGCAATCTCGGCGGGCAAAACCTCATCAGACCCACACATTACAATGGGTGGTACAAATACCACATTTTCGTTTGGGGCTGACGTTTCATCACCAACTTCGCCGGGGATAATAACGGAAGAAAAGCGCTTTACATGCTTTTTTAGTTTCTCATCAAGGGCCGCGCTCTTGTAAAGCCCTCTTTTTATCCAGACATACTTGATCGCCGGGAATCGTCGCATCGCTCTTAACAGCCCCTCGTAAGGGGCAGTTCCGTCAAATACAACTTTGGACGGGCGATACAGCGAAATCAGGCTTGAGAGCTGGGAAAAGAATAATCCATTCCATTCGCGCGAACCTACATCTCCCGCCAGGGCAAAAGGTGGCACATGAAAACAGGTAAACCCTTGACGAACAACCAAGGGCACACCGATGCTGGTGGTGAGAAATATGATTTTACTATCAGGTCTCTTACGCTTCAGCGCCTTTGCGATACCGAGTGCTCTGGTCAAATGGCCAAGACCAGCGCCATTTATTGCCAAAAAAATGTACACATCGTCGCTGTATGTTCTTTTGCGCAGGCAAAATAAACCAAATGCAAGGTCTAGCGCGTAGTCGCCGACCCTTTTTATCACTCTTATCAGTCTATCTTGCACGGACGGTCTCACAGCAGCACATGCCGGCTAATTTTCGCGGTCCGCCAATCATCCGGCCAAGACTCCAGCGTATCCAAGGTTTCATGGATGTTGGAAATGTCCAGGGCCTTGAGTCTTTCCGGATCAAATTCATGCCAGCGTACTTTGCACAGCCGGTCACGAACGGTCTCATCCTCGAATCGCCATTTCAACGCTTTTGCAGGAACGCCAGCGACAACCGAATAGTCAGCAACGTCTTTCGTCACAATCGAGCCAGCAGCAATAACGGCGCCATTACCGACCGTGACACCAGACAAAATTATTGCACGATCTCCTACCCAAACATCATGCCCTATTTGCACTCTGATTCTTTTTTTGTAATCCGCTAACTTGATACTGGAGCCTGTATTTGGCGGTGGCTGGAAAAATGAACTTGTAGACAAAAAACCCATTTCGTGGTGGCCTGAACCAATTATCACATTGCGACCAATAGAGCAGTAGCGGCCAATAACAACATTTGAGCGGACAAAGCCATCATTGATATAAGTGTGCATGCCTACACTGACACCTGCCTGTATTTCGCAGGTGCCCAGTGTTACTTTCGATTCAAATCGAAATGGCGAGCGGGGTATGTGCTGATCAGCTACAAACAACCCTCTTGCCTTTAATTCCTTGTTGAACGCCATTGCTTTTACCCTTTATCTCAGCGGCTAGCCATCACCATCTGCTGATGAATAGACGCAGAAACGTGATCTATATGAAGGCTTTGTGCCCGCAGGCGTGAACCGGTGCTGTAACTATTCCATATCGCTTCATCGTTGTACAAAGACTTGCAAGCATGGACAAATTCTTCGATGTTATTTACTTCTACTCCTGCAACCGAAAGCGCTTCAGAGTGAGCATGCAACATCGGTCGATAAATCGAAGGAATGCCTAAGCCGGCAGACTCGACAGGTATCATTTCGAACGTGGCGTGAGGCGTTAAGCATGTGACGATGCGACAAGATGAAATGAACTCGTCCCACGCTTGGCCAACGGTGTAAGGTATAACCTCAAGCCCCAAATCTCTGTCAATGTTCCCACCATATTGACGAACGGCATAGAGTGGAACGCCTGGCAGCTCCTTTCGTAGCGCGTCAAGCCAGTCAGCTATATCACCGCCAACCAACTCCCTGTTTAGCAACTTTTGCAGGTCGCCAAAGAATATCCCCTTGGTAGAACCAAATGTCGGCGCGGGGAAGTCTACGTCAAAGTCAATGGTTTTAGGCAGGCAAACCAAATTGCCTTCAAGCTCAGCGAAGGAAGGAAGGCTTTTAAGTGTATTGGTAAACACACAGGCCTTCACGCGATTGCCATAGGCAAGTTTCCAGGCCGAGAGCTTCTCTATAATCCACTCAGTTCGAGCAGGCATCGCATTGAAAGACAGGTTGACAAAAACAGATTTACCGCGTCCTGCGGCATGTTCAATCAGTTGCTCTACAAGGCGAAAATCTGGACGATTTGGATCTCCAGGATAGATCCAGACAATGTCGGCATCTTTGATGCTGGACACCTGACTGCTGTATTCAGTGTCGAGCTCCACGGGAATGACCCTGTGGCCGAATCGACGCAGAGCGCTGATGATCATTTTACCGGACTTGAGGATGCCGCCTTTTTTCCAGCGTTCTGTATCAACACGGCCAACATAAGCCACAGTCTTTGAATCGCGTGGCACAACAAGATCGGCGACGGGCGCGTTCCAGCTTTCATGTTCTGCAACCAGCTTATTTTGCAACGCTTTCGTATCAGCTTTTGAACCAGTCGATGCCATGGATTCCTTATGAATGGCCTTGTCATCTGGAATATCCAAAGGCAGCGCCTCACCGGCGTCGTGCTTCAAGACCACGAAAGGTATATTTTGCTCCTGACCCACCAGGGCAAAATAAATATCCGCCATATTAGATGTTTTAAAATCTTCATATTTTAGCTGGATAGTACTGGTGTGGAAGGCAGTGCATCCAGTACCCAGAACGTGTACTGCAGTGTCCTTGGGGCGTCCCGCTCGGAACGACAAGACACGCCTGGATGTTGGGGTGTAGTAATCTTCAAAGGGCTGCAGAATAAGCGATCCATGCCATCCGACTACAGACTTCCGGCCGTAGCGCTCAATACCATCGATACAGTGCTTGACATAGTACGGAGGATAGGAGATGTCATCATCACAGGTGAAGAAATATCCTTCAAAGTCGATGAGTCCATAGAATTTTCCACGATCGCCAACGTCGCCTTGATCATGAATTACGGTAATCTTTTCCCTTTTCAGGAAGTCCGGCACAAAGGAATAATCATTCAGGTAAATGTACAGTTCATCAACCTGATCATAAAGGCAGTCTATGACATGACTCAAGGCCGTTCTACGGATTTCGATAGATGCAATACCGACCCGTATTTTATGCGCCGCTGCCGAAGTGGCTTTGTGCGAGCGTTCGTGTGCGAGTACAGGTGAGCGTTGTGGAAGATCTGAAGGCCGTTCTACTGCACAGGTCAGTGCAACACCTTGTCGTTCCTGAGCTGCACGGATTTGTCTATCCAGCTGGCCCGAAAAAACATCCCAGCTTTTTCGGGTAGAGACTAAACCAAATGTTGCCTTGTTGGACAAGGAGAACATATTGGTTTGCAATTTATGTAGCTTGCTATTAAAGCTTCGCTCCAGCGCAGCGTATAATAATTCCGACTTTATTTGCTCAAGTCTCAAGCGAGATGCCAGTTCCTGATTGCTCATCTCTATATGTGATATGGTCTGCTCAAAGGATGCTAATTTTTTTTCGGAAACAACATTGTTTTCTTGGAGGGAGTGTATTTGTCGCTCAAGTTTCGAGTTGTTCATATTTAAGGTGAGAATGGTTTGGTCGGAGTTTGCCAATTTCTGCTCAAAAGAACGACTAAGCTGCTCGTGCGTGAGAGCTTGCTCCTCGAGTTCAGTGTTGTGCTTTTTCAATGTGGCAATAATCTGCTCGCACACCGCTAACTCTTGCTCAGAAGACCGGCTAAGTTGCTCAAGCGTGAGAGCTTTTTCTTCGAGTTCAGTGTTGTGCTTCTTCAGTGTGGATATGGTATCTTCGCAAGCGCCAATTTCTTCCTCAGAAGTACGGCTAAACTCTTCGAGTAGCAGTACTTGACCTTCAAGCTCAGAGTTATTCATCTTCAAAGCTGAAATGGTTCGCTCGCAGGCCGCTAGCTCTTGTTCGGAAGAACGACTGGTCTCTTCAAGCAACAGTACCTGATGTTCAAGTGCTGAGTTGTTTGTCTTCAAAGCAGAAATAGTCTGTTCGCATTCTGCGAGCTCCTGCTTAGCAGAGAGAGCGGACTTTTCTAACAAGTCTACTTGCCCTTTGAGATCAGAATTCTTCACCTCCAAGACAGAAATGGTCCGCTCGCAAGCTTCTACCTTACGGTCCGAGGAATGATTGAGTTCCTTGAGCGCGACCACTTGTTGCTCGAACTCGGATTCAAGCTTATTGTAGCGACTCTCCAGTTCCCGCGAACGCTGTTCGTCCCGCAAGTGTTCATTAAGGTTGGCGACAACGCCCTCTAGCAAATGCTGTACGCCAGCGCTCGCACCTTTTAGTTGCTGAATATCAGCAGCAAGATCAGAACCGTCATGCTCAATTTTTTCAGCAACGGTTTTTATTGAAGAGAGGATTTTAGACTTGACGCCTTCCAGTTGTCCCTGAACTCTGCGGCGAGCCTCGTCTATATCGTTTCGCGAAAGGAATGGAATCATATCCCGATAGAGTGGCATATGATCTTCGTGCACAAAGAAGACAGTCGCAGTGTTCCCTTTTTGCCCAATGGGTGTATATCCATACCCCCGTAAGACTGCACTGAGTTCAATAAAAGATACGATTGACTGTGATTCGATAACTAACACAGGCCTGCAACGCTTTATCGTATTGGCCGCTCCTCGCAGTACGGCGCACTCAAACCCTTCCACATCAATCTTGATGAGCGCAATGCGGGAATCAGTAGGTAGCATGGTATCCAGCTGCGATATTTTGACACCGCCGCCATCTTCTTCCGTCAACCTGGACGCGCCCAGGTTGCTTGCATGAACATGCATGACGCCGCAACCTTCATTGGCGCCCAATGCAACATTAAATGCATGAACCTTGGATGCTACTCCATTGAGCTTTAGATTCTCGGATAGAAGCCCGAAACTTTCCAAGACGGGCTCAAAGGAGTAGACATCTCGACTCAGTATCCGAGAGAAAAATACACTGTGATTACCAATATTGGCACCCACGTCGCAGAAGGCACCTTCAGCGATGGGTAGTCTACTTATTTCGCTCAGCAGGTCTTCTTCATAGAAGTTTGCATTGGAAATAATTTTGTCTTTTATATAATCCGATCGTTCGGGGAATTTAAAAGCTATGGCTGCACCGTGATAATTAAACTCGAATACATTGTCTTTCATATTAAGCGCGCACCACATTGTCTGCAGTGGTTTTAAAGCGCCCGCGACAATCGATAACGAGCTGAGCGCTAGAGCCTATAAGCTCAAAGTCAAAGCAGTCATGATCCGTAGCAAGAAGAACGCAGTCATACGATGCTATGTTTTTCGCAGACAGGGGCACTGTGCTCAAGTCAAAGCTGTGTTCTTTCGTGTAGGGGAATACCGGAACGTGCGGATCGCTGTAATTTATAATAGCACCAAGCTCACGCAGCTTTTCCATCATGAAAACAGACGGAGATTCGCGCATGTCATCTACGTTTTTCTTGTATGCAATTCCGAGAACCAGGATCTTGCTGCCTTTTACAGACTTCTCTCGATTGTTGAGTGCACCTGTCAACTTGGAGATCACGTAGTCAGGCATTGCTGAGTTAACCTCACCGGCTAGCTCAATGAAACGAGTGTGCAAACCATATTCGCGGGCCTTCCACGTCAGGTAGAAAGGGTCAATAGGAATGCAATGTCCACCCAGGCCAGGCCCAGGATAATAGGGTACGAAACCGAAGGGCTTGGTTGCCGCCGCACGGATGACTTCGTGAATATCGATATCCATCTTGTCAGCTACAATCTTCATTTCGTTAACCAAGCCGATATTCACAGCTCGGTGGATGTTCTCGAGCAGCTTGGTCATTTCAGCAGCACGGGTACTGGAAACAGGTACTACATGATCGATAACCTGTCCGTACAGAGCCATCCCTACCTCTTGGCAGGAAGTGGTATGCCCACCGCACACTTTTGGGATTGTACGCGTGGTGAAATTCGGGTTGCCCGGATCCTCACGCTCTGGCGAGTAAACCAGGAACACATCTTCGCCCACCTTGTAGCCACGCGATTCAATACGCGGTAGCAATTCTTCTTCCGTGGTGCCTGGGTAAGTCGTGCTTTCTAATGAAACCACGTGCCCGACGCGGAGATGGGGGACTAGCGAATCAGTGGTATCCAGTACGTAACTCAGATCTGGCTCACGGTATTTGTTCAGCGGCGTAGGCACACAGAGAATGAGTGCGTCTACTTCACTGGCAAGCGAGAAGTCAGTAGTAGCCTTGAAGCCCTGTTCTACCGCGCGGGCGATAGAGGCTGCCGGAATGTGCTCAATGTAACTGGTGCCACCTTCGATATGATCGATCTTCGATTGATCGATATCGAAACCCACTACCTTGTAGCCAACCTCAGCATATCGTAGCACCAAGGGTAGGCCTACATAGCCAAGCCCGACGATACCGATGACGCCAGTCCTGTCATTAAGTTTTTCCAGAAGCCTCTGCTTCATTATTTACTCCGTGTTAATTGATTCGGGCTCGCGCCCAATAGAAAAGATAATAATTGAAACTGACGTTAGGCGAATACGCCTCGCGTATCCAAAAGCCGCTGCTCCTGCCGCAGGTTGAACAACTGCGGCGAGAAGGTCTTATGGTCGACCAGCAGCAATAGAATATCTGCCTCCATGGCCGCCGTAAGCTCAATCAAAGGAACCTCCGCTTCAAACAAGATATCCGGAGCCAACGCAATATTTGGCTCAACTGCCACTATTCGTCCAGGAAACAACTTGGCAAGTTCGAGCGTAATTGCCAATGCCGGGCTTTCACGTAAATCGTCAATGTCTGCTTTGAAGGCTAGGCCCAGACAAGCTATCTGGATGGATTCTCTTTTTTTTCCAGTAATAGAGCTTACTTCATCGATCAGGCTCTGAGCCTTATTGATTACCCAAGCTGGCTTCCCATCGTTTACTTCGCGCGCCGTACGTATCAGTGGAGACAGTTCGGGAGCCTGATTTACAATAAACCAGGGGTCTACTGCGACACAGTGCCCTCCCACTCCCGGTCCAGGCTTTAATATATCTACCCGCGGATGCCTATTCGCCAGGCGAATTAACTCCCATACATTGACACCTAATCTATCGCAAATAACTGACAGTTCATTGGCGAAAGCAATATTGACGTCGCGAAAGCTGTTCTCAGTCAGCTTGCACATTTCAGCAGTACGAGCGTCGGTAATGACGCACTCAGCTTCAACGAATATATTATATAGGCTGGCAGCTACTTCAGAGCAACGCGCAGTTATGCCACCAATCACTCTATCGTTATGTACTAACTCACGCAGGACACGCCCTGGCAATACACGCTCGGGGCAATGCGCAATACGAATATCCGACGCCTCTCCTGCATCCTGTGGGAACGATAGATCCGGACGAGCATCTGCCAGCCAGGTGGCCATTTGCTCAGTCGCTCCTACTGGCGAGGTGGATTCGAGCACGACCAGATTACCTTTTTTCAACATCGGCGCGATGCTTTTGCTCGCGGCTTTGATAAAAGACAAATCCGGCTCATGTTTTTCATTAAAGGGAGTAGGTACCGCAATTAGAAATGCGTCAGCTGGTTCAGCTACTGATGTGGCACGTAGATAACCCTCTGTCACAGCTGCATGCACGAGCATGTCGAGATCAGGCTCGACGATATGAACTTCGCCGCGATTGATCGCCTCTACTGCCTGAAGGTTGACATCGATACCTACTACTTTTATTTTTCGAGATGCCAATACAGCTGCGGTGGGCAAACCAATGTAGCCCAATCCAATCACGGCGATGGTGCCCAGATTCATTTACTGCCTCTTAACCAATTTGCTTAAGGAGTCGATAATTCGCGAGCATGCTTTTCCATCTCCATATGGATTATAGGTTTGGCTCATGGCTCTATATGTATCGTTATCGGTCAGCAAAGTATTTAATCCATCAACAATTGCGTTTACACTCGTGCCCACCAGTTTTACGGTGCCGGCTGCAACTGCCTCAGGTCGCTCTGTGGTTTCACGCATTACCAGTACAGGCTTACCTAGAGAAGGAGCCTCCTCTTGAATGCCACCCGAATCAGTGAGAATCAGATATGCCTGGTTCATCAGATAGACAAAGGGAAGGTAATCGAGCGGTTCAATCAGGTGCACATTGTCGATAGCGCCTAATAAGCGATTGACTGGCTCTCGTACATTAGGATTCAAATGCACCGGGTAGACGATTTCAGTGTCAGGAAAGCGTTGCGCAGTCTGTACTAAGGCTTGGCAGATACGTTCGAAGCCGTCACCAAAGCTTTCTCGCCGGTGCCCGGTGACCAGAACTAACTTGCGTTCCGGGCGTATAAATTCAAAGCGTGAGGCGAATTGTGCTTTGAGCTCAACATTTGTATCCAGCTTGGCGACTACCTGCAAGAGCGCATCGATCACGGTATTGCCTGTCACGGCAATGCTCTGAGGGTTTACTCCTTCTCTCAACAGGTTATCGCGCGAAGTCTCGGTAGGTGCGAAGTGCAGTGAAGCAAGTGCTCCAGTGAGTTTACGGTTGCCCTCTTCTGGCCAAGGGGAATAAATATTGCCAGTACGCAGGCCAGCCTCGACATGGGCAACCGGAACCTGCTGGTAATAGGCGGCGATGCTGGCTGCAAATGTAGTGGATGTATCGCCGTGCACCAACACCACATCTGGCTTGAACTCGGTCAGGACAGGTTTCAGACCCTGCAGGATGGCAGTGGTCACATCAGTCAGGTCCTGACCGGGTTTCATGATGTTCAAGTCGTAGTCGGGCTTGATCTCGAACAGCCCTAGAACCTGGTCAAGCATCTGGCGGTGCTGCCCCGTTACGCAGACGCGCGACTCGAAACGATCGTCCTGGGCAAGTTTGAGGGCCAGCGGTGCCATTTTGATGGCTTCTGGGCGGGTGCCAAATACGATGAGGGTCTTCAGGGACACGGCGAGGGTCTTCTGTGTGAGTCAAGGCGGCTGAAACGGGTGCTACGGGTGACGATTTCGAGTGTTACTCAGTGCGGCCTAGGGTGGCCTGGCTGGCGTAGCACGTTCGAAAACGGGCTTGGCCAGTGGGAGGAGGTGAAAAAAAATTCATTCGGCTCGGATCCTTCAAGCGAAGCGGTTGTCCTAAGGCCGCAAATTTATCATTTCGTCATCATTATGACATCCCATTATGGCACGATTTTTTTCCCCCTGATCCAGCGAATTGGTGATAATCATCGAGCTATTGGATCATAAATAGCATTTATTTATCTGAGAAAACGATTGTTTGATGTCATACAGGCATCGTGCCAACGATATCAATATGACCATCGTATGCGACGAACGGGTGGGGGCCTTGCGCTGCAAGGCCTTTAGGAAAAGCAACAGCTTTTGGTCTGAATGAAACCCAGGTTAAACGGGAATTTACCTGGCGGCGATTTGCTATCGCTTTTTTTTCATGAAGTTAACTCGAAATATGGCTGAACGCCATCATTTTTGGGTGGTCGAAGCTGGTTTTCTTAATGTTTGATCTGGTTACGTTTAAACAGGCCAAGTGGCTGTTTGGATAACCGCAGAACCGCTAGGGTTGATTGCGCAGCCGAGGGAAAACGGCTGCTGAAAAATGACCAACCCAAGGAGTGTTCACCATGCGTAATAAACTTCTGTCGTCCCTGCTGCTTCCGCTGTTCGCCAGCCTGTCGTTCTCCATTAGCGCCGCCCCGGCCAGCGTCACGGCGGCGGCCGAGCCGGTGCCGGTGGTGGCCCAGGTGCAGGCGCAGCAGGCGCCGCGGCTGGACCTGAACAAGGCCGATGCACTGACCTTGCAGAAGGAATTGAATGGCATAGGCAAGGCCAAAGCCGAGGCGATAGTGGCCTACCGTGAGGCCAATGGGCCGTTTGCTTCGGTGGATGAGCTGCTGGAGATAAAGGGGATTGGTAACGCACTGTTGGAGCGTAACCGGGACAAGGTGATGGTGGAGTAAGCGGGGAGGGGCTGGGGCTTTTTGCCCTGGCCCTTTTTGTTGAAAGTTTGACGTTATAAAGGTTTGACTCTTTAACCTGTTGAAAATGAGAGGGTCGTATTTTTTATTAGCTTGCTATGTGTCAGCAGGCTAACTAGTTGATAACTTTTGATGCGGTCGTTGTAACAGTGGCCTTGTGCCGCGAGCGGGGGGCGCAGCGCACCCGGGATTCAGCTTCGCCGCGTATATTGCCGGGGCTGCTTTGCAGCCCTTTCGCGACGCAAGGCCGCTCCCACAGGTACGGTGCAGGCCTGGGGGGTTATGGTGTTCCTGTGGGAGATCGTCGAGCTTTTGGGCTGCGCTGTCGCGCGGAGAACTGATGCTGGCAGGCGCTCAGCGTACCTTGTGGGAGCGGGCGTGCCCGCGAAGAATCCTGCGCGGTGCATGGCACCGGCTGCGCCGGTGTTCGCGGGCACGCCCGCTCCCACAGGGGGCCCTGCTAAATCAGTCAGTTATGTGAAGTTCTGTGGGCGCAGCTGGCCAGCCAGCGTGCTTGATCGCAGGGCGTGTCAGCGGTCCTGCGCATCCTTGGCATCCGCTTCGGCATTGCGCTCATGCACCTTGCGCAGCTGTTCTTCGGTCAGTGGCAGTTTCTTTGCCGTATCGCGCAGCAGCATTAGCCCGCCGACGATCGAGCCGAGGGCTATGATGAGTATCAGCCAGGCATACCAGGGCATTGTCGTTCTCCTTTGCTGGTGATGGGCAGCGCTTGTACAAATGTTGAGCAATTGCCCGTTCCGTTGGTTCAATTATAGGAGCCAGCCACTGTCGGGCCAATTCCGTGACCTGCGGGCCCCAAAGCCTGTGCCACTTCGTTTACAATGCGCGCCGTTTTCGACTTGCCAAGAGACCCTGCCCATGTCCGCCTGCCAGACGCCCCTGATCGTCGCCCTGGATTTCCCTACCCGTGAGGCCGCCCTGAAGCTGGCTGACCAGCTTGACCCTGCGCTGTGCCGGGTGAAGGTTGGCAAGGAGCTGTTCACCAGCAGTGCTTCGGGCATTGTCGAAACCCTGTGCGACAAGGGCTTCGAAGTGTTCCTGGACCTCAAGTTCCACGACATCCCCAACACCACCGCCATGGCGGTGAAGGCCGCGGCCGAGATGGGTGTATGGATGGTGAACGTGCATTGCTCCGGTGGCCTGCGCATGATGGCGGCCTGCCGTGAAGAGCTGGCCAAGCGCAGCGGCCCGCAGCCGTTGCTGATTGGTGTGACCGTGCTGACCAGCATGGAGCGTGAAGACCTGGCCGGCATCGGCCTGGATGTCGACCCGCAAGAGCAGGTGCTGCGCCTGGCGGCGCTGGCCGAGAAGGCTGGCATGGACGGTTTGGTGTGCTCGGCGCTTGAGGCCCCGGCACTGAAGGCGGCGCACCCGTCGCTGCAGCTGGTGACCCCGGGCATTCGCCCGGCAGGCAGTGCGCAGGATGACCAGCGCCGTATCCTCACCCCGCGCCAGGCACTGGATGCAGGTTCGGACTACCTGGTGATCGGCCGCCCGATCAGCCAGGCCGCCGACCCGGCTCAAGCGCTGGCAGCGGTAGTCGCTGAAATACGCGGCTGAACCTGACCAATGAAAAAGGGCTGCGGATGCAGCCCTTTTTCATTTTTGTGTCGTGCTATCAGCCCTGAGCTGTCGACCAGTCGATCCAGCCGAACTGCCAGGTAGCCAGGATCAATAAACCGAAGGCGATGCGATACCAGGCAAACGTCGCGTAGCTGTGGTTGGCGATGAACTTGAGCAGCGCACGCACGGCGATCATGGCGAAGATGAACGAGGTCACGAAGCCGATGGCGAACACCGGCAGGTCGCCGGGCTGGAACAGCTCACGGTACTTGTAACCCGAATACACTGCTGCGCCGACCATGGTCGGCATCGCCAGAAAGAACGAGAACTCGGTGGCCGCCTTGCGCGACAGGCCGAACAGCAGGCCGCCGATGATGGTGGACCCGGAACGCGACGTGCCCGGGATCATTGCCAGGCACTGGACGAAGCCGATCTTCAGGGCATGGCTCCAGCGCATGTCATCGACGTGGTCGACTGCCACGCGGTGGGTACGGCGTTCGGCCCAGAGCATGATTACCCCGCCAACCACCAAGGCCGTTGCCACGGTGATCGGGTTGAACAGGTAGTGGTGAATCAGGTCGGCGAACAGCACGCCCAGCACCACCGCTGGCAGGAACGCCAGCAACAGGTTGCCGGTGAAGCGCCGCGCCGCGGGCTGACTGGTCAGGCCGAACACCACTTCCAGGATCTTGCCGCGAAACTCCCACACTACCGCCAGGATCGCCGCCAGCTGGATGATGATGTTGAACGCTATCGCGCGTTCACCGCCGAAATCTATCAAATCGGCAACGATGATCTGGTGCCCGGTACTGGAGATCGGTAGAAACTCCGTGAGCCCTTCAACCACTCCCAGGATGATTGCCTGGAAGGCAGTCCATAAATCCACTGATCCCCCCCGTTGGAGCCGTGCTGCTTGCACGGCCCATGCTCTTGATTTACCTATGATTGCCGGTTCAGGCGGCGAAGATGTTGGTGCGCGCCGGATGCTACCAGAGCGACGGTGCGAAGACTTGTGTGGGGTTGTAACGGTGTGGAAGCGGCCTTGCACAAATTTTTGGCTTTGCGCAAGGCAGGCTCACATAGCAGAGCCAAGCTTCAGGGGCCTGCTCAGGACCTGTGGGAGCGTGTTCACCCGCGAAGCATGCGACGCGATGGATGGCACCGGCTTCGCCGGTTAACCCGCTCCCACAGGGGAGGGCAAGCTTTGGACATTGAGCAAGACAATAATCCCAATGGCGCAGCTGTTGGAAGTTTGTGCTAGCGGTTTCGTCCTCGAACTAAAGTACCCCTTGCAGCTTGAAATCAATAGTCGAAATCGTTCATGAATTTTTGGACATCGCTTTCCACATCGTTAGCGTTGGCGATGACCTCCTCAAAAAGTACTTTCATGTCTTTATAGTCATGCTCTCTATCAGAAACGGAAAATGGCGTTGAGCCTGAAGCACCATTCAATCGAAACCAAAAGGTGGCGAGTTCTCTGTCTGGGTCGTAGTCAGATGAGATGAATAAGCTCATGTCCTTGTGGCTGGCTATATAGGAGCCGCCTTCCCCTTCGCGCCATTTCAACTTTCCGTTCCTGGTTTGAGTTAGAACGAAGTCCATAAATTTTGCAAATTGAACAGGAATCATACTGGCTCACCTACGTAATCATGTTTTGCGACTGAATGCGCCAAAAGATCATTTTGCATTCTTTTCAGGGCGTCGATCGTAAATTTGTGTGGGTGCTCACTGGCAGCCACATTGGCTTTCGGGTACTGGCTGGTATCGTACATTGGGTTGGGGCCAGTCTTTTTCCCCCTTGACTGGGCCACGTGTTCGTAGCTATCCAAAATCTCGAGATTGTCATGATATCGCTCGGGCGCATTACCTTTCGAGAATCGTGAAATATAGACTCAAGGCACAGACTCCATATGCAAAGGAGGGCCACCGATGTCAGGAGTTTCCGAGTTTATGATTGGCTATGAAAAAACCATGCCTTCCTCAGAGTCATAGGTTTCTAAGCAGGCCCAGCTCCTGTGCGGCCTCTGCTGCCAAGGTTTTGCAGGTCAGTGCAGCTTATTCTTGGCCAGTTCGATGTCGTTCATCAGGGCCTTGGCCATGGCCAGCAGGTAATCGGCGGAGCCCAGCAGTTTGTGGTCATCTTCCATGTCGCCTTCGCGCACAAGGTGCTTGATGTAGCCCAGCAGGACTGACACGTGCTCGTAGGCATCATCGATCGGTATGCCGGGTTGCACGCGGAGCAGGTCCAGGGTGGGGTTGCCGGCTTCGAGGAAGGTTTCCAGGCCTGCGGTTAGGATGGGGGAGGGGGTGTACTTTTTCATGGTTAAAATCCAGTGCGTGACGAGGAGCAACCACCCGGATCTTTCTCACGGACAAAGGTGGCAGCCATTGCGCGGGGTGAGAAACCGGTGCACTGACGCCGGCCAAGCCGAAGCCTGCCCGCGAATGGCTGCCATTGAACAGTGGAGCAGCAGTGCATAACAGGTTCTCACACCCGGTCACCAACATGGCGACCCGGTGAACTTAACCCTGAGGGATTTCCCCGACAATTCAGCTGCTTCCGACCGCTGCGTAGGATAGTTCGCTTGCTGCTTCAAGCTGAAGCGGTTGGGGGCAAGGTTCAGGAAAGTCTGACGCGCTGCTCCTGCATAGGTGGTCAGTGTAGGAGCGGCCTTGTGTCGCGATTGGGCCGCAAAGCGGCCCCGGCAATATCTGCGGCGAAGCTACAAATGAGGGGCCGCTGCGCGACCCCGTCGCGACACAAGGCCGCTCCTACAGGGGGCCGCGCAGTGTTGAGGGGTTTATACCTTCAGCACCAACTTGCCAAAGTTCTCCCCACTGAACAGCTTCAGCAAGGTCTCGGGGAAGGTCTCCAGCCCTTCCACCACATCCTCCTTGCTCTTCACCTGCCCGCTGGCCAGCCACCCGGCAATCTCCAGCGCGGCCTTGCCGTAATCCTTGGCATAATCCATCACCACGAAGCCTTCCATGCGCGCACGGTTCACCAGCAGCGACAGGTAGTTGGCCGGGCCTTTCACCGCTTCCTTGTTGTTGTATTGGCTGATGGCGCCGCAAATCACGATGCGTGCCTTGAAGTTGATGCGGGTCAGCACGGCGTCGAGGATGTCGCCGCCGACGTTGTCGAAGTACACGTCCACGCCTTTGGGGCATTCGCGCTTCAGGCCGGCCAGCACGTCTTCGGCCTTGTAGTCGATCACCCCGTCAAAGCCCAGTTCGTCCTTCAGGTACTGGCACTTCTCGGCGCCGCCGGCAATGCCGACCACGCGGCAGCCTTTGATCTTGGCAATTTGCCCGACAATGCTGCCCACCGCGCCTGCCGCGCCGGAAATGACCACGGTGTCACCGGCCTTGGGCTGGCCGACGTCCAGCAGGGCGAAGTAGGCGGTCATGCCGGTCATGCCCAGCGCCGACAGATAGCGCGGCAGGGGCGCCAGGCTGGGGTCGATCTTGTGCAGGCCCTGGGGTTCGCCAGTGAAGTAGTCCTGCACGCCAAGGGCGCCGCTTACATGGTCGCCCGGCTTGTAGGCGGGGTGGTTGGAGGCAACAACCTCGCCAACACCCAGCGCGCGCATCACCTGGCCCAGGGCCACGGGCGGGATGTAGGACTTGCCTTCGTTCATCCAGCCGCGCATGGCCGGGTCCAGCGACAGGTACAGGTTGCGCACCAGCACCTGGCCTTCGCCGGGTTGTTCGGCGGGCACGGTCTCGAAGCTGAAGTCGTCACGGCGCACGGCGCCGACCGGGCGTTTGGCGAGCAGGAAGCGGCGGTTGGTGTTGGTCATGGCGGGTCCTTGTGGGCAATGGAAGGGGGAGGCGTCAAATCTACCCTGTTGATGTAGGCAGGTCCTTAACATCACTGACAAGCATGGTAGCCCAACCGGTGGGGTGATGATGCTGCCCGGGCGGGTGGTGGCTGACTATGCTCTGAACCCCACCAAGCACGCTTTGGAGCACGCGATGAGCATGACCTTTTCCGGCCAGGTAGCCCTGGTCACTGGCGGTGCCGCCGGCATCGGCCGGGCAACTGCCCTGGCTTTCGCCCGGGAGGGCCTGAAGGTGGTGGTGGCCGACCTCGACCCGGCCGGTGGCGAGGCAACTGTGGCCCTGATCCATGCTGCGGGCGGGGAGGCGCTGTTCATTGCCTGCGACGTTACCCGTGACGCCGAGGTGCGCCAACTGCACGAGCGCCTGATCGCCGCCTATGGCCGGCTGGACTATGCCTACAACAACGCAGGTATCGAGATAGAGCAGGGCCGCCTGGCCGAGGGCAGCGAGGCGGAGTTCGACGCCATCATGGGCGTCAACGTGAAGGGTGTGTGGCTGTGCATGAAGTACCAGCTGCCGTTGCTGTTGGCCCAGGGCGGTGGGGCCATCGTCAATACCGCTTCGGTGGCGGGCTTGGGCGCGGCGCCGAAGATGAGCATCTACAGCGCCTCCAAGCACGCGGTGATCGGCCTGACCAAGTCGGCGGCCATCGAGTACGCCAAGAAGGGCATCCGGGTGAATGCGGTGTGCCCGGCGGTGATCGACACCGACATGTTCCGCCGTGCCTATGAGGCCGACCCACGCAAAGCCGAGTTTGCCGCTGCCATGCATCCGGTGGGGCGCATTGGCAAGGTCGAGGAAATTGCCAGCGCCGTGCTGTACCTGTGCAGTGACGGCGCGGCGTTTACTACTGGGCATTGCCTGGCGGTGGATGGTGGGGCTACGGCGATCTGAGCCGAAACCGCGTGGCCTTCTTCGCGGGTATATCACTGGCCCTGAGGGCCGTGTAGGAGCGGCCTTGTGTCGCGAGCGGGGTGCGAAGCGCCCCCAAAATCTCAGCTTCGCCGCATGATTTGCCGGGGCTGCTGCGCAGCCCATCGCGACACAAGGCCGCTCCTACGCTGACCGCGCTGCCTGTGCGGTTTTCACCGAGCTGGATAGCAATGCCAGCCCTACAACCACACACCCCACCATCAACACCCCACCAAATACCAGCAACGCCAATCGTGATCCCAACCGGTCGCTCAACAGCCCGGTAAAGATCACCGGCAGGCTGAACCCCAGGTACGCCAGCAGGAAGAACCCGGCACTGGCCCGTGTCTTCTCGCTGCCGGCCAGCTCGTTCACCGCCGCCAGCCCGCCCAGGTAGATAAACCCGTAGCACGCACTACTGGCCGCCACCGCACCCAGCAATACCGCGCCCAGCTGGCCGCTGTCCGCACCCCAGGCCAGCACGGCATAGCTGCACGGCAATATCACCAGCCCCAGCAACGTGGCCGTACGGCTGCTGAGGCGCCGTGCCATGGGCTGGAACAACAACCCGCAACTGATCACGCAAAAGGTCGAGAACCCCGACCAGGCGCTAAGTCCGTGCTGGCGCAGTATGCCCGGCAGCAGGGCGATCACCAGCCCCACGCAGGCCCATGCCAGCAAAATGGCCAGGCCATAGGCCACGCTGCCACGGGGGTAGCAGGGCAGGCGCAGCATGGGGTTGCGTTGTGCCGGGCGTGGGTCCGGCAGGCGCCACACCAGCAGCATGGCCAGCGCCGCCAGCAGCAGTTGCAGGTGGAAGCTGCCTGGGGTCAGGCTGGGGCCGCGCAGCAGGAACAGGCTGGTCAGCGCCGCACCCAGGCCAAAGCCCAACGAGGTGCTGGCGGTAACCCAATTGGCGGCGCGGGTGTTGTCTGCGCCGCCCATCAGTTCACCCATGTAGGCGGTGGCCGTGGCCGAGGCCAGGCCGGTGCCCAGGCCGAGGAACAGCCGCGCCAGGCCCAGGGTTTGCAGGCTGGGGGCCAGCAGCATCAGCACGGTGGCGACCATCGACAGGGCCAGTGCGGCGAGCACCAATGGCCGGCGCCCAACCCGATCGGCCAGCCCGCCCAGGGCCAGTAGCACGGGTAGTACGCCGAGCACATAGCCGGAGAAGGCCACCGCGGTGGCGGCGGCGCCTTGGCCGGAGAGGTCGGCGTAGGTGATGTACAGCGGGGCCTGCAGGTTGACGGCCAGGGTGATCAGGCAGAGGGCGAAGGCCAGGCGGGCCGGGGCGGAGGGCATGGGTAGGGTCCTTGTCTGCAGGTGTAGGAAATCCAGGCATCATGCGGTTCTTGTAGGAGCGGCCTTGTGTCGCGATGGGCTGCGCAGCAGCCCCGAGATCTCCGCTCAAGCACAAATTGCCGGGGCTGCTACGCAGCCCATCGCGACACAAGGCCGCTCCTACAAGAACCGCGTCAGCCGGTTGAATGGTGATAACTCTGATTACCGTCCACCAGACACACCGCCACCCCTTTTATGCTTAACTGTTCGCTCAAAACCAGCGAACACCTGCCCCATGCACTTGCCCCTCGACCGCACCAGCCCCACCCCGCTGGTACAGCAACTCACCGACCACCTGCAAACCTGGATCGACCAGCAACGCCTGCGCCCCGGCGCGCGCCTGCCGTCGATCCGGGCCTTGGCCCGCAGCCAGGCGGTCAGTGCGTCGTGTGTGATCGAAGCCTACGACCGCCTGGTCGCCAGCGGCTGGCTGGAGGCCCGCCACGGCACTGGTTTTTTCGTCGCCGAGCGCAAACCCGGTCTGGCCGTGGAAGACGCCCAACCCTGGGGCGAGGCCGGCGACGGCAGCTGGCGGCAGTTTCGCGAGGGCCATGACGAGTTGCTCAAGCTGGGCTGTGGCTGGTTGCCCAGCAGTTGGCGCGCCGCCACCGAACTGGCCCAGGCAGTGCGCCAGGTCAGCCGCGGCAACCCACAGGACCTGTTCGACTATTGCCCACCTTTGGGCCTGGCCAGCCTTCGCCAGCAGTTGCACAAGCGCCTGGCGCAGCTGGGCATCGCCGCCGGCCCTGAACGTATCCTCACCACCCATGGCGCCAGCCACGGCCTCGACCTGCTGGTGCGCACCCTGCTGCGCCCGGGCGACACGGTGCTGGTGGAAAACCCCGGCTACTACAACCTGTACAACCTGCTGCGCCAGCACCAGGTGCACATGCTGCCGGTGCCGCGCACCGCCGAAGGCCCGGACCTGGCCACCCTCGAAGCGCTGCTGGCGGCGCACAAGCCGCGCTGCCTGTTCATCAACAGCCTGTACCAGAACCCCACCGGCACCAGCCTGACGCCCAAGGTGGCGTATCGCCTGCTGGAGCTGGCCCGCGAGCACGACCTGCGCATCATCGAGGACGATATCTACGCCGACTTCCAGGAAGGCCCGGCCACTCGCCTGGCCACCCTCGACAGCGAACAGCGGGTAATCTACATGGCCAGCTTCTCGAAAACCCTCAGCAGCTCGCTGCGGGTCGGCTACCTGGTCGCCGACCCCGCGTTGCTGGCGCGCCTGGCCGAGTTGAAGATGGTCAGCGGCATCGGCACCTCGCGCTTTGCCGAGCAGGTGGTGGGGCAGATGCTGGCCAACGGCAGCTACCGCAAGAGCGTGCAGCGTCTGCGTGTGCGCCTGGGGCAGCACATGGCCAGGCTGCTAGGCCAGCTGGAACAGGCGGGCTGGCAGGTGTTCTGCGAACCCTACGGCGGCATGTTCGTCTGGGCCTGCGTGCCGGGCCGGGATTTCGC
Source organism: Pseudomonas sp. UYEF17 (assembly GCF_040546125.1). Classification (NCBI taxonomy): domain Bacteria; kingdom Pseudomonadati; phylum Pseudomonadota; class Gammaproteobacteria; order Pseudomonadales; family Pseudomonadaceae; genus Pseudomonas; species Pseudomonas sp. UYEF17. The sequence goes on from NZ_JBEPNE010000007.1 coordinate 164,107, forward strand.
CAGCCTGGAGCGCCTGGCGCTGGAACACGATGTGCTGCTCACCCCCGGCAGCGCCTTCGATTACCAGGGCGCGGCCAGCGCCTGGCTGCGCATCAATGTCGCCTACGGGCAGGACTCCCGCGCCCAGGCCTTCCTTCAGCACGCAGGGCGACCTCTGGCAAGCTGATAGCGACATGCTCATAGCTATTTGACACTATTCTGACGCCAGGCCCTTGTTCATCGGCTGGCAACGTTGCCACCCTTGGCCTTCGGGATAACCTCGCACGCAGAAGGGGAATCGGCATGGGCGCGAGCAAGCACGGTGTGCTGGCCAACCTGGGCATGGCCCGCAAACTTGGCCTGGGCTTTGCCTTGGTGCTGGTGCTGACCCTGGCGGTGGCGGCCATTGGCATTGCCGCGCTGCACAGTGTTGGCCAGCGCTTCGACAGCTTGCGCCAGCTGGCCCAGTTCAATACCGACCTGCTGCGCTTGCGCCAGCACGAGCAGGCCTTTGCCCTGCGCTCCGACCTGCAGCAGGCCGAGGCTTTGCGCAGCGGCCTGCAGGGCCTGGCCGAACGCGCCCGTGGCCTGCCGGCGCTGGCGGCGGCGGAAACCGACCTGGCCGCCTACGGCCAGGCATTCGAGGCCTTTGTTGAGGCGGTGCAGGCCAAGGAGCTGGCGCTGGACATGGCCAGCTGGTCGGTGTCCAGCGTGGCCAACAACCTCGATGTGCTGCAGGCCGGCCTGGCTGACGACGGTGTGTATACCCTCAAGCAGTCCCAGGGCCAGCAGGGCGGTGCGTTCCTCGAGCAGGCCGGGCAGGTGGCGCAGGTGTCGCGGTTGATGCTGCAGGCCATGGACGAAGCGCGGGTACGCCTGGAAAAAAGCCGCAAGGGCGAAGAGGGCGTCAGCCAGGAACGCATCGCCCAGACCGTCGAGGCCGCCAGCCTGGTCAGCCAGTTGCAGGGCGCCGTCAGCGATGCTGGCTACCAGAGTGTGCTGGGCGAAGTGGCGGGGCACATTGGTAGCTTCTCGGAAAAACTCAACGAATACACTGACCAATTGGCCCGCGAGCAGGGCTTGAAGGCGCAGTTGCAGGCCAGTGCCGAACAAGTCACCAGCCGGGTCGACCAGGCTTACCTGGGGCAGGAGCAGGCCCTGCAGGGCGAACTGCAACGCAATGCTGTGGCCATCGGCTTGGCTACGGCATTGGCGCTGCTGGTAGGTGTGCTGGCCGCCTGGCTGATCACCCGCGCCGTGGTCGGCCCGCTCAAGCATGTGATTGCCCGCGCCCAGCGCATCGCTGCCGGGGAGTTGAGCTTTGACGCCCAGGCACCACGGCGTGACGAAGTAGGGCAGCTGATGCAGGCCATGCAGCAGATGGCGGCGGGCTTGTCGGGCATTGTCAGCGGTTTGCAGCAGGGCATCGAGCAACTGGCCGGCAATGCGCAGGCGCTGTCGGCGGTGACCGAGCAGACCAACCGCGAGGTGGGCAGCCAGAAGGAAGAGACCGAGCAGGTAGCCACCGCCATGCAACAGATGACCGCCACGGTGCACGATGTGGCGCGTAATGCCGAAGAGGCGGCGCAGGCGGCCCAGGCTGCGGACGAGAAGGTTGATTCCGGGCAGCAGGTGGTGCGCCAGAGCATGCAGCGCATCGAGCAACTGGCGTCGGCGGCGGAGACGGCCAGCGCCGGCATCGACAGCCTCAGTGCCGAGATCCACACCATTGGCGACGTGCTGGAAGTGATCAAGAGCGTGGCCGAGCAGACCAACCTGCTGGCGCTGAATGCTGCTATCGAAGCCGCCCGGGCGGGTGAGCAGGGGCGTGGTTTTGCCGTGGTCGCTGATGAGGTGCGTGCGCTGGCGCGGCGTACCCGGCAGTCTACCGAGCAGATCGAGACCCTGGTCGCCAGCCTGCGTGGCAATGCTCAGCAGTCGGTGGCGCAGATTCGCGGCAGTACCGAGCTGGTGCGTTTGGCGGTGGCCGATGCACTGCAGACCGAAAGCGCGCTGGGCAGCATTGCGGCGGCGGTGTCATTGATCCAGCAGATGAACCAGCAGATTGCCGCGGCGGCCGAGCAGCAGAGCTCGGTGGCGGAAGAGATCAGCCGTAGCGTCACGCAGATCCGTGGTAGTGCCGATCAGGCGGCGTTGGCGATGCAGGACAATGCCCGGTCGAGTATCGAGCTGGCGCAGTTGGGGACCGACCTGAAGGGGATGGTGGGGCATTTCAGGTTGTGATCTGGGCTTGGGCTTTGTGTTGCCTGTACCGGCCTCTTCGCGGGCATGCCCGCTCCCACAGGGATATCATTGCCCTCAGGTCCAGTGATATCCCTGTGGGAGCGGGCGTGCCCGCGAAGAGGCCAGTACAGGCAACAAATACCTTCAGGCCCTGCGCGGGTTGAGGATCATCAAGGCCAGTACCCCCGCCACAATCCCCCAGAACGCCGAACCAATCGAGAACAAGGTCAGCCCCGAAGCGGTCACCATGAAGGTAATCACCGCCGCCTCCCGCTCCCGCGCTTCGCTCATGGCCACGGTCAGCCCGTTCATGATCGAGCCGAACAGCGCCAGCGCCGCAATCGACAGCACCAGCTCTTTCGGCAGCGCCGCAAACAACGCCGCCAAGGTCGCGCCGAACACCCCGGCAATGCCATAGAAAATCCCGCACCACACCGCCGCGGTATAACGCTTGGCCGGGTCTTCATGGGCATGCGGCCCGGTGCAGATCGCCGCGCTGATAGCCGCCAGGTTGACCCCGTGCGAGCCGAACGGTGCCAGCAATAGCGAGGCAAAGCCGGTGGCCGAGATCAGCGGCGAGGCCGGCACCTGATAGCCGTCCGCGCGCAGCACGGCCACACCCGGCATGTTCTGCGAAGTCATCGCCACCACGAACAGCGGAATGCCAATGCTGATGGTCGCCGCCAGCGAGAAGCTTGGCGTGGTCCACACCGGCGTGGCCGCTTCCAGGCGGAAGCCGCTGAAGTCCAGCAGGCCCAGGGCACCGGACAGCACCGTGCCCACCAGCAACGCGGCCAGTACGCAGTAACGCGGCGACAGGCGCTTGACCAGCAGGTAGCTGAAGAACATGCCCAGTACCAGCAAGGTGCGGTGCTGGGCGGCAACGAATATTTCGCTGCCGATCTTGAACAGGATGCCCGCCAGCAGCGCCGAGGCCAGCGAGGCCGGGATGCGCTTGACCAGGCGCTCGAAGCTGCCGGTCAGGCCACAGATCACCACCAGCACGGCGCAGGTGATGTAGGCGCCGATCGCCTCGCCATAACTGACCCCGCCCAGGCTGGTGATCAGCAAGGCGGCGCCTGGGGTGGACCAGGCCACGGTGATCGGTGTGCGGTAACGCAGCGACAGGCCGATGCTGCACACCGCCATGCCGATCGACAACGCCCAGATCCATGACGAAATCTGCGCGCTGGTCAGCCCGGCAGCCTGGCCGGCCTGGAACATCAGCACCAGCGAGCTGGTATAGCCGGTGAGCATGGCGATGAAGCCGGCGACCACCGCCGACGGGGAGCTGTCTGCCAGGGGCCGCAGGCGTGCGGAAGTGGCATCGGTCATGAACAAAATCCTTGTAAAGGTGTAAGCAGTTTTTTCAGACTACAGCGAGCAAGGTTGATCCTTGCCATACAGCGGCCATTGCTTTTAGCCGTACAGTCGCCAACTATTGGGCGCAAATGCAGAACTGCACAGGCAGCCACAAGAATGGTGCCCGCTTTTGTAGGAGCAGCCTTGTGCTGCGAAGAGGCCGTTTCAGCCCATGCAGGTGCTGCGCCTGTAACGGCCTCTTCGCAGCACAAGGCTGCTCCTACAGGGCCAGGCGAGATCTTTGGCATAGAGGGGAGAGGGGTGATGTACAAGGTCTATGGCGACTACCAGTCGGGCAACTGTTACAAGGTCAAGCTGATGTTGAGCCTGCTGGGCCGGCCATATGAATGGCACCCGGTGGACATCCTCAAGGGCGAGACCGAAACGCCCGAGTTCCTGGCGATGAACCCTAACGGCAAGGTGCCGGTGCTGGAGTTGGAAGACGGCAGCTACCTGTGGGAGTCCAATGCCATTCTCAACTTCCTGGCCGATGGCAGCGAGTTTCTGCCTACCGAGCCACGCCTGCGCACTCAGGTGTTGCAGTGGCAGTTCTTCGAGCAGTACAGCCATGAGCCGTACATTGCCGTGGCGCGTTTCATCCAGTTCTACCTGGGGTTGCCGGACGAGCGCCTGGAGGAGTACCGCAAGCTGCACAAGGGCGGTTACAAGGCCCTGAGGGTGATGGAGCGGCAGCTGCAGATGACGCCGTACCTGGTCGGCGAGCAGTATTCGATTGCCGATGTGGCGTTGTATGCCTACACCCATGTGGCGCAGCAGGGCGGGTTCGACCTGGCCGACTACCCGGCAGTGAGGGCCTGGCTGGAGCGGGTCAGCAGCCATCCACGGCATGTGCCGATGGTGGGCTAGTTTCTAGCCTGTGCCGGCCTCTTCGCGGGTAAACCCGCTCCCACAGGGAAATCACAGGACCTGACGGCAGTGGAGTACCTGTGGGAGCGGGTTTACCCGCGAAAGGGCCAGTACAGGCCACCTGCAAACGGTCAGGCCGAAGCGAACCGCTCATCCAGGTAGGCAATGATCGCCTTGGACTCATACATCCAGGTCACCTTGCCCGCTTCTTCAATGCGCAGGCACGGCACTTTCACCCGGCCACCACCTTCCTGCAGGGCTTGGCGGTGCGTCGGGTCGTTCTTGGCATCGCGCAGCGCCACCGGCACGTTCAAGCGGTGCAGGGTGCGGCGGGTCTTGACGCAGAACGGGCAGGCGTGGAACTGGTACAGCGCCAGGCCCTGGGCCGCTTGCTCGACGCGGGCCTGGGCGGCGGCGTCGCGCTTGCGCTTGGCCGGGCGGCTGATCCAGTCGCCGAACACGATGAGCTGGCCGAGGCCAACCCGCAGGGCTTTGACGATCATGGGCAACTCCTGAAATGAAAAAGCCGACCCGGCAGGGTCGGCTCGGGGTCAGCAGCCAATCACTTGATCAGGCTGAGGAACTCGCTGCGGGTGGCGGCGTTTTCGCGGAACTCACCCAGCATCACCGAGGTGATCATGGTCGAGTTCTGCTTCTCGACACCGCGCATCATCATGCACATGTGCTTGGCTTCGATGACCACGGCAACGCCGGCGGCACCGGTTACCTGCTGCACGGCCTCGGCAACCTGGCGGCTGAGGTTTTCCTGGATCTGCAGGCGGCGAGCGTACATGTCGACGATGCGCGCCACCTTCGACAGGCCCAGTACCTTGCCCTTGGGCAGGTAGGCCACGTGCGCCTTGCCGATGAACGGCAGCATGTGGTGTTCGCACATCGAATACAGCTCGATGTCCCGGACCAGCACCATTTCGCTGTTGTCAGAGCTGAACAGCGCGTTGTTGGTGACTTCTTCCAGTGTTTGCTCATAACCGCGGCAAAGGTACTTCATCGCCTTTGCAGCCCGCTTGGGCGTGTCGAGCAGGCCCTCACGGGAGACGTCCTCGCCAATCTGGCTGAGGATCTCGGTGTAGTTCTGTTCCAGGGACATGGATCTACCTGTGGGAAAAAATCGCAAAAACGAAGGGTACGGCGGTGAGGGCGGCGCTGCAAGCGCGGCGTTACTCGTCGCGGCCTTCGAGCATGGTTCGCTTGAGCATCACATACACCGCGCCGGTGCCGCCGTGGCGGGCGTTGCACGAGGCAAAACCGAGCACCTGCGGGTGCTGGCGCAGCCAGGTGTTGACGTGGCTCTTGATCATCGGGCGCTTGCCGTCCAGGCGCGCGGCCTTGCCGTGGGTAACCCGCACGCAGCGCACTTCCAGTTTGGTGGCTTCGGCGATGAAGTCCCACAGGGTTTCGCGGGCCTTTTCCACGGTCATGCCATGCAGGTCGAGGCTGCCCTCGAACGGGATCTGCCCCAGCTTCAGCTTGCGCAGCTGGCCTTCCTGCACGCCGTCGCGGCGCCACAGCAGCTCGTCTTCGGCGCCAACGTCGATGACGAACTGGTCGGACATGCCGTCGATCACCAGCGCCTTGTCACTGCGCACGGTCGCCGCCTGGCGCAGGCCGGCCAGCTTCTGGCGGTCGGCCTTCGGCTTGCCGACTTCGGCGCGGTCGTGCGTGATCGGTTTGACACCGCGCACTTCGGCCTTGAACAGGGAAAAATCGTCGTCTTGCATGATGCCTCCACGTGGGCGGCGTAGTTTACGCGACTGTGGGGCCTTGTGCAGCCTGTGCCGGCCCTTTCGCGGGCACGCCCGCTCCCACAGGGATATCACAGGGGCTGAAGTGAGCGGGGTACCTGTGGGAGCGGGCGTGCCCGCGAAGAGGCCGATACAGGTAATACAACCCCATCAGTCATGCTTTTTCATCAGGTGTGGCGACAGGTTCAGTTCCCGCCCGCGGCGCAGGCGAATGCGGCTGCGCCGCCAGAAGCGCACGCCCAGCCACAGCAGCAGCAAACCGGCCACGGTGAGGATGCCGGCCAGCGGTTTGTTGGCATTGAGCTCCGCCAGGGCAGGGTAGTTGCCCAGCAGGCCGGCGACGCCGGCCATTGCCAGTAGCACGCCAAGGGTCGCCAGCATGGCCGACAGGCCGGCCGCCAGGCGGGCGCCCCAGTTACGCGGTTCGCGCGGGCGCAGGCGCTTGGCGTCGAAACTGCCTTTGAGCTTCATTCCGCTCTCCTCTGTGGATATCCGGAATTCGACCTGGAGCCGCCCATCGGGTTCCGCCCGGCTGCCGGGCGGTTGTACCAGCCGATCAGATCAGGCTGGCGGTGGGGGCCACGCAGGCGAAGTTGTCGGCCATCACGGCCATTTCGCACTGGTGGATCTGCGCGGCCGGGATCACCCCATCCTTGAATGCCAGGTCGCGGGTCGCCGAAGCGTCTTCCACCAAGGTGCAGCGGTAACCATAGTCCTTGGCGCGGCGTACCGTGGTGCTGACGCTGGAGTGGCTCATGAAGCCGCAGACGATCAGGTCCAGATGGCCCAGCGCCTGCAGGGTCTCATGCAGTTGGGTGTTCTTGAATGCATTGGGCATGCGTTTTTCGATGACGATTTCGCCTTCCAGCGGCTCCAGCCCCGGAATGAACTGGCCGGCCGGCCCCTGTGGGTCGAAGCGGCCACCGACAGTGCCCAGGTGGCGAACGTGGATGATCGGACGGCCGCTCTTGCGCGCGGCGTCGAGCAACCTGGCGATGTTGGCCACGGCCTCGTCCATGCCCGACAGCGCCAGGGGCCCGCTGAGGTACTCCTTTTGCGCATCGATGATGATCAGGCTGGCGTGGCTCAGCTTGGCCGGCGGGTAGTCGCGGCCAGTGAGGCGAAACATCGTGGTTGGAACGGACATCAAGGGCTCCTTGGATAGGGCTTTTGTATACCTATTCTCCCCTGCCTTGGCGCCAATGGGAATGGTTGACAACGCAAGCGGCATGGTTACTGGCTTGTGGCTAGCCATTGGGTAAGGCAAAGGAACAAATGTGCGGGTGGGGCTGTTAGACTTTTGTCCGGTCTGAATTAGGAGTACCCCGTGATCACATCCCGCCTGCGCACGCTGCGCGACTACATCCGCTGGGCGGTCAGCCGCTTCCACGAGCACGACCTGTTCTTCGGCCACGGTGCCGACAACGCCTGGGACGAGGCCCGCCTGCTGGTACTGGGGGCGGTGCACCTGCCGTGGGAGGTGGCCGACAGCTACCTGGACTGCATGCTCGAGGACGACGAGCGGGTACGCCTGCAGCACCTGCTGAAGCGCCGTATCGAAGAACGCGTGCCGGCCGCCTACCTGCTGGGCGAGGCCTGGTTCTGCGGCATGTCGTTCATCGTCGACGAGCGCGTGCTGGTGCCGCGTTCGCCGATTGGCGAGCTGATCGAGAAACGCTTCGAGCCGTGGCTGGCGAGCGAGCCGGCGCGCATTCTCGACCTGTGCACCGGTTCTGGCTGCATCGGCATCGTTGCCGCCGACGTGTTCCCCGAGGCTGAGGTAGTGCTGGCCGACCTGTCGTTCGAAGCGCTCGAAGTGGCCAACCAGAACATCGAACGCCACGGCCTGGACGGGCGCGTGTATACCGTGCAGGGCGACGGTTTTGGCGGTTTGCCGGGGCAGCGTTTCGACCTGATCCTGTCCAACCCGCCGTATGTCGATGCAGAGGACTTCGACGACATGCCGGCCGAGTATCACCACGAGCCCGAGTTGGGCCTGGCCTGCGGCAACGATGGCCTGGACCTGGTGCGGCGCATGCTGGCCGAAGCAGCGGACCACCTGACCGACAAGGGCTTGCTGATTGTCGAGGTGGGCAACAGCCAGGTGCATGTCGAGGCGCTGTACCCCGAAGTGGACTTTGCCTGGCTGGAGTTCGAGCGCGGCGGGCATGGGGTGTTCATGCTGACTGCCGAGCAGTGCCGCCAGCATCAGGAACTGTTCAAGGCCCGGGTCTGATTCATTGGGGCTGCGTTGCAGCCCATCGCGACACAAGGCCGCTCCTACAGGGATACGCGTCATCCCTGTGCTACGCGATTTCCTGTAGGAGCGGCCTTGTGTCGCGATGGGCCGCAAAGCGGCCCCAATTCCTAACGGCTAGGCGACGCGGTGTCAGCGCGTGGCAATCCAGATCAGCAACCCCGCCTGGAACACCGCAAACGCCACCAGGCAGGTGATGGTAAAGCGCAACCCACTATCTTCACGCTGGTACTTGGCAACCCGTTCATCCCGCTCACGCAGTTGCCCTTCCTTCTCCTGCAACTGCTGGTCAGCCTGTTGCAGCAGGCCGGCAGCATCCAGTATCCCCACTCGCTGCAAGCGCTCGCTGTTCCACGCGCCCTTGAGCTGGCCCACCGTCATTTCCACGGTACGGCCCTTCAGATGCTGGCTGTCCTCGTACTCCACCTCGATACCCATGCCGCGCAGGCAGTGGTCACGACGCAGGCGCGAGTCTTCGTTCAGCGCATCCTTGCTCGGCAGCGCCATGCCCTCGATCTGGTAGTGCGACCACTTGCGCTGCAGCCACTGCGCGGCCTGGGCCAGCAAGAAGCGGCCGATGCCACGGTTCAGTGGCTCCAGTTGCAGGCCATGTTCATTGCCGATGCGCACCCGGCGCGCGGTGTGGTCGACGCGAATGTCCAGGCGGTTCTGTTCCTTGTGCACCTTCTGCCCGGGCAGCTGGATTTCCATGCGCAACAGGCTGTGGGCATTGTCGTGGCGTTCGGCATAACCGAACTGCACAAAGCGCAGCGGCCGTGCGCCGGTGTTGCGGTCGGTGGGCAGGGCGGCCAGGCGCAACAGCTGGAAATGTTCGGCGGCCAGCTCGGCCCAGGGGAGGGCGGTGCTTTCCTCGGGCTCTTCGGCCGGCTCTACGGCGGCGGGGGCGGTTGTCATCAGGGCTTGTCCTCAAGTGCGTGCCGGCTGCAAGAGGGGGCACTGCGTGCCCCTTTCGCGACGCAAGGCCGCTCCTACAGAGGATCGCGCATCGCAGAGACGACGCGTAACGCTGTAGGAGCGGCCTTGTGTCGCGAAGGGCCGCGCAGCGGCCCCAATTTTCGCCGTTATCCACCCTATCGGCAGAAGCGCCCAGGACCTGAGCCTATTTCCCTTACGCCGAAGGCAAATGCTGGATAAACGTCACAATCTGCTCGCCCAGCTCCCTTGCCAGCGGCAGTTCAGGGTTGAGGTAGCTGTCGCGCTGCTGGCTCATCGCCTTGGGGCTGATGCGCAGCATGTGGTTCATGCCATCGATCAGCACCAGTTGGGCATCCGGCTTGGCAGCCTTCAGCCGTTCGGCGTCGACCACGCCCACCTGCACGTCGTTGCGCCCCTGCACGATCAGCGCGGGCATGGGCAGGCGGGCAAAGGCCGCCGCCGGGTTCTGCTGGAACAGCGAAATCAGGTAGGGCTGCACGCTGGGGCGGAACACCTGGCGCAGCGGCGCCGGCACCTCCAGGCTGGTCTGCCCGGCCTGCAGGCGGTCGAGCAGGGCGCTGCCACCGGCCAGTTGTGCCGGCGGCAGGCGCTGGGCCAGCTGTTCGCGCAGCACCTCGGCCAGCGGCCGGCCGCTGCCGGCCAGGGTAATCACCGCGCTGGCGCCGGCCTGCTCGGCGGCCAGGCTGGCGATCAGCGCGCCTTCGCTGTGCCCGATCAGGATCAACGGGCCAAAGCGCGGGTCGGCCTTGAGCTTGTGGCTCCAGGCGACCACGTCGGCCACGTAGCGCTCCACGCTCAGGTCACGCTCGTCGGGCGTGGCCGGCTGGCTGGCGGCCACCCCGCGCTTGTCGTAGCGCACGCTGGCGATGTGCTCGTTGGCCAGCAGCAGGGCCAGGCGCTTGAGGTTGTCGACCCGGCCTGACGCCGGGTTGTTGCCGTCACGGTCGGTGGGGCCGGAGCCGGCGATGATCAGCACCACCGGTGGCGGGGTGGGCTGTTGCGGCAGCAGCAGGCTGCCGTGCAGCACGCCCTGGCCGGTGTCGAGGTCGATCGGGCGTTGCAGCACGGTGGGGGCGGCGGCCTGGGCCAGGCCGGTGCACAGCAGGAAGAAGAGGGCGACGAGGCGCGACATCATGCGGTACTACATGGGGAGATGAGGGTTTGACCCAGTGTTTGCGGGAAGGTTCGAAGGGGAGGTTGCCTGTACTGGCCTCTTCGCGGGTAAACCCGCTCCCACAGGTACAGCACGATTTTCGCATCTTGTGACCACCCTGTGGGAGCGGGTTTACCCGCGAAGAGGCCAGCACAGGCGATCAATCCATCTGTATACTGCCGCTTTCGTTCACTTCAGGCAGATCTCGCGGAGCGTCCATGTCCGGCAATACCTACGGCAAGCTGTTCACTGTCACCACCGCTGGCGAGAGCCATGGCCCGGCGTTGGTCGCCATTGTCGATGGATGCCCACCGGGCCTGGAAATTTCCCTCGCCGACCTGCAGCACGACCTCGACCGGCGCAAGCCCGGCACCAGCCGGCACACCACCCAGCGCCAGGAAGCCGACGAGGTGGAGATCCTCTCCGGCGTGTTCGAAGGCCGCACCACCGGCTGCTCGATCGGCCTGCTGATCCGCAACACCGACCAGAAGTCCAAGGACTACTCGGCGATCAAGGACCTGTTCCGCCCGGCCCACGCCGACTACACCTACCACCACAAGTACGGCATCCGCGACTACCGCGGCGGTGGCCGCAGCTCGGCCCGCGAAACCGCCATGCGCGTGGCCGCCGGTGCCATCGCCAAGAAATACCTGGCCACCCAGGGCATTACCGTGCGCGGCTACATGAGCCAGTTGGGCCCGATCGAAATCCCGTTCAAGACCTGGGAGTCGGTGGAGCAGAATGCTTTCTTCAGCCCAGACCCGAGCAAAGTGCCGGAGCTGGAGGCCTACATGGACCAGCTGCGCCGTGACCAGGACTCGGTGGGTGCCAAGATCACCGTGGTCGCCGAAGGCGTCATGCCGGGCCTGGGCGAGCCTATCTTCGACCGCCTCGACGCCGAACTGGCCCACGCGCTGATGAGCATCAACGCGGTCAAGGGCGTGGAAATTGGCGCCGGCTTCGCCAGCGTGGCCCAGCGCGGCACCGAGCACCGTGACGAACTGACCCCGGAAGGCTTCCTCAGCAACAATGCTGGCGGCATCCTCGGCGGTATTTCCTCGGGCCAGCCGATCGTTGCCCACCTGGCGCTGAAGCCGACCTCCAGCATCACCACCCCGGGCCGCTCCATCGACATCGACGGCAACCCGGTGGACGTCATCACCAAAGGCCGCCACGACCCGTGCGTGGGCATCCGCGCCACGCCGATCGCCGAGGCGATGATGGCCATCGCGCTGATGGACCACCTGCTGCGCCACCGCGCGCAGAATGCCGATGTGAAGGTGAATACCCCGGTGCTGGGCCAGCTCTGATTCGCCAGTACCGGCCTCTTCGCGGGTAAACCCGCTCCCACAGGTACCTCACTGCCCTCAGGCCCAGTGATATTCCTGTGGGAGCGGGTTTACCCGCGAAGAGGCCGGCACAGGTCCCCACAAGGCCACCCCATGCAACCAATCCCCTACTGGCGCCTGTCCAGCTTCTATCTGTTCTACTTCGCCCTGCTCGGTTCCACCGCCCCGTTCCTGGCGCTGTACTTCGACCACCTGGGCTTCTCTCCAGCACGCATCGGCGAGCTGGTGGCCATCCCCATGCTCATGCGCTGCATCGCCCCCAACCTGTGGGGCTGGCTGGGTGACCGCACCGGCCAGCGCCTGCTGATCGTGCGCCTGGGCGCATTGTCTACGCTGGCCACCTTCGCTCTTATCTTCCTTGGCAAAAGCTACGCCTGGCTGGCGCTGGTCATGGCCCTGCACGCGTTCTTCTGGCATGCGGTGCTGCCGCAGTTCGAGGTCATCACCCTGGCCCACCTGCACGGGCAAACCGCGCGCTACAGCCAGGTGCGCCTGTGGGGCTCGATCGGCTTCATCCTCACCGTGGTTGGCCTGGGCCGGCTGTTCGAGTGGCTGAGCCTGGATATCTACCCGGTGGCGCTGGTCACGATCATGGCCGGCATCGTCGCCGCCAGCCTGTGGGTACCCAATGCCCAGCCGGTGGAGCAGGGCGAGCGCAGCGGCGCGGGCGGCTTCCTGCAGCAGCTGCGCGCGCCCGGGGTGATCGCGTTCTACGCCTGCGTGGCACTGATGCAACTCAGCCACGGGCCGTACTACACCTTCCTCACCCTGCACCTGGAACACCTGGGCTATGCCCGGGGTGCCATTGGCTTGCTGTGGGCACTGGGGGTGGTGGCCGAAGTACTGGTGTTCATGGCCATGAGCCGCATCTTCGCGCGCTTTTCGGTGCAGCAGGTGCTGTTGGCCAGCTTCGTGCTGGCGGCGCTGCGCTGGCTGTTGCTGGGCAACCTGGCCGGCGAGCCGGCGGTGCTGGTGTTCGCCCAGGTGCTGCATGCTGCCACCTTCGGCTGCTTCCATGCCGCCAGCATCGCTTTCGTCCAGGCAAGCTTCGGCGCCCGCCAGCAGGGCCAGGGCCAGGCGCTGTATGCGGCGCTGTCGGGCACTGGCGGTGCGCTCGGGGCGTTGTATTCGGGTTACAGCTGGAAAGTGCTGGGGCCCACCTTCACCTTTGGTATGGCCAGTGCCGCAGCCTTGGCTGCAGCCGTTATCATTGCCCTTTGTTCGCAACCGACCAGGACCCGCCCCTGATGAGCATTCTCAGCGTTTTCCACCCCTCCAGCCCGGAACTGCCGAACAAGGTGCTGACCCACCACGACGACATCGCCGCCACCCTGGCCGAGCAGGGCGTGCGCTTTACCCAGGCCGAGCATGGCCTGCGGGTGCGCCCGGGTACGGCCCAGGACGAGGTGCTGGAAGCCTGCCGCGATCACCTGGACCAGTTGATGACAGCGCATGGCAGCAAAGCCTTCGTGGTGCTCAACCGTGACGGCGAGGCCCCGGCGCAGGTGGACGTGCGCGATGAGCATGTGCATGACGCCGACGAGGTGTTTGCCGTGATCAGCGGGCGGGCGCAGGTTGGCCTGCGGTTGGGGGATTGGGTGTATTCGGTGCTGTGCGAGAAGGGTGACCAGCTGGTGGTGCAAGCGGGGACCCGGCGCTGGGTCGAGCTGGGCGATGCGCCGTTTTGCCTGGCGTTGCGGTTGTATGGCAGCGAGCAGGGGATGCAGCCGAGGTTTACCGGGGATGTGACTGCGCGGGCGTTTCTGGGCATTGATGAGTTGTAAGGCTTTGCCGGCCTCTTCGCAGCACAAGGCTGCTCCTACAAGTAAAACGCGAAGCCTGAGGCCGGCGCGGGCTTTGTAGGAGCAGCCTTGTGCTGCGAAGAGGCCAGTTAAACCAACACAAAACTCAGCGATAAGTCGGCAAGGCAAACCGCTGCTGGCTCTGCAGCATCGAAATCACCGGCAGTTCACTGGCCTGTTCGGCCAGATCCCGGCGAATCGCACTGATCGCCCACGAAAGCTGTTCGGCACTGTGCAATTGCGTATAGGTCAGTACCCGGCGGGTGACCTTGCCATCAGCAGCGCGCAGGGTCAGCAGCACACCGCCGTCGGGTCGGGCCTGGGTATTCACCTGGTAGGCCGAAAATACCGAAACGAACTTTTCCTGGATGAGGTCCATATCAACTCCTGGCTGTTGCGTGGCAGACGTGAGTTGATTATTGCAGTGACCGTGCCAGGAAATTTTTTCTGAAAAATCCCTTTAAAATCAGTTGCTTACGCATTTTTTTTTCGAAGCGCTGTCGTGCAAGCTGCACGGTCGTGCATTTTGCACAGTGCATATTGCACGACCCGTGGCCAGCTATCGCCCCGATAGAATCTGAACCTTTGACCCGGCAGCCTTGCCTGACAAAGACTTGGGCAACGATTTCTGCCAGGAGGTTCCAAATGTCCACCCAACCCACGCCTGCCACCATGACCGACGACGAAACCGCCGCCTTCGCCGAGCAGGTGTTCGAACGTGCTCGCCAAGGCGATGCCGAGATGCTCGGGCGCCTGCTTGCCAGTGGCCTGCCGGCCAACCTGCGCAACCACAAGGGTGACACCCTGCTGATGCTGGCCAGCTACCACGGCCACCACGGCGCAGTGCGCGTGCTGCTGGCGCATGGCGCCGACCCGCTGATTGCCAACGATAACGGCCAGCTACCCATCGCCGGTGCCGCGTTCAAGGGCGACCTGGCCATGATCCGCCTGTTGCTGGAGCACGGCGTACCGGTGGATGCCGCCGCGCAGGATGGCCGCACCGCGCTGATGCTGGCGGCCATGTTCAACCGCGGCGAAATCCTCGACTACCTGCTGGCCCAGGGGGCCGACCCGGCCCGTCAGGATGCCCGTGGTACCACCGCGCTGATGGCAGCGCAAACCATGGGGGCCGTGGACGCCGCAGCGCGCCTGCAAGTGCTGGCCGGCTAACCGCAAGGGGGCATTTGCGGCTATCCTTGGCGACTTTTCACCCGTCGCAGGCCCCCTTTCATGAAAACTCAGTTGCTCGAATTCATCAGCCTCATTGGCGCTGGCTGCATGCGCGAGGAAGACATCGAGCGCATCGCCGACGAGGCCGCCCAGGCCTACGCCGACCCCGCCGCCTTCCTGGCCGCCAACCCCGACATCAACTACGACGACAGCTTCCCCATCCCGCTGGGCGAATGGGTGGTGCTGGGCAGCCTGCCGGACACCGTGGTGTTCCAGGCCGACAGCTACCAGGACCTGTTCCAGCAGATCAGCGATTCGTTCGACCAGAGCGTGCCGTTCACCCTCAAGCCCAAGCAACTGGCCCGCACCGAGCCGCTGACCGCACTCAACCGCATCCAGGTGCAGATGGGCGCGCTGAACAAAGAGGCCGGTGGTTATGTGCTGCTCAACTTCAGCCAGTTGCTGGATGACGAGCTGCAGATGGTGATGGTGGGGCAGAACGACCTGGCGCGGGTGCTGGAGCTGGGGGCAGAGGTGGGGATCAAGGTCGAGCCGGCCCTGGAGGCCCTGAAGGTCGCCGTGCACGTCTGATTTCCGCGTTTGCTTCTTCGCGGGCATGCCCGCGAAGAGGCCGGTTCAGGCAACCTGAATAGTCAGCCCAGTGCGGTATCCAGGAACATCATCACCGCAAACCCACCCATCAACCCCAGGGTCGCCGCTGTCTGGTGCCCATTGCGGTGGGTTTCGGGAATCACCTCGTGGCTAACCACAAAGATCATCGCCCCCGCCGCCAGCCCCATGCTCACCGGGTAGGCCAGGGCAAAGCCGGTTGAAATCCCCAGGCCGATCACCGCTCCCAGCGGCTCCATCAGCCCCGACCCGATCGCCACCAACGCAGCCTTCAGGTTCGACAACCCGGTAGCGCGCAAGGCCAGCGCCACGGCCAGCCCCTCGGGGATGTCCTGGATGGCAATGGCGCTGGTCAGCGGCAGGCCGATGTTCATGTCGCCATTGGCAAAGCTCACGCCAATGGCCATGCCCTCAGGCAGGTTGTGCAGGGTAATCGCCAGCACGAACAACCAAACCCGGCTGATGCGCTCGGCCTCCGGGCCGCACGGGCCGGTGCTTTCGTGTTCATGCGGGGTGAAGCGGTCCAGGCCCAGCATCAGCAGCACGCCCAGGCCCATGCCCAGCACCACGGTAAAGGCCGCGGCCGGGCCGTTGCCGGTAATTTCGCGGGCGGCATCCAGGCCCGGTAGAATCAGCGAAAACGAACTGGCCGCCAGCATCATGCCGGCGGCAAAACCCAGCATCACATCCTGGGTGCGCGCCCTGACATCGCGCAGCACCACCGCCAGCACCGCGCCCAGCGCCGTGGCGCCAAAGCCGGACAACCCGCCCAGTGCGGCCAGATGCAGGTTTTCGGCGTGGTCGCCGTTCACTGCGTTCCACAGGCTTGCCCCCAGCAGTACCAGTACCACCAGCAGGCTCAGGGCCAGGCCGGCGCCTATCCATGGGTTGTCGTGCATCTGTTGGCGCCAGGCGCTGACGGGCGAGGGCAGGGCAACGGGGTGGGTATGAGCGGGGGGCATGGCAACCTCGAAATCAATGGATACAGCAGTTTAAGCAGTGACCCGCGCAAACGGCCAAGGATTCCCTTCTATCGACGTGATAGCTGGCTATGCTGTGGCAAAGCCTCTGGACAGGAGTTTAGGCATGGGGTCGACGTTCAACAGCCTGGTCGGGCTGATCATCCTGGCGCTGGATATCTGGGCCATCCTCAATGTGATCAAGAGTGGCAGCGAAGTGGGCATCAAGGTGTTGTGGATCCTGCTGATCGCCTTGCTGCCGGTGGTGGGCCTGGTGATCTGGGCGATTGCCGGGCCGCGGGGGAATGTGCGGATCTGAATGGCTGTGCTGGCCTCTTCGCGGGCACGCCCGCTCCCACAGGGATATCACCGGCACCGAGGGCAGTGATCCCCTGTGGGAGCGGGCGTGCCCGCGAAGAGGCCGTAACAGACAAAAGCGGCAACACCCCCGTGACAAAATTTTCACATTGGTTTAAACAGAATCCGCACCCGCACAATGCTGCGTTGGTATACACCTGCGCCATCTCCGCAAACCCGCAATCCTAGGACCTTCCCATTCATGGCTAACCCGGACGCCTTGAAGCAACGGGGCGCGCGAGCGTCGTTCTCGCCCACCCTGAAATCCCACCTGGCCTACACGCTGCTCAGCGGTCTGGTGATCATGCTGATGCTCAGCCTCGTGCGCCTGGCGCTGCTGGTCTACAACAGCGACATGATCGGCGATACCCCCAATGCGACCGTCGCCGAAGGCTTCCTCAACGGCTTGCGCTTCGACCTGCGGGTGGTGGTGTACATCAGCATTCCGCTGCTGCTGGCCATCCTTAGTCCCTGGGCCATGGCCCGGCGTGGCCTGTTCCGTTTCTGGCTGACCATCACCTCGAGCGTGGTGATGTTCCTCGGCCTGATGGAGATGGACTTCTATCGCGAGTTCCACCAGCGCCTCAACGGCCTGGTGTTCCAGTACATCAAGGAAGACCCGAAGACCGTGCTGAGCATGCTCTGGTACGGCTTCCCGGTGGTGCGCTACCTGCTGGCCTGGCTGTTCGGCACCTGGCTGCTGAGCCTGCTGTTCAAGGGCATCGACCGCATGACCCGGGGCAATGGCGCCGGCGAGGTCACCCTGCAGCGCCGCGCGGCGCCGTGGTACAACCGCCTGGCGGTGTTCATGGTGATCCTGCTGGTGGCCGTGGTCGCCGCCCGTGGCACACTGCGCCAGGGCCCGCCGATGCGCTGGGGTGATGCCTTCACCACCGATTCCAACTTCGTCAACCAGCTGGGCCTGAACGGCACCCTGACCCTGATCGATGCTGCCAAGAGCCGCTTCGGCGAAGACCGCGCCAACATCTGGAAACCGGTGCTGGAGCAGGACGTGGCCACGCAGAGCGTGCGCGAGCAGCTGCTGACCGCCAACGACACCCTGGTTGATGCCGACGAGGCTGCCATCCGCCGCGACTTCGTGCCGCCGGCCGAGCGCACCCTGCCGATCAAGAACGTGGTGGTGATCCTGATGGAAAGCTTCGCCGGCCACTCGGTGGGCGCGCTGGGCAGCCCCAACAACATCACCCCGTACTTCGACAAGCTGGCCAAAGAGGGCCTGCTGTTCGACCGCTTCTTCTCCAACGGCACCCATACCCACCAGGGCATGTTTGCCACCATGGCCTGCTTCCCCAACCTGCCAGGCTTCGAATACCTGATGCAGACCCCGGAAGGCGGCCACAAGCTGTCCGGCCTGCCAGCGTTGCTCAGCGCCCGCGATTACGACGACGTCTACGTCTACAACGGCGACTTTGCCTGGGACAACCAGTCCGGGTTCTTCGGCAACCAGGGCATGACCACCTTCATTGGCCGTAACGACTTCGTCAACCCGGTGTTCTCCGACCCGACCTGGGGCGTGTCCGACCAGGACATGTTCGACCGCGGCGCCGAAGAGCTGGCCAAGCACGATGGCAAGAAGCCGATCTACGCGCTGCTGCAGACCCTGTCCAACCACACCCCGTACGCGCTGCCCAAGGACTTGCCGGTAGAGCCGGTAACCGGCCAGGGCCGCCTGGACGAGCACCTGACCGCCATGCGCTATTCGGACTGGGCGCTGGGGCAGTTCTTCGAGAAGGCGCGCAAGGAGCCGTACTTCAAGGAAACCCTGTTCGTCATTGTTGGCGACCATGGCTTTGGCAACCACCAGCAGGTCACCGAGCTGGATCTGGGCCGCTTCAACGTGCCGCTGCTGCTGATTGCCCCGGGCATCCAGGAGAAGTTCGGTGCGGTCAACCACACCGTGGGCACCCAGGTCGACATCGTGCCGACCATCATGGGCCGCCTGGGTGGCCAGGCCCGTCACCAGTGCTGGGGCCGCGACCTGCTCAACCTGCCTGAGGGCGACCAGGGCGTGGGCATGATCAAGCCATCGGGCAGCGAGCAGATCGTCGGCCTGGTGCAGGGCGACCGCATCCTGATCGAGTCCAAGGACATGACCCCGCGCATGTACCGCTACCAGCTGGGCAGCGAGTTCAAGGCCGAGCTGATCGAAAGCCCGGACCAGCCGGAAATGCTGAAGAAGCTGGAAGCGTATATCCAGACCGCGACCAAGAGCTTGCTGGATAACACTGCCGGTGTAGTGCACGGCTCGCCGAAGTAGATCGGGGCCGTTTCACGGCCCATTCGCGGGCACGCCCGCTCCCACAGGTACAGCACAGGTTTCGGACCTTGTGGTGGCCCTGTGGGAGCGGGCGTGCCCGCGAATGGGCCCAACACAAATCCCTCAGACTGAACATTCTCCCCACCTCAAGGTCACTTGTTTCAGGCATCACACACCCGGTGTTCGTTGACTTAGAGGGTTCGTTCAATGAAAGAGTGGGAAGTCATCTTTGCCGACCAGAAGGGCGTGCTCACCACCCTGACGCTGCACGGCGACCAGTGCCCCAGCGAGGAGGACGCCGCGCGGGCCATCCGTTCGCACCTGTTCCCGGTGATGGACGAGCTGGACCTCAACGACTTCCAGGACCGCACTGTTTCACCCACCGCACGCTGGCTCAAGGAACAGAGTGGCGTGACCATCACCAGCATCCACGAAACGCCCTGAACCACACGTTTGCGTGGTGCCCTGGCAGGCACTACGCTGCAAGAAGGTGCCGGCCTATTCTGCGGGTCGGCACCGCATCCCTTCGCGTCTTGCATCAGCTCGAACTGCCCGGCCGCTGCCGGCAGGTGCGTAGTGCACGGAAAGTCTATCCATCGCATTATTCAGGAGGACGTTTCATGAGCAGCCAGAACGACGATATCAGCAGCAACGTCCTGCGCCAGATGAAGGCAGGCGGTTTCGACTTCACCCAGATCCACCCCATCGAGTTCTACGCCATATTCCCCGACGAAGCAGGGGCCCGCCGCGCGGCCGGGCAGTTTCGCGGTGAAT
The DNA here is from genome assembly GCF_040546125.1 of Pseudomonas sp. UYEF17. NCBI lineage: Bacteria > Pseudomonadati > Pseudomonadota > Gammaproteobacteria > Pseudomonadales > Pseudomonadaceae > Pseudomonas > Pseudomonas sp. UYEF17. The sequence continues at coordinate 184,008 of NZ_JBEPNE010000007.1, forward strand.
CGCTGAATGCCCAGGTGAAGGAGCTGGGCGACGGTGCCTGGCATCTGGAGCTGAGCAAGGTCATGTATGCCACCCATGGCGGGATTGGCGACTTCGAAGAGGCCTTCGAGCAGCTGGTGACACCTTATGGCGGTGAGGTGGAAGGGTGGGGGGTCAAGCAGGAGCGGCCCATAGCCTGAGATTTTTGGGAATTTGGGGCCGCTTTGCGGCCCTTTCGCGACACAAGGTCGCTCCTACAGGCGTGCGCGTACCCTTGTAGGAGCGGCCTTGTGTCGCGAAAGGGGCGCAAAGCGCCCCCAGGTTCTCAAGGCCTGCGCCCGGCCATATGCCTCAAATAGGCCAGCAATTCATCCAGCTCCGTTTCACTCAAGACACTTTCTGCAAACCCCGGCATCTTCGCCTGCGGCCACTGCCTCAGGCTCTGTGGGTCACGAATCAGCTGGCGTAGATATTCAGGCCGAAAATACTCGGTCGGGTTATGCGGCACATTCAGGTCCGGCCCCACCTGTGCATCCCCCGCGCCGTTCAGCCGGTGGCACGCCAGGCAGTTCTGCTGGAACAAGGCAAAGCCCCGGCGCACAGGGCTGTCGGCCGACAGCTTCGGGTCGGGCAGCAGCGCCGGAAAACGCGCCTCGACAGAAGCCAGCTTGCGAATCGTGGAAATCTGGAACGGCCACTGCTCCGGGCGGATGCCGCTTGCCTGCGGTGCAGTCCACACCAGGTAGAACGGCCCCGCACTTGGCTTGCCCTGGCCCAGTGGTGGCCACGGCCGGCCCGGCTCCTCCACCGCCAGCCAGGCCTGTGCCGGCCCGTGCTGCAACAGTGGCGCCGCCGGCATTTCGGCGGCAAAACCGTCCAGCGCCACCGCCTGCAGGTGGTCGCTGGCGTTCACGCCATCCAGCAGCGCGGCCAGCGGCACCGCCCGATAATGCATGGGCTGCTTGTAGGAAACGTCCTGGTCGATGCTGATGTCCCGGGCCTGCGGGTGGTCGAGCAGTTCGGCACTGCTCCACTGGCGCGTCGTAGCGCCCAGTTCAAGGTGCAGTTGCGCCGCCGACAGCGGCAGGCTCAGGAGCAACACTAACAGTGCAAGGCAGTGGCGCATGGGTAATCTCCGACCATCAAGGCCAGCAGGTTACCTGTGCGTTGCCTGTCGGCGCCACAGCGGCAGTCAGCCGAACAAACGTGTGAGGTTCGGCAGGATCAGCAGCAAAGTCGTGGCGAAGAGAATGAGCCCAGCTTGGCGAATTTTTGATTGTCTGAACATGGCGGACCGCCTTCTTGTTGTTATTCCTGAATACCCGTTGGCTTCCCTGTCGCGCTTCGGGTCGATCGCAGTGGCGTTGCGTGACGCCTGAACTGCCTGCCTCTTGAAAGTGGATATACAACCAACAGTAGGGTGTGCGTCATCCATGTTTGAGAACCCTTTGTTCTAATACTGTAGTTCGTTGATTTCGTCTGGCTATGAGGCCAAGTGCCAGCCGGCTGGCATGCTCTGGCTAGACGGTGGCGCAAGTGCCAGCAGGGCACCGACGAAATGTGACCGTTCGTCAGTGCGGCCTACTTGCTTGTACGTGCCTTTCGCGTCAGTCTCTACAGCAGATTCCCACCCATGTCGTTCAGGACTACCCCTATGTCGTTACGCATCAGCATCCTTGAAACCGATGTCCTGCGACCGGAGTTGACCGCGCAGTACCAGGGCTACGGCAGGATGTTCGAGCAGCTCTTCTCGCGTCAGCCGATCGCCGCCGAGTTTCGTGTGTACAACGTGATGAATGGCGATTACCCCGCCGACAACGAAGTGTTCGATGCCTACCTGGTGACGGGCAGCAAGGCCGACTCGTTTGGTATCGACCCGTGGATCCAGACCCTCAAGGCCTACCTGCTGAAGCTGTACGAGCGTGGCGAGAAGCTGCTGGGTGTGTGTTTCGGCCACCAGTTGCTGGCGTTGACCCTGGGTGGCAAGGCCGAGCGTGCCGAGCAGGGCTGGGGCGTGGGTATCCACCGCTATTCGCTGGCGGCCCATGCACCGTGGATGGACCCGGAGGTGTCGGAGCTGACCTTGCTGATCAGCCACCAGGACCAGGTGACCGAGCTGCCGGAAGGCGCCACGGTGATCGCCTCCAGCGATTTCTGCCCGAACGCTGCGTACCACATTCGTGACCAGGTGCTGTGCTTCCAGGGGCACCCCGAGTTCGTGCACGACTACTCCCGCGCACTGCTCGATGCGCGCCAGGAGTATCTGGGTGATGAGGTGTACCACAAGGCCGTGGCCAGCCTGGCCACTGAGCACCAGGGCGACCTGGTGGGGGAGTGGATGTTGCGGTTTATCCAGCAACCGGTGAGCAAGCACAGCGCGGCCTGAAGCCGAGCGCTGTTTTTGTAGGAGCAGCCTTGTGCTGCGAAGAGGCCCTCACGACCACATAGCATCTGTTGGTCTTGCCGGCCTTTTCGCAGCACAAGGCTGCTCCTACAGGAAGCGCGCCGGGCCTGGGGTCAAAGCCAGCCAGACTTCTTGAAGCTGGCATACAACGCTGTACAGCCCAGCCCGATCACCCCCAGCACCCCGAAGTACCCATAGTGCCACCCCAACTCTGGCATGTTCTGGAAGTTCATCCCGTAAACCCCGGCAATTGCCGTGGGGAACGCCAGGATCGCTGCCCAGGCTGCAAACTTGCGCTGCACGATGCTCTGCCGTGACGACTCCAGCAGCATGCCGATCTCGATGGTCTGGCTGGCGATGTCGCGGATGCCAGCCAGGTCTTCCATCTGCCGCGTCACATGGATCTGCACATCACGGAAGTACGGGCGCATGTTCTTGTCGATGAACGGGAAGCTCAGGCGCTGCAGTTCCTCGCTCACTTCCACCATCGGTGCCACGTAGCGGCGCAGGCGCAGGATGTCGCGGCGCAGGCTGTGCAAGCGGCGGATATCGTCCTCTTGCAGCGAACCGCCAAGCACGCTCTGCTCCAGCTCTTCGATCTCGCCATGAATGGCCTCGCTGACCGGCTGGTAGTTCTCGGTGACAAAGTCGAGCAGGGCGTACAGCACGAAGTCTTCGCCGTGCTCCAGCAGCAACGGCCTCGCCTCGCAGCGCTGGCGCACCAGGGCATAGGATTTCGAGTGGCCGTTGCGGCAGGTGATGATGTAGCCGTTGCCGGCGAAGATGTGGGTTTCGATGAACTCCAGCTTGCCTTCGTGGCGCACCGGCGAGTAGGTGACGATGAACAGGGCGTCGCCGAAGGTTTCCAGCTTGGGCCGGCTGTGCTTTTCCAGGGCGTCTTCGATGGCCAGTTCGTGCAGGTTGAACTGGCACTGCAGGTTGGCCAGCTCCTCTGCGTTGGGCTCTTCCAGGCCGATCCATACAAAGTGCCCCGGCTTGCGCGCCCACTCGCTGCCTTCATCGATGCTGATGTTGGTGACCTTTCTGCCGGCGCTGTACACCGCCGATGCCACGACTCGACCCATGGTTGTTCGCTTATTCCGGTTGGACACGGGTTACAGCTTGGGCTGTAGTGGGCTCAAGAGCAACCTAGCGCTTGGCCAGTTCCCCTTCCATGCGGTCGATGCATTGCTGCATCTGCCCCCGGCACTGTTCGATCAGCGCCGGCATGTCCTGCAGGGTCATGCCCGCCGTGGCGATCGGTGGCAGCGAGCGCACGATCACCGTGCGCTGGCGCCAGCTGTTCAGGCTCAGGCGCCCGGCATAGCGGCTGACGCATACCGGCACGATCGGCACACCGGCCTCGATGGCCATGTGAAACGCGCCTTTCTTGAAGGCCAGCAGGTGCTCGCCGGGATTGCGCGTGCCTTCGGGGAAAATCCAGATCGAGGTATCGTCCTGCAGCACCCGGGTGGTCTTCTGCATGGCCTTGCGTGCCTGGTAGGCGTTCTTGCGGTCGACCAGCACGTTGCCACCCAGCCAGAACAGCTGGCCGAACAGCGGGATCCAGCCCAGGCTTTTCTTGCCGATGGCGACGGTGCGCTGCGGTACCACCTGGCCTAGCACGAACAGGTCGAAGTTGGACTGGTGGTTGGCGACGATCACGCAGCCTGGCGGCTGATCCCACAGCGGGCCGACTTCGGCCTTGACCCTGATGCGCATCAGCCAGGTGGCCGGCAGGCTGTAGAGGCGGGCGAACACGCGGCTGTTGTCGGGGTTGAAGGGGCGGCACAGGCCGATGACCAGGCCCAGGGTGCCAACCACAAGGAAATGCAGCGCCAGCAGGAACATGCGCAATGAATAAAGCATGGTACGACTCACACCAGACAGTCGCCGGGCAGTGTACGGATGTGCACTGGTTGGGGCAAACCCTGGAGCAAGCCTGTACTGGCCCTTTCGCGGGTGAACCCGCTCCCACAGGTACCTCATTGCTCTTGAGGCCTGCGATATCCCTGTGGGAGCGGGTTCACCCGCGAAGAGGCCGCTACGGTCAACCTGTATAGTGCTGGTCCAGCTCGATCGCCTTGTCCAACGCTTCCAGCAGCCCTTTGCGCACCTTCAGCTTGGTGTTCTTGTGCGCCAGCATGTTCAGCTTCTTCAGCTCCCGCGCTTTCTCCAGTGCCGCATCCTGCAGTTGCTCGGCCGGCACCACCTTGTCGAGGAAGCCTGCGTCCACCGCGCCCTGCGGGTCAAACACCTCGGCATTGATCACCGAGCGGTGGAAGGCCGAGCGGCGCAGGCGGTCGCGGGCCAGTTCGATGCCGACATGGTGCATGGTCATACCGATCTGCACTTCGTTCAGGCACACCTTGTACGGCCCTTCGACGCCAATGCGGTAGTCGACCGACAGCAGCAGGAACGCCCCCTTGGCGATGGCTGTGCCCGGGCAGGCGACGATGACCGGAAACGGGTGCGACAACAGGCGGCGGGCGAGGGTGGAACCGGCGGTGACCAGGCTGACTGCTTCCTTGGGGCCGCTGGTCATCACCTTGAGGTCGTAGCCGCCAGACAGGATGCCCGGCTGCCCGGTGATGATCACCACCGCACGCTCCTGCGTGGCGCGGTCGAGCGCGGCGTTGAAGGCGGCGATGACGTCTGGCGAGATGGCGTTGACCTTGCCGTTGTTCAGGGTCAGGGTAACGATGCCGTCTTCGGCGTGGTAGGTAATCAGCTCGCTCATGGCAGAGTCCTTTTGTTGGCGTGGCGACGACGTTACCCAGCGTCAGGGGCGAGGTAAAGCAGTAAGGCTGACTGGTCGGTCAGCGTTCGCCGGGGCTCAAATGCAAATGCATGAAAAAATTGAAAAAAATGCTTGCCAAAGGGAAAGTCTTTCACTAAATTAGCGCACCTCGACAGGCTGCAAGGCTTGAAGAGAAACGGTGAAGTGTCCGAGTGGTCGAAGGAGCACGCCTGGAAAGTGTGTATACGAGAAATCGTATCAAGGGTTCAAATCCCTTCTTCACCGCCACATTCTACGAAGAGCCCCCGAGCTGAGAAGCCGGGGGCTTTTTGTTTTTGGCGCCTTTGGGGGCCGCTTTGCGGCCCATTCGCAGCACAAGGCTGCTCCTACAGGATGGGGTGCGCCCCTGTAGGAGCAGCCTTGTGCTGCGAATGGGCTGCAAGGCAGCCCCAAAAACCTAGAAGCTGACCGAAGCCGAAAGCCGAGCCGTCCGCGGCGCCCCCTGGAACAGGTAGTTATCCCCCAGGTAATCCCCCACATCGCGCCAATAACGCTTGTCGAACACGTTGTCCACAGTCAGCCGCAGCACCGTGTCATACCCACCAATGCGCGTGCGGTAGCGGCTACCCACATCGAACACCGTATACCCACCAACTTCCACATTCCCCGCCTGGCTCGCATATTTGCTGGCGCTGTAGCGCGCCCCGCCCAGCAGTGCCAAGCCCGGTACCGGCAGGGTGTATTCCGCCTGCAGCGCCGCCCGGAACCTGGGCACGTTGATCGCCTGGTGGCCTTCATAGGCATCGGTGTCGCTGTTCTGCACCCGCGCCCGAATCGCCGCAGCGCTGGCCTGCACCTGCAGGTTCGAGGTCACCCAGCCGCTGGCGCCCAGTTCCAGGCCGGTGTTCTTCTGCTGGCCTTGTTGCACATAGGTGAAAGTGCCGGCGCCGTCCGGGCGCGCGTACTGGTATGCCTGGCGTATCTGGAACAGTGCGGCGCTGAAGCTCAGGCCTTGCCAGTCATGCTTGAGGCCCAGTTCCAGTTGGTGCGAGGTCGTCGGTGCCAGGATTTCGAATTTGTTCTCGGCGAACCACGGTGCGGTGCCGCCTGCCGACAGGCCTTTGGAATAACTGGCATATACCGTGGTATCCGGCTGCGGCTTGTAGATGAGCGCGGCGTTGGGCAGCAACTCGTACTGCCGGGTATGGCGACCGGCAACGCCGTCCTCATTCCAGGTTTTCTCGTCCAGGCGTACTTCACGGGCACCCAGTACGGTCTGCCAGTGCTCGTTGAAGCTGATGCGGTCGCTCACGAACAACCCGTACTGGCGGCTGTCCAGGCGACGTTCGCTAGACCTGATGGGCTTGTCGGATGGGTCAAAGGCCGGTGCACCCGTGTAGATGTTGCCTGTACCTACCCATTCCATATAGCTGGGGCGCTGATCCAGCGTGCGCCGCTGCGCACTGGTGCCCACGGTCAGCTCATGCCCCACGCCCAGCGCATCGAAACGCCCGTTGAGCATGGCCTGCGCCTCGTCGGTACGGCGGGTGTCGTCGGGGCTGCGGAAGTCGTAGATGTCGTAGTCGCCGTTGCTGCCGAAGAACGCGCCTTCGCTCGAACCCCAGGCAAACGAGCTGTAGTCATCGATAACCACCTTGCTGCGCGAGGCGCTCAAGGTCCCGGTCCAGGCTTCGTTGAAACGGTACTCGAAGCGCCCACCCAGGTTCAGCGAATCGTTCTGCACCGGCTTGGCCCAGTGCTGGTAGGCCAGGCGGTCGTCGGGGTCGATGCCATGGGGGACTTCGCTGCCACCGAGCAGCTGGTATCCCGGCACCGAGCGCTGTTCGCGATGCTGGTATTCGGCATCCAGCTGCAGGGTGGCATCCGGGTTGATCTGCCAGTCGAAGGCCAGCGAGGCGAAGTCGCGCTTGCCGTCGGCGTGGTCGACGTAGGAGCGGATGTCTTCATGGGCCAGGTTGGCCCGCAGGCCGAACTGCCGCTCGCTGCCGAACCAGCCGCCCAGGTCGGTGGCCAGGTAGCGTTCGCCTTGTTCGTTGGTCGACACCGTGACGCTGCGCACGTCTTCGGCGCGCTTGGTCACGTAGTTGACCAGGCCGCCCGGCTCCGAAACACCGCTTTGCAGCCCGGACAAACCCTTGAGCAGCTCCACCTGCTGCTTGTTCTCCAGGGCCACGTTCTGCTCGCCGGCGATGGTCTGGCCATTGATGCGGTAGCTGCTGGCGGCATTCAGCTCGAAGCCGCGCACGTTGAAGTTTTCGTAGTAGCCGATGGGGGCGTAGCTTTCGCCCACCGAGGCGTCGCTTTGCAGCACTTCGCTGAGCTGGCGTACCTGGCGGTCTTCCAGCAGTTGCTGGTTGAACACGCTGATCGAGGCCGGGGTGTCGAGCAGGGGCGCGGGCTGGAAGCCGCCTACTGCTGCCTGGCGTGCCTGATAGCCGTCGTTGGTGTAGGTATCGGACACCTGCAGCGGGGCCAGTAGTACGGTGTCTTCGGCAAGCACATGGGGGCAATGCAGGGCCAGGCCCAGGCTGAGCAGGCTCAGGGGCAGGCGGGGGTGACGCGGGGGCATGCGGTGGGGCTCCTGGATGCGCGACACCTGTGCCGGCCTCTTCGCGGGTGAACCCGCTCCCACAGGAAAATCACTATCCTCAGGTGCAGTGATATCCCTGTGGGAGCGGGTTTACCCGCGAAGAGGCCGGCACAGGCCATGAAAAAGGCGGCATCTTACAGCCGCCTTCAACATAAAACGATCCGGGCTCTGCGATATCCAGTCAGCCTTTGCGGGCCGGCCGCCTGTGCTGCCGCCAGTTGTCATCGATCTTCGACCAGGTCTTGCCATCGGTAATGGCCATGAGCTTGCGCCCGTCCTTGAAGGTGGCCAGGAAGGTGGCTTCCTCTTCCTTGCCACCCAGCCACAGCCCGGCCAGCAACCCCACCGGCCCGGCCACCAGGGCCCCGGCCACGCCCCAGCCCAGGGCACTGCCTAGGCTACGGCTGGATTCCAGGCTGGGCAGCCACAGGTCGCTGATGCGTGCCAGGGAAATCCGCTCGCCCGGGGAGGGGCTGCGCGGGGTCTTGAGTGTGAGCGATCCGTTGCGATACTCGCCTTCGCCTTGCAAGAAATCGCCGGATTGCACCGTGAGTCTTGTCATAACGTCGTCCTGTCAGGGAAAGGGCAGTGACCAGCGCCTACTGAGCGCTGCCCGGGCAGGCAAGTCAACGGCCATGCGACGGAGGGTCGTGCGGTGCATTGTCGCCCAGGTCAATGGACTTCAGGCCACCTGCAAAGCGTTCTTGCGCTTGCGCTCGGCCAAACCCCACGCCAGCAACGCCAGCCCGCCAATCACCAACCCGGCCACCACAATCCCCATCCAGCCCTGGCGCTGGAACAACTGCGTGCCCAGCAACGACCCCAAGGCCCCGCCAATGAAGTAGCAGGTGATATACCCGGCATTCAGCCGCGTGCGCGCTTCGGGCCGCAGGGCAATCACCGCGTTCTGGTTGCTCACGTGCACCAGTTGCACTGCCAGGTCGAGCATCAGCACGCCCAGCAGCAAGGCCAGCAACGATTGCTCGGCAAAGCCCAGCGGCACCCACGACAGCAGCAATACCACCAGGCCCACGGTGGTGCCCAGCGAACCCTTGCCACGGTCGGCCAGGCGCCCGGCCCAGTTGGCCGACAGCGCACCCGCTGCACCGGCCAGGCCGAACAGGCCTATCACCGCGTCCGAATAGTGGTATGGGCCTTTCGCCAGCAGGAACGCCAGTGGCGTCCAGAACAGCGCGAACAGGCTGAATGCCAGCAGGCCGAGCAGCGAGCGCAGGCGCAGCACCGGTTCTTCGACGAACAGGCGGAACACCGAGCCGATCAGCGCTGGGTATTTCAGCCCGGCATGGCTGTGGTGTTGCGGCAGGCTGCGGTACAGCGCCACGGCGGTGATGGCCATCAGCACTGCAGCCAGCACGTAGATGCTGCGCCAGCCACCCAGTTCGGCCATGAACCCGGCGGCGGTACGTGCCAGCAGGATGCCCAGCAGCAGGCCGCTCATCAACGTGCCGACCGCGCGCCCGCGCTGGTGTGGCTCGCTGAGGGTCGCGGCCATGGGCACGAGGATTTGCGCCACTACCGAGAACAGCCCGGTCAGCGCCGTGCCAAGGATCAGCCAGGGCAGGCTCGGTGCGCAGGCACTGATGACCAGGCCCAGGGTGGAAATGGCGGTCATCACGGTGATCAGTCGACGCTGCTCGAACAGGTCGCCCAGCGGCGCCAGCAGCAACAGGCCGGCGCCATAGCTCAGTTGCGCGGCAATGACGATGCTGCCGGCACTGGCGGTGCTCAGGCCGAACTGCTGGGCGATGCTGTGCAGCAGTGGTTGCGCATAGTAGTTGCTGGCCACGGCCAGGCCGGTGGCGGTGGCCATCAGCAGGATCAGGGCGCGGCTGAGAGTGGGGGCGTTCATGCAGTTCTCGTGGCGGGCAGGAGTAAAGGGGGGATTATCGGAAAGTGTCGGGCACTACATCAATGCAATTGTGCGGCAGAGCAGAGCGGGGGAGGGGGCTGGAGGTCGGGGGTCGGTTAAGCCTGTGCTGGCCTCTTCGCGGGTAAACCCGCTCCCACAGGTACACCACTGGGCTCGGGGCCTGTGATATCCCTGTGGGAGCGGGTTTACCCGCGAAGAGGCCGGAACAGGCAACCCTTCAATCAGGCAGCAAACCCGCCATCGACCGTCAGGCTGGCCCCAGTGACATACCCCGCCTCAGGCCCCGCCAGGTAAGCCACGAAGCTGGCAATCTCATCCGCCTCGCCATAGCGCCCGATCGCCATCAGCGGGATCAGGCTGTCAGCGAACTCGCCGCTGGCCGGGTTCATGTCGGTGTCCACCGGACCTGGCTGCACGTTGTTCACGGTAATGCCTTTCGGCCCCAGGTCACGGGCCATGCCGCGGGTCAGGCCGACCAGCGCCGATTTGCTCATGGCATAGGGGGCGCCGCCGGCAAACGGCATGCGCTCGGCATTGGTGCTGCCAATGTTGATGATGCGCCCACCTTGGCCCATGTAGCGCGCAGCGGCCTGGCTGGCGACGAATACGCTGCGCACGTTCACCGCCAGCATGTGGTCGAAGTCGGCCAGGTCGAATTCGGTCACCGGTGCTACCGCCAGCACACCGGCGTTGTTGACCAGGATATCCAGCCTGCCGAAGGCCTTCACAGTGTCATCCACGGCCAGTTGCACGGCCGCCGCGTCGGCGCTGTCGGCCCGCAGGGCCAGGGCCTTGCCGCCATTTTTGGTAATTTCCTCAGCCAGCGCCTGCGCCGGGCCGGCGGAGCTGACATAGGTGAAGGCCACCTGCGCGCCTTCGCGGGCCAGGCGTCGCACGATGGCTGCACCGATGCCGCGGGAACCGCCCTGTACCAGGGCTACTTTGCCTTCGAGGGTGTGTTGCTTGGACATGCTGATCTCCTGCTGGAAGCCAGGCCGGAATGCCTAGGATGGGCGCAGTATCGGCGCTTGATTACCTGCTGATAAGATGGCAATCAGTATCAGCAGAGTAAACCTTTGGTTGCCAATCATGGCCATGGAATCGTTCAACGCGTTGGAATGCTTCATCCGCAGTGCCGAAGTCGGCAGCTTTGCCGAGGCCGCCAGGCGCCTCAGCATTACCCCGGCTGCCGTGGGCAAGCATGTTGCCCAGTTGGAAGCGCGCCTGGGCGTGCGGTTGTTCCAGCGTAGTACCCGCAAGCTGACCCTGACCGAGGCCGGGCAGCGATTTCTGGGGGAGGTCAGTGACAGCTTCCGCACCATCCAGTACGCCGTGGCCAACCTGGCCAGCAGCGAAGGCCAGCCGGCCGGGTTGTTGCGGGTGAGCATGGGCACGGTGTTCGGGCGCTTGTATGTGTTGCCATTGCTGGCCGAGTTCCTGCGTCGCTACCCGGCCATTACCCCGGACTGGCATTTCGACAACCGCCAGGTCGACCTGATCGGCCAGGGTTTCGATGCGGCGATTGGCGGAGGCTTCGATTTGCCGCCAGGGGTGGTGGCGCGCAAGCTGACCCCCGCGCACCGGGTGCTGGTGGCGGCGCCGGCGTACCTGGGCCGGCACGCGCCGATTGACGACCCGCAGGTATTGCAACGGCATGACGGTATCCTGATCCGCTCGCCGCAGACCGGGCGGGTGCGTTCATGGCCGTTGACCAGCCGTTGGCAGGTGCAGCAGCCATTGCAGTTGCGCCAGGCGATGACCATGAGCGATTCGGATGCGGCTTGCGCGGTGGCCGAGCAGGGCTTGGGGATTGCCCTGGTGAGCCTGCCGTTTGCAGTGCCGTACCTGGAAGGCGGGCGGCTGCAGCGGGTGCTGCCGGACTGGTACGTGGACGATGGGCATATCAGCCTGTATTTCGCCGAGCACAAGCTGTTGCCGGGCAAGACCCGGGCGTTTATCGATTTTGTGGTGGAACAGTTCGAAGAGCAGGGGTTGGCGCGGCGGTTCGATGCCTTGCAATCCGTGTAGGAGCAGCCTTGTGCTGCGAAGAGGCCGGTAAGGCAAATGACTTTCTGTGTCGCTCATGGCCCCTTCGCAGCACAAGGCTGCTGCTACACGGGGATCACTGGCCTGGGGAGCGAAGAGGCCGGTTCAGACAACATCGACTATGAACAATGCCTGTGCCCCCAGGCTCACCTCATCATCAACCTTCCTGCCGACCAACTGCTGCCCCAGCGGCGAGCGCGGGGTAATCACCGTCACCAGCCCATCCCCCTCGCCAATCTTCAACCCCGCCGCCTCGGGCCCGAGGAACAGTCGGCGCTGCCCGCCATCTTCATCCTCCAGCGTTACCAGGTTGCTCACCTGCACCCCGCGTGCCGGGTCGTAATCGCGCAGCAGCAGTTGCTGGTAGGTCACCAGCGCCTTGCGGATCTCGGCGCTGCGGCGGGCTTGGCCGGTAGCCAGGTACGAGGCTTCCAGGCCCAGGGTGTCGTACTTGTTTTCGGCGATGTTCTCTTCGGCAGTGGCGGCTTCGTACGCGGTTTGCGCCGCGCGGGTCAGCACATCCAGGTCATGCTCGAGGGTGGCGACTATTTGCGCCAGCAGGCTGGGCTTGTCCATGGTCAGTAACAGAACTCCAGCACGTTGGCCTGGCTTTTGTCGGTGGGCGCGGTGCGGTTCTGCTGCAGCCAGAACTGGCACTTGGGGCTGTTGAGGTTGCGCGGGTTGCCCTGGGCGGCCTCGGCGGCCTGTTGCACCTCCTGCTTGTGCAGGATGTCCTTGTAGCGTTCGAACATTTCCGCCTGGGCATCCGCCGCAGGGGCTGGCGCTGGCGGCGCGGCAGGCCGGTACGCGGCGGGGGCCACGGCCTGGGCCAGTGGCTGTACCTGCTGTGGCCACAGTTGCAGGGCCAGCCACAGGCTGGCGGCGATGGCCACGGCGCCCAGCCACAGGCCAAAGGCAACGCACAGGATCAACGGCATCGGCTTGAGGGTGATCTTCAATTCACGGTGGCGCGGCATGGCAGCCTCCTGGCAGGGTGGTCGGGGTGCATTGTCGCATGCGCCTGGGTATTTTTCCGCGCAGGTGCTTTTGTCAGCGACAATTTATGCGCAGAATGCGCGGTTTTTCCGCTGGGCGAGGGCAGGGCACATGAAAGCCACCTGGGACATCTTCTGCAGCGTCGTCGACAACTACGGCGATATAGGCGTGACCTGGCGCCTGGCCCGGCAGCTGGTGGCCGAGCACGGCCTGGCAGTGCGCCTGTGGGTGGATGACCTCAATGCGTTCACGCCCATGTGCCCCGGGGCCGATGCCGACGCCCCGCAGCAGTGGCAGCACGGTGTGGAAGTGCGCCAGTGGCCGGTGACCTGGTTGCCGGTGGCGCCGGCTGATGTGGTAATCGGTGCCTTCGCCTGCCAGTTGCCAGCAGCTTATGTGGAGGCAATGCGTGTTCGTGCCACGCCGCCGCTGTGGTTGAACCTCGAATACCTCAGTGCCGAGGACTGGGTGGAGGGCTGCCATGGCTTGCCTTCGCCGCAGCCCAATGGCTTGCGCAAGGTATTTTTCTTTCCCGGCTTTACCGAAAAAACCGGTGGCCTGCTGCGCGAGGGCTCGCTGCTGGCGCGGCGTGATGCGTTCCAGCAAGGCGCACGTCAGGCCTTCTTGCAGGGGCTTGGCGTAAACCCTGAAGCGGGGGCGTTGCTGATTTCCCTGTTCGCCTACGAAAACCCGCAACTGGGCAACTGGCTTGATGCCTTGGCCTCAGGCGAGCAACCTTGCCACCTGCTGGTGCCGCAAGGGCGCGTCGTCGCGGGGCTCGGCCAGTGGTTTGGCGAGGCGGCACTGCAAGTGGGCAGCGTGCGCAAGCGAGGGGCGCTGACCGTGCAGGTGCTACCTTTCGTCAGCCAGGACGACTACGACCGGTTGCTGTGGAGCTGTGATTTCAATGCCGTGCGCGGCGAAGACTCGTTCGTGCGCGCGCAGTGGGCCGGGCAGCCGATGCTGTGGCACATCTACGTGCAGGACGAGAATGCCCATTGGGAAAAGCTCGAAGCGTTTCTCGCGCATTATCGACAGGGGTTGTCAGGCGATGCCGATGCCGCGCTGCTTGGCTTGTGGCGTGCCTGGAACATGGACCGCGACATGGGCCAGGCCTGGCAGGCGGCCCGCCAGCACTGGCCGGAACTGCAGCAGCATGCCCGGCTTTGGGCAGCGCGACAGGCCGCTCAGCCGGACCTTGCCACAGCGCTAGTACACTTTTACCGAAATTCGCTATGATACGCGGCCTCGATTTTTATAAATCCATCCAGATTCGGATACTTCGTAATGAAAACTGGTAAAGAACTGAAACCCGGTACCGTCCTGCGGATCGACAACGACCCGTGGCTGGTTCAAAAAGCTGAGTTCACCAAGTCGGGCCGTAACAGCGCGATCATGAAGACCAAGCTGAAGAACCTGCTGACCGGCTACAAGACCGAAACCGTCTACGGTGCAGACGACAAGCTGGACGACGTGATCCTGGATCGCAAAGAAGCGACCCTGTCGTTCATCAACGGTGACGAATACACCTTCATGGACACCACCGACTACACCATGTACGAACTGAACGCCGAGGACATCGAAGCCGTTCTGCCGTACATCGAAGAAGGCATGGAAGACGTCTGCGAAGCCGTGTTCTTCGAAGGCCGCCTGGTATCGGTTGAACTGCCGACCACCATCAGCCGCCAGGTTGTCTACACCGAGAACGCTGCACGCGGCGACACCTCGGGCAAGGTGATGAAGCCTGCCAAGCTGAAGAACGGTACCGAGATCTCGGTTGCCGACTTCATCCAGATCGACGAGTGGATCGATATCGACACTCGCGACAACAGCTTCAAAGGCCGTTCCAAGAAGTAATCCTTCTTGTGAAACGCAAAAAACCCGGCCTAGGCCGGGTTTTTTGTGCCTGCGATTCCTGCAGATCTCGATGCGTGCTCTTGCTCTTGCTTTTGTGGGAGCGGCCTTGTGTCGCGAAAGGGCCGCAAAGCGGCCCCGGCAATATCAAGGTGTACCCGAGATTCCGGGGCCGCTTCGCGCCCCATCGCGACGCAAGGCCGCTCCCACAGCCTTACACGGTCACGTGCAGGCGCACATCCACATTGCCGCGGGTGGCGTTGGAGTACGGGCATACCTTGTGCGCCTTTTCCACCAGCCCTTCGGCATCGGCCTGGGCCAGGCCCGGCAGGTTGATGTGCAGGTCGATGTCCAGGCCGAAACCACCTGGAATCTGGCCGATGCCCACCTTCGCGGTGATCGAGGCGTCCGCCGGCAGGGCTTTTTTCTCCTGCCCGGCCACGAACTTCAGGGCACCGATGAAGCACGCCGAGTAACCGGCGGCGAACATCTGCTCGGGGTTGGTGCCGTCACCGCCTGCGCCGCCCAGTTCCTTGGGGGTGCTCAGGCTGACCACCAGCTTGCCGTCGCTGGAACGGGACTTGCCGTCGCGCCCACCGGTGGAGGTAGCTTCTGCGATGTACAGCGGAGTGACCTTTTGCATCTTGAGCCTCGCTAATGTGCTGTGCGCTCCCCGTCTGGAGGAGGGCGCGGGTTGGTGTGGGATTTAAATTAGCGCGCAATTAGTTAGTGCGCAAGATAAATCGTCACCGCTCATCCGAACGGCCATTGCACAGCATAGCTGTCAGAGGGTTTTCTGCAGGTTCTCGCGCAGCGCCAGCAGGTCGGCCTGCAGCTGTTGCAACTGTTCCAGGCTGCGCCCGCTGGCCTTGAGGATGCACTGCGGCACTTCTTTGGCCTGCTGCTGCAAGGCGCGGCCCTTGTCGGTCAGCTGCACCAGTACCACCCGTTCGTCCTCGCGGCTGCGGTTGCGCTGCAGCAGGCCTTCGCTTTCCAGGCGCTTGAGCAGCGGCGTCAGCGAGCCGGGGTCGGTGAGCAGGTGCTGGCTGATCTCGCCTACGGTCAGGCCGTCGTGCTCCCACAGCACGAGCATGGCCAGGTACTGCGGGTAGGTCAGGCCCAGGGCCTGCAGCAGCGGTTTGTAGACCTTGGTCATCAGCAACGAGGTGGAGTGCAGGGCGAAACAGACCTGGTTGTCCAGCAGCAGCTCGTCACAGGAGGCTTGGGTGTTGGCGTTCA
This sequence comes from Pseudomonas sp. UYEF17, assembly GCF_040546125.1. Taxonomy (NCBI): domain Bacteria; kingdom Pseudomonadati; phylum Pseudomonadota; class Gammaproteobacteria; order Pseudomonadales; family Pseudomonadaceae; genus Pseudomonas; species Pseudomonas sp. UYEF17. The sequence continues at coordinate 199,768 of NZ_JBEPNE010000007.1, forward strand.
TGCAGGTCCTTGAAGGTAATCAATGGGAAAGTCTGGCACGCGGATCGTTAGTGCGCGCTTTATTCGCGCAGTTCACTGCGCAAGGCCAGGTCCCAGGGTGGAATCGGGCTGAAGCGGCTCTTGAGAAATTCGAGCAGCAAACGGCTGCGAGAGTTCGTTTCATGTTCCAGGCGAAGCGCGTAGATACCGCTGGTTTCCGCTTGGGGCAAGCCACCGTCGCAAAACAAAGGTATCAGCTCGCCACGTAGCAGGTATTCACTGATCAGCCAAGTGGGCAGGTGGGCTATGCCTAAACCGGCGAGGGCGCCGAACAGCAGGGTTTCGGCGTTGTTGGCGGCCATGCGCATGCGTGAGGGGCGGTACAGGCGGGTTTGCCCGGCCACGTTGAAACGCCAGGCGAATGGCGGCGCCAGGCCGTCCCAGTCCAGGCCGTCGTGCCCGGGCAGTTCGCTGGGGCAGGTGGGCATGCCGCGGCTGGCCAGGTAGGCCGGGCTGGCGCAGGCGATGCGCACCATGTAGGCCAATGGCGTGGCGACCAGCCGGGTGTCGGCCAGGGGGCCAGCGCGCAGCACCAGGTCGACCTCGCCCAGGTGGCTGCCATGCAGGTCGACGAAGCTGTCGATCAGGCGCAGTTGCACATCAAGGCCCGGGTAGGCGACCAGGAAATCGGCGATGGCCGGGGCCAGGTGGCGGCGGCCGAATGCGGCGGGGGCGTCGATGCGGATCAGGCCTTCGGGGGCATTGCTCAGCGACACTGCTTCGGCGCGGGCCAGGCGCAGTTCCTCGATGATGCGCCTGGCCCGTTCGGCAAAGGCATTGCCTGCAGGTGTGGCGCGCACGGCGTGGGTGCTGCGGGTGAACAGGCGGCTGCCCACGGCGCTTTCCAGGTTGTCGATGCGCCGGGCCACGGCGGACGGGGTCAGCGGGTGGCGGCGGGCGGCGGCAGAAAAGCTGCCGGTTTCCAGCACATCGAGGAACAGGCTTAGCTGGTCGGTCAGGGTATCGGGGCTCATGGCTGCCTTGCTTTTGCGAAAAACGCACAGCCATTGTGCGCTGCTGTGCGTTTCCCCGCCAGCCCGCAATCGTTAGCATGCTCGCATTATGTGTACAGGCGGATGAGGCCCCTGATGATCGAGTGGTTGTTGTATATCGTGCTGGGCGCAGCCCTGGGGACCATGGGTGGCCTGTTCGGCATTGGCGGCGGGCTGATCGCGATTCCGGCGCTGGGCGTGCTGTTCGGCCTGGACCAGCAGTTGGCGCAAGGCACGGCGCTGGTGATGGTAGTGCCCAATGTGCTGCTGGCGCTGTGGCGTTATCACCAGCGTAACCGCATCGAGTTGCGCCATGCGGTGCCGCTGTCGCTGTGCAGCTTCGTGTTCGCCTGGCTGGGGTCGATCTGGGCGGTGGGGCTGGATGCGCAATCCATGCGCCTGGGCTTTGTCGGCTTCCTGGTGGCCCTGGCGGTGTGGAACGTGGCGCGGATGTTCATGAAGGTGACGCCGCCCAGCGCCGAGTTGCGCTATGCCTGGCCGTGGCTGGGTGTGCTGGGCAGCTTTGCCGGCACCATGGGCGGCTTGTTCGGGGTGGGTGGGGCCGTGGTGGCCACGCCGATCCTGACCAGTGTGTTCGGTACCACCCAGGTGGTGGCGCAGGGGCTGTCGCTGGCGCTGGCGGCGCCGAGTACCTTGGTAACCCTGGTGACCTATGGGGTGCACCACAGTGTTGACTGGGGGGTGGGGGTGCCATTGGCGGTGGGCGGCCTGCTGAGTATCAGCTGGGGGGTGAAATTGGCCCATGCGTTGCCGGAGAAGGTGTTGCGGGCGATGTTCTGTGTGTTTTTGGTGGGGTGTGCGGTGATGCTCGGGTTCGAGCTTTGAGATTTTGGGGCCGCTTTGCGGCCCATCGCGACACAAGGCCGCTCCTACAGGGGATCGCGTGCCCTTGTAGGAGCGGCCTTGTGTCGCGATGGGCTGCGCAGCAGCCCCGGCTCACTTGAACCCTTCGACAATGTAGTCGGCCATGCAGTCGGTAATCGGCGAAGGGTTCTGGGTACTGCGCACCAGCATCACATTGGCCACCGGCAACTGCGGCAACCCTTCGCTCTCGCCCAGAATGCGGATGTTCCCGCCAATCAGGCTTTGCAGCTGTGCGGTCACCGCCAACCCAGCGGTGACAATGGCGAAGATCGCTGCCAGGCTCGGGCTGGTATAGGCGATGCGGTAGTCGATGCCCTGGGCCTCCAGGGCATTGCAGGTCCAGGCCCGGCAGAAGCAGTCGGTGTTGAACAAGGCTACCGGCATGGGGCGTTGCTCCTGCGGGCAGAAGCCTTCCGCGGCGGCCCAGACCAGGCGTTCCTGGCGCAGCAGCTGGCCAATCTCGTTACCCGGCTCACGGGTGACGATGGTCAGGTCCAGGTCCTGGCGCAGCATCAGTTGTTTGGAGGAGTCGCAATGCACCTCCACCTGCACCAGTGGGTAGGCTTGGGCAAAGCTCGACAGGATGGTCGGCAGGAAACGCATGGCATAGTCGTCCGGCGTACCGATGCGTACGACCCCGACCATGTGCGGCATGCGCAGGGTGTTGAACACTTCCCCATGCAACTTGAGGATGCGCCGCGCATAGCCGAGCAGCACCTGGCCTTCGGCAGTCAACCGCACCTGGCGGCCGTCGCGCTCGAACAGTTGGCGCTGCAGAATGTCTTCTTCCAGGCGTTTCATCTGCATGCTCACCGCCGACTGGGTGCGGTTGACCACCTCGCCGGCGCGGGTGAAGCCGCCCTGCTCGGCGATGGCCACGAAGGTGCGCAGTACGTCCGCATCGAGGCTCTGGTACTGGGACATTGCATCAATCTCCGAGATGCATGGCATCAGAAACATTCGTTGGATTGATCTTATGCCTGGCAGGAGACTGGAGCCATCAACACGGAGGGCTTCACGATGAAAGGTCATGTCAGCAGCATCCAGCAACCTGCCTTTTCCCTGAACCACCTGTGGCATGCCGCCCTGCAGCGCCCGGCGCGCTGGCTGCAGCTGTACCGCCAGCGCCAGGAACTGGCCAGCCTGAGTGATGCGACCCTGCACGACCTGGGGTTGAGCCGGGCGGATATCCAGCAGGAGGCCGAGCGGCATTTCTGGGATGATCCGCTGAGTAAGTGATGCCAAGCGTGGCAGCAGCTCTTGCTCTTGCTCTTGCTCGTTTCGGCTTTTGCTTCTAAGCGCGCGACAGTTCAGGCGCCGCCGATTGCGACTTCAGGAGGCCGAGCGGAGGGGCTGCGGAGGGAGGTGACGGGCATGGATGCCCGTCAAGCGCTGAGGCCCCATGGATGGGGCCTGCAGCGCGTCCTCCCGGGAGCAGGCCCGTAGCGAGGGGACCCCGGAGCGAAGCGGAGGGGCCGGATGATGGGAGCCGACGGTTTTTGGTTCCTTTTTGCCACGACAAAAAGGGACCCGCCGTAAGGGCGGAAAGGTGAATAAGCGCCACCTTCGAAAATGAATGTTGACCTTGTTGTTGATGCCCACGCTTGAGAGCGAAGAGCGAAGAGCGGAAAATTACTGGTCTTGATCTCGCGCATAGTCCATTTACGATGGCGACGCATACTCACCTTTTCGCCCTTACGGCGAGTCACTTTTTGCCAAACGCGGCAAAAAGTAACCAAAAAACGCTGCGCTCCCATCATCCGGCCCCTGCGCTGCGCTCCGGGGTTCCCTCGCGCCGGTCTTGCTCCCGGGAGTACGCGCTGCAGGCCCCATCCATGGGGCCTCAGCGCTTGACGGGCATCCATGCCCGTCACCTCCCTCCGCAAGCCCTCTGCTCGGCCTCCTGAAGTCGCGAAGATCAAGATCAAGATCAAGATCAAGATCAAGATCAAGAGCAAGAGCAAGAGCAAGAGCAAGAGCAAGAGCAAGAGCAGGGCGCGTCTTCACAGGCGGTGCTTGGACCACGTCGCGCGATGCGCGACAATAGCGATCATTTGCGGAGTCCCCCATGACCGATTTCACCCCCGACGCCATCCTCGACGCCACCGGCCTGAACTGCCCGGAACCGGTGATGATGCTGCACCAGCACGTGCGCAATCTGGCCGCTGGCGGCCTGCTCAAGGTCATCGCCACCGACCCCTCGACCCGCCGCGACATCCCCAAGTTCTGCAACTTCCTCGGCCACGAACTGCTGCAGCAGCAGGAAGACGCCGGTACCTTCCTGTACTGGATCCGCAAGAAAGCCGACTGAGCCGCTCTGGAACACGCCCGGCGTTGCGCCTACACTGCGTTCCCCAGACAGGAGAGCGCCATGCTGATAGTTGCCGACGAGAACATCCCGCTGCTCGATGCCTTCTTCCAGGGTTTCGGCGAAATCCGTCGTTACCCGGGCCGAAGCCTCGATGCCGCCAGCGTAAAGGACGCCGACATCCTGCTGGTGCGCTCGGTGACCAAGGTCGACCGCCAGTTGCTCGAAGGCAGCCGCGTGCGCTTTGTCGGCACCTGCACCATCGGCACCGATCACCTCGACCTGAACTACTTTGCCGAGGCCGGCATCCACTGGAGCAGCGCACCGGGCTGCAATGCCCGCGGCGTGGTCGATTACGTGCTGGGCAGCCTGCTGACCCTGGCGGAACTGGATGGCGTGGCACTGCCCGAGCGCGTGTATGGCGTGGTAGGCGCGGGTGAGGTGGGTGGCCGCCTGGTGCGGGTGCTGCATGGCCTGGGCTGGAAGGTACTGGTATGCGACCCGCTGCGCCAGGCCGCCGAGGGCGGTGACTACGTCAGCCTCGAAACCATCCTGCAACAGTGCGATGTGATCAGCCTGCACACCCCGTTGCAGCGTGGCGGCGAGCACCCGACCTGGCACCTGCTGGGCCAGGCGCAGCTGGCGCAGTTGCGCCCCGGTGCCTGGCTGGTCAACGCCAGCCGTGGCCCTGTAGTGGACAACGCCGCCCTGCGCGAACTGCTGCTGGACCGCGAAGACCTGCATGCGGTGCTGGATGTGTGGGAGGGGGAGCCGCAGGTTGACCTGCAACTGGCCGACCTGTGCACGTTGGCTTCGCCGCACATTGCCGGCTACAGCCTCGACGGCCGCCAGCGTGGTACGGCGCAGATCTACCAGGCGCTGTGCCGCTTCCTCGGTGTGGATGAACAGGTGCAACTGGCCGACCTGCTGCCCCGGCCGCCGCTGGCGCAGATCGAGCTGGATGCCAGCACCGACCCGGCCTGGGCCTTGGCCACCCTGTGCCGCGCGGTGTATGACCCACGCCGCGACGATGCCGATTTCCGCCGCAGCCTCAGCGACGACCCGCAGCAGCAGCGTGCAGCGTTCGACCAGTTGCGCAAGCAGTACCCGCCACGGCGCGAGATCGAAGGGCTGGCGGTGCGCTTGCGCGGGGAGTCGCCGCAGTTGGCGCAGCTGGTCAGTGCCTTGGGTGGGGTGTTGGTCTGACAGCTTCTTGAAAGCTGTACCGGCCTCTTCGCGGGTAAACCCGCTCCCACAGGTAGCCCGCTGACCTCAAGGCTTGTGTTGTCCCTGTGGGAGCGGGTTTACCCGCGAAAGGGCCGGTACAGGATTCAGGCAAATAAAAACCCGGCGCAAGCGCCGGGTTGCAAGGAATTCGCCGATCAACCTTTGCGTACGCGCTCTACCCGGCTTTCTTCCAGGGCCTTGCAGGCCTTCTGGATCATCTGCTCGGTGATCGGTACTTCGCGCCCCTGGGCATCGATGATCGAACCGCACACCTGCGGCTGAGGGGTAGTCCGGGGCTTCTGGTTGTCGCTGCCATGCTGCAAGCTCATGTATTGTCTCCTCATCAGGTTCAAGCGCAGGTTAACCCTGTGCCGTGACTGGCCTGTGACAGTACCTGCAGGGTCACGGCAGGCACAGTCGAACAGAAACGGCGGTAAAGCTCCATAGCCTGGTTAGACCGATAGGCTATAGCAACCCTGCAAGGGTTCCACAGGCGTAGATGAGTGGTAGGCTGCGGTTTCCCCGCCAATGTGGTCAGCGCCATGCCCGAATCGGTTTCCCCGCGTCAACGCCGCGCCTTGCGCCTGGGTTGGCAGTTTGTCCGTCCATACCGTCGTCAGGTGCTGCTGGCCTTGCTGGCCCTGGTAGTCACCGCCGCCATCACCCTGTCCATGGGCCAGGGCATCCGCCTGCTGGTGGACCAGGGCTTCATGACCCGCTCCGCGCATCAGCTCAACCAGACCATCGGCCTGTTCCTGCTGCTGGTGGTGGCACTGGCGGTGGGTACCTTCAGCCGCTTCTACCTGGTGTCGTGGATCGGCGAGCGCTGCGTGGCCGATATCCGTCGGGCCGTGTTCGACCACCTGATCGGCCTGCATCCCGGGTTTTTCGAAGACAACCGCAGCTCCGAGATCCAGTCGCGGCTGACCGCCGACACCACCTTGCTGCAATCGGTAATCGGCTCTTCGCTGTCGATGTTCCTGCGCAACGCGCTGATGGTCATCGGTGGCGTGGTGTTGCTGTTCATCACCAACCCCAAGCTCACCAGTATCGTGGTGGTGGCCCTGCCGCTGGTGCTGGCGCCGATCCTGCTGTTCGGCCGCCGGGTACGCAGCCTGTCGCGGCAGAGCCAGGACCGGGTGGCCGATGTGGGCAGCTATGTGGCCGAGACCCTCGGGCAGATCAAGACCGTGCAGGCCTACAACCACCAGGCGCATGACCGCGAGCTGTTCGCCGGCACGGTGGAAGCGGCGTTTGCCGTGGCCCGGCAGAGGATTGCCCAGCGCGCCTGGCTTATCACCCTGGTGATCGTGCTGGTTCTGGGAGCGGTGGGGGTGATGTTGTGGGTTGGCGGCATGGACGTGATCGCCGGGCGCATTTCCGCGGGCGAGCTGGCCGCCTTCGTGTTCTACAGCCTGATCGTAGGCAGTGCCTTCGGCACCCTCAGCGAGGTGATCGGCGAGTTGCAGAGGGCGGCGGGCGCCGCCGAGCGCATTGCCGAACTGTTGGCGGCGCGCAGTGCGATCCTGCCGCCCGCCATGGCGCAGGTGCTGCCGCAGCAGCGGGCCAGTGGGCATATCGAGCTGCAGCAGTTGGTGTTCGCCTACCCATCACGGCCCTCGGTGGCGGCTGTCGATGGCCTGAGCCTGACCATCGAGCCGGGGCAGACCGTGGCGCTGGTGGGCCCGTCGGGGGCGGGCAAGTCGACCTTGTTCGATTTGTTGCTGCGCTTCTACGACCCCCAGCAGGGGCGCATCCTGCTCGATGGCCGGGCGATCACCGAACTCGACCCCGATCACCTGCGCCAGCAGTTCGCCCTGGTGGCACAGAACCCCTCGCTGTTTCGCGGCACGGTCGAGGCCAACATCCGCTATGGCCGGCCCGAGGCGACCCTGGCCGAGGTCGAGGCAGCCGCCCGGGGTGCTCATGCCGACGCATTCATCCGGCAATTGCCGCAGTGCTACCAGACACCGCTGGGCGAGGGCGGCATCGGCCTGTCCGGCGGGCAGCGGCAGCGCCTGGCCATCGCCCGTGCGTTGCTGGTCGATGCGCCGATCCTGTTGCTGGACGAAGCCACCAGCGCACTCGACGCACAGAGTGAACACCTGATCCAGCAGGCGCTGCCCAGCCTGATGGCCGGGCGCACCACCCTGGTGATCGCCCATCGCCTGGCTACGGTCCAGCATGCTGACCGTATCGCGGTCATCGACAAGGGCAGGCTGGTGGCGGTGGGGACGCATCGCCAGCTGATCGAAGAGAGCCCGCTGTATGCTCGGCTGGCGGCCTTGCAGTTCACCACGGGGTAGCTTGTAGTGGCGTTGTAACATTTCTGTAGTATTTGCCTGAGAGTATCTAGCTCAACTGTTGCGTAAGTGCTCGACCTGGCTGCCATTGCTTGATGGCAGCCTTTTTTTGGCCTGCCCGCAACCGGGCTGCGTTGTACCTTGTTGCCAACTTGCGCGGCCCCCGGTCTTACTTCTGCTTTCCGAGATCCAAGATGTTGCGTAAATCCCTCAGAGTGCAAATTCTCTCCCTGCTCGGCGGCAGTCTGGTGGCGATGTTGCTGATCGCCCTGGTGTGCTTCCAGTTCCTCTCGTCCAGCGTGCGCGGCTACGCCGAGCTGGTCGACGGGCCGCTGCGGGCCTCGCAGTTGATCGACGAAGCCAACCTGCAGTTCAAGATCCAGGTGCAGGAATGGAAGAATGTGCTGTTGCGCGGGCGCCAGCCGGCTGACATGGACAAGTACTGGCAGCAGTTCCAGGCTCGCGAGCAGCAGGTGCAGCAACTGCTCGGGCAATTGATCGACAGCAGCGACGCGAGGCTCAAGGCGCCGCTGCAGCAACTGCGTGACAGCCACCGGCAGCTGGGCCAGGCCTATGCGCAGGGTCGCCAGGCATTCCTGGCGGCGGGCGGCGACCCGGTAGCCGGCGACCAGGCGGTCAAGGGCGTGGACCGCGCCGCCAGCGAGCAGATGAGCGAACTGGTCGAGCAACTGCGTGCCGAAGCCCGTCAGCACGCCGCCAGCCTGAGTGCCGGCGCCGAGCGCACGGTATGGCTGGGCCTGCTGGTGATGCTGGCCTCGGCCGTGCTGGTGGGGCTGCTCAGCCTGTGGCTGGTCAACCGCAGCCTGATCGAGCCGATCCGCCAGTTGATCGAATATGTCGCGCAGCTTAGCCAGGGCCGCTTTGCCGCCCGGGTAGACAGCCGCCGCGAGGACGAACTGGGCCGCTTGGCGCGGGCCGCCAACACCCTGCGCGATTTCCTCGCCGACACGGTCGGCCGGCTGCAGGACAACGCCCAGGAACTGGAAGGCGCCAGCGGCCAGCTGCGCAGTATCGCCGGCGACATGGCCCGTGGTACCCACGACCAGTTCCAGCGCACCGACCAGGTGGCCACGGCCATGCACGAGATGTCCGCCACCGCCCAGGAAGTCGCCCGCCACGCCGCCGAGGCTGCCCGCGCGGCGGACGACGCCGACCACAGTGCCCAGGCGGGCGAGCAGGTGATGCAGCAGACCATCGACATCATCGGCGCGGTCAACCGCGAAATTGCCGGCACGGCGGCGGTGATTCGCGACCTGGAGCATGACAGCACGCGCATTGGCAAAGTGCTCGAAGTGATCCGTGGCATTGCCGAGCAGACCAACCTGCTGGCGCTCAACGCCGCCATCGAAGCGGCCCGTGCCGGCGAGGCCGGGCGAGGTTTTGCGGTCGTCGCCGATGAAGTGCGCAGCCTGGCCCAGCGCACGGCGGCGTCGATCGCCGAGATCCACCAGATCATCGAAGCGGTGCAGTCTGGGGCGGTCGAGGCGGTCAAGGCCATCGAAAGCGGCCAGCAGCGCAGCGAGGAGGGTGCCGAGCAGGTGCAGCAGGCCGGGCAGATGCTGCAGCGCATCACCCTGGCAGTGGAAGCGATTCGCGACATGAACCGGCAGATCGCCACGGCGGCCGAAGAGCAGACCAGCGTGGCCGAGGACATCTCGTGCAACCTGATCGAAATCACCCGCATCGCCACGGCCAACCAGCAGGCGGTGCAGCATACCGAACGGGCGGGGCAGCGCCTGCATGGGTTGTCGGGGCAGCTGGGTGAAGTCACCTCCCGCCTCACCGCCTGACGCCCTGTCATGCCTGACGCGGTCCCTGTAGGAGCGGCCTTGTGTCGCGATGGGCCGCAAAGCGGCCCCAATGTCTCGGCAACAGTGCGGATATCGCAGGGGGCTGCTTTGCAGCCCATCGCGACACAAGGCCGCTCCTACAAGGGCAGCGCAAGGCGGGGAAATCCGCCATTTCATTGCAGTGCATCCGGCCCCTCTGGCGGATTGTCGCCATCCTCCCCGTCGCCCGCCCCCTGTATTCACTGCTTCAGACCCAGTTGGCACGTTCCCTGCTCAAGGCGGCGCGCGTGTACACAACAACTGGATAACATCAATGAAGAAATTCCTGCTGACGTTCCTCTGCCTGGGCGTCATCGGCTGCTCCAAACCCGCGGAGCCGGAAAAGACCGTCGATGTGCTGCTGATTGGCGGTGGCATCATGAGTGCCAGCCTGGGCACCTACCTCACCGAGCTGGAGCCTTCCTGGAAGGTCGACGTCTACGAACGCCTGGACCAGGTGGCCGAAGAAAGCTCCAACGCCTGGAACAACGCCGGTACCGGTCACTCCGCGTTCTGCGAGCTGAACTACACCAGCGTCGGCAAAGACGGCAGCATCGACATCAGCAAGGCCGTTGGGGTCAACGAGCAGTTCGAGGTGTCCAAGCAGTTCTGGGCCTACCAGGTCGAGCAGGGCGTGCTGAGCAACCCGAAGTCGTTCATCAACAACGTGCCGCACATGAGCTTTGTCTGGGGTGACGACAACGTCGCCTTCCTGCACAAGCGCGTCGACGCCCTGCAGCACAGCTCGCTGTTCCGCGGCATGGAAATCTCCGAAGACCACGAGCAGATCCGCAAGTGGGCACCGCTGGTGATGGAAGGCCGTGACCCGGAGCAGAAAATCGCCGCCACGCGCATGGCCATCGGCACCGACGTGAACTTTGGCGAAATCACCCGCCAGTTGTTCGCGGCGATGACCCGCAACCCCAATGTGTCGCTGAACCTGCGTCATGAAGTGCGCGACATCGTGCGCAACGACGACGGCACCTGGCATGTGCGGGTGGCCGACCTGGCCAACGGCGGCGAGGAAAAGGCCGTCAACGCCCGCTTCGTGTTCATCGGTGCCGGTGGTGGCGCGCTGAAGCTGCTGCAGAAGTCGGGCATCCCTGAAGCCGAAGGCTATGCCGGCTTCCCGGTCGGTGGCCAGTTCCTGATGACCGACAACCCCGACCTGGTCGCCCGCCACCAGGCCAAGCTGTACGGCAAGGCCTCGGTCGGTGCGCCGCCGATGTCGGTACCGCACCTGGACACGCGGATGATCGATGGCAAGCAGGTGCTGCTGTTCGGCCCGTTCGCCACCTTCTCCACCAAGTACCTCAAGCACGGCTCGCTGCTGGACATGTTCGCCTCGCTGAACAGCCACAACGTGCTGCCGATGGTCAATGCCGGTATCGACAACATCGACCTCAGCACCTACCTGATGGGGCAGTTGATGCTCAGTTTCGATGACCGCATGAACGCGCTGCGCGAGTACTTCCCCAACGCCAAGAACGAGGACTGGAAGCTGCTGCAGGCCGGCCAGCGGGTGCAGGTGATCAAGAAGGACCCGGTACTGGGCGGTGTGCTGCAGTTCGGTACTGAAGTGGTGGCGGCCCAGGACGGCAGCATCGCTGCGTTGCTGGGGGCATCGCCGGGTGCCTCGACCGCGGCGCCGATCATGCTGACCGTGCTGGAAAAGACCTTCAAGGACCGTATCCAGTCGCCAGCCTGGCAGGCCAGGCTCAAGGAAATCGTGCCAAGCTATGGGCAGAAGCTGAACAACAACCTGGCGCTGACCAACCAGACCCGGGCCTGGAGCAGTGAGCGCCTGCAGTTGCTGTATGTGCCGGTGGAGGCCGAGCAAGCGTTATGACCGGTTGACGCAGCCCTTTGTAGGAGCGGCCTTGTGTCGCGAGAGGGCTGCGAAGCAGCCCCGGCGATATGTGCAGCGATGCCGGGATCTGGGGCCGCTTTGCGGCCCATCGCGACACAAGGCCGCTCCTACAGGGGCATTTCAATGCGCAACAAAAAGCCCGCACTAGGCGGGCTTTTTGACGAGGATTTGGTCGGAGAGACAGGATTCGAACCTGCGGCCTTCTCGTCCCGAACGAGACGCGCTACCTGGCTGCGCTACACTCCGATGAAGGAAATCCTACTGCATACTTTTTTTGCACGCAAGCCCTTGTTGTTAAAAGGGCCTTTGCAAAAAACAGGCTGCGATCAGAGCTCTTTGACGGTGCGGATCTGGTCCTTGTTCAGGCGTGTGCGCTTGCCGTCCAGCTGCTCGAATTCGTAGAAACCGGAGTCTTCATCGAACTTCGGTGTGTCGGTGGCCTGGATTTCGCGACCGTCGTTCAGGGTAATGACGGTTGGCGATGCGCAGCCAGCGAGGGCGCCCAGGCCCAAGGCGAGCAGGAAGGCGGGTAGGGTCCGTTGAATCATCGTGTTTCTCCAGTGCGATGGTGCTAGATGACATTAAGACGCAGGGCGTCCACGCAAGTTCCGTCTACAGTGCAGCATAGCGGCAAACCCGGGGCATTGATCGAGGGCAAGGGCCACGGGCGTCACGCTGTGATGGGGGCGCGCTGTGTTATAACTGCGGCCATCCCATCTTCTTGTGACGGACCCCCATGAAAGCCAAGGCAGATACCCCCTTCGTGCCGCTGAACATCGCCGTGCTCACGGTCAGCGACACCCGTACTTTCGACACCGATACCTCCGGCCAGCTGTTCGTCGACCGGCTGAGCGCGGCTGGCCATCGCCTGGCCGAGCGCGTGCTGCTGAAAGATGACTTGTACAAGATTCGCGCCCAGGTCGCCACCTGGATTGCCGATGACAGCGTGCAGGTGGTGCTGATCACCGGCGGCACCGGCTTCACCGGCCGCGACAGCACGCCCGAGGCCGTGGCCTGCCTGCTGGACAAGCAGGTAGAAGGCTTTGGTGAGCTGTTCCGGCAGATTTCCGTGGCCGACATCGGCACCTCCACCGTGCAGTCGCGCGCCCTGGCCGGGCTGGCCAACGGTACCTTGGTGTGCTGCCTGCCGGGTTCGACCAACGCGGTGCGCACCGGTTGGGACGGTATCCTCGCCGAGCAGCTGGATGCCCGCCATCGCCCGTGCAACTTCGTGCCGCACCTGAAACAGGCAGCGGCCTGCGACAGCCGTGGCTGAGGTCCGCCAGGCCCGGCCGCTGATGCCGGTAGAACAGGCCTTGGAGCAGCTGCTGGCTTTGGCCGAAGCGGCACCGATCCGCGACACCGAGAACCTGCCGCTGGCCGAGGCCGAGGGCCGTGTGCTGGCCACCGACCTGGTGGCCTCGCTCGACCTGCCGCCTTGGCCGAACAGTGCCATGGACGGTTACGCCCTGCGCATGGCCGACTGGCAGGGCGAACCACTGCCGGTCAGCCAGCGGATTTTCGCCGGCCATGCGCCGCAGCCGCTGCAACCGGGCACCTGCGCGCGCATCTTCACCGGGGCACCGCTGCCCGAAGGTGCCGACTGCGTCGAGATGCAGGAAAACACCGAAGTGGCGGAGGATGGCCGGGTACGCTTTCTCGAAGCGCTGAAGACCGGGCAGAACATTCGTCCCCAGGGCCAGGAAACCCGCAAGGGCGAACAGGTGATGAGCGCCGGCACCCGGCTGGGGCCGATCGAGCTGGGCCTGGCCGCGACCCTGGGCCATGGCCGGCTGGACGTGGTGCGCAAGGTGCGGGTGGCGGTGTTGTCCACCGGTGACGAACTGGTCGAACCCGGCCTGCCGCTGGGGCCGGGGCAGATCTACAACAGTAATCGCCGGCTGCTGGTCAGCTGGCTGCAGAGGCTGGGCTGCGATGTGGTCGATGCGGGCATCCTGCCGGATGACCTGGCACGCACCCGCAGCTGCCTGGCCGAGCTGGGCGATGTCGACCTGATCCTGTCCACCGGCGGTGTCTCGGTGGGGGAGGCCGACTACCTCGGCGCCGCCCTGCGCGAAGCTGGCGAGCTGGCCTTGTGGAAGCTGGCGATCAAACCGGGCAAGCCGCTGACCTTCGGCCACTTCCAGGGCGTGCCGGTAATCGGCCTGCCGGGTAACCCGGCCTCGACCCTGGTCACCTTCGGCCTGCTGACCCGGCCCTACCTGTTACGGCGTCAGGGCGTGGCCGATGTCACGCCGTTGCGCTTCGACATGCCGGCCGGCTTTGACTGGCCCAAGGCCGGCACGCGCCGCGAGTACCTGCGCGCCCGCATCGAACAGGGCCAGGTGCGCATCTACAAGAACCAGAGCTCTGGCGTGTTGCGCAGTGCGGCCTGGGCCGAGGGGTTGGTGGAGGTACGCGAAGGCAGTACGCCGAAGCAGGGTGACAGCGTGCCGTTCATCCCCTTCAGCGAACTACTTGGCTGAGCGGCCCAGTCAGGCACTGGCCAGCGGCGTGGCCTCGGCCGGTGCCGCCAGTGCCAGGCGCATGTGCACGTTCTCCAGTTGCTGGGCGGCCACGCTCCAGTCGTGGCGCTGGCGGGCGAACTGGCGCCCGGCGTCGCTCAACTGGCTCATGCGCCAGGGCTGGTTGAGCAACTGGGTGATCAGCAGGGCCAGCTGGTCGCCATCCTCACTGCCCAGGTAGTGCTCACCATTGTTCGCGGCCAGGCCTGAAACGCCTTTGCCGGTGGTGATCACCGGCAAGCCGGCGGCCATCGCTTCGAGGATTTTCACCTTGGAGCCACCGGCATAGCGCAGCGGTGCGAAGAACAATGCCGAACGCCGTTGCAGTTCACGCAGGTCGGGGCGGTAGCCGAACCATTCGATGCGTGGGTCGTTCCAGTGCAGTTTCCAGCTGGCCGGCATGGCATGCCCGGCAATCGCCAGGCGCACCGCCGGGTTGCTCATCCAGACCTGCGGCATGATGTCTTCCAGCGCCCATTCGATGGCCTCCAGGTTGGCGCCATACTCGAAGTTGCCAACGAACAGCAGGCGCTGGCTGTGCAGCGCGGGTTGCACGTGCTGGTAGAAATCACAGTCCACGCCATTCACCACCACGTTCACCGGGCGCCCGCTGATCTGCGCGATCAATTCGGCATCGTGGGCGCTGACTGCCACCAGTTCGGTGGGTTGGCGCAAGACCCGCTGTTCCCAGCGTCGATAGCGCCAGCGGTCGAAGGCGTTGAGCGGGCGCAGCCATAGCGGCAGGCGATCGTGGCTGGCGCCACCCATCACCGACTCCAGGGTGTGCTCGCTGAGCATGTACGGCAGTCCGCGTGCCTGCAGGGCCTTTTCGAAGGGCTGGAAACTGTAGCTGTGTTCGATCTGGATCACGTCCCAAGGCTCGTCCAGCAATTGCTCGAAGCGGTGCCGCAGGCAAGGGGCCAAGCCATTGATGATTGCCCGCATGGGGTAGGCGATGATCGGTGAGGCCAGCAGGTTCAGCGGGCTGTGCAGGGGCCGACGGGGCAGCACGATCAGGCGCTCGAGCAGCGGTTCCAGGGCTTCGCGGGCGGCATCGCCGAGCGGGATCTTCGATTGCACCAGCAGGGTAATCCGGTGGCCCCGCTGTGCCAGTGCGCGTATCAGGTGGTATTGCCGGGTCTTGCTGCCGCTGGTGGTTGGCCAGGGCAGGTACGGCAGTGTCCAGAGAATGCGCATGACCCGAAATCCTCGCTAAAGGCTGCGGATAGCAAGACGCGCCCTTGGGCAGCAGTGGTAGAACCACTGCCGGGGGCGCGTCCGTGGCAATAAAGTGTATCTGCTGAGCATAGCCGTGCATTGCCAGGTGTGTGGGAAAAGACCGGCCGACGCTTGTCGGTTGATGCCCACAATCGATCGCGTTGGCCTGCTATTTTTTCGGGCGCATGCAACGATCCGCAATTGCAAAGGGTCGAGATCTGGGTTGATCACTTCACGGAGGCGCGCACATGCAAGGGCGCAAGGCAATGCTGATCCTGCACGGCAAGCAGGCCATGAACGAAGACGTGCGCAGCGCCGTGCATGGCCTGCGCGACAGCGGCTGGGTATTGGATGTGCGGGTCACCTGGGAGGCCGGCGACGCGCAGCGCCTGGTCACCGAGGCGCTGGCCGCCGGCTACGGCCATATCGTCGCCGGAGGCGGCGATGGCACGCTGCGTGATGTCGCCGAGGCCATGGGGCAGGCAGGTACCAAGGCCACCCTGGCGTTGTTGCCGCTGGGCACGGCCAATGATTTTGCCAAGGCCGCCGGCATACCCCTGGAGCCTGCCACGGCCCTGGCATTGCTGAACATACCCGCACGGCCAATAGACCTGGGCCAGGCCGGCGATCAGTTGTTCCTCAACATGGCCACGGGCGGTTTTGGCAGCCAGGTTACGGCCAACACCTCCGAAGACCTGAAGAAAGTGCTGGGCGCGGCTGCCTACCTGTTCACTGGCTTGTCGCGCTTCAGCGAACTGCAGGCAGCCTCGGTGGAGCTGCAAGGGCCGGGCTTCGACTGGCAGGGTGACCTGCTGGCGCTGGGGATCGGCAATGGCCGCCAGGCCGGGGGTGGGCAAGTGCTGTGCCCCGAGGCCCTGGTGGACGACGGCTTGCTCGACATCGCCATCCTGCCGGCACCACAGGAGATGGTCGGGGCGCTGCGTGAGCTGTTGGCTGGCAACGGGTTGTTAGTCAGGGCCAGGTTGCCCTGGGTCGAGATCAAGTGCTCGCAGGGCCTGGACATCAACCTCGATGGCGAGCCGGTGCAGGCCGACAAGTT
This sequence comes from Pseudomonas sp. UYEF17, assembly GCF_040546125.1. Classification (NCBI taxonomy): domain Bacteria; kingdom Pseudomonadati; phylum Pseudomonadota; class Gammaproteobacteria; order Pseudomonadales; family Pseudomonadaceae; genus Pseudomonas; species Pseudomonas sp. UYEF17. The sequence continues at coordinate 216,045 of NZ_JBEPNE010000007.1, forward strand.
GCGCTTCCAGGCCAGGCCCGCTGCACTGCGCCTCCACCTGCCGGACGGGTCGCCGTTGCTCAGTCGTCCAGGCTGATGATTTTCTCGCGCACGGCGAACAGCACCAGGCCGGCCACGTCATGGATCTGCAGGCGTTTCATGATTTGCGAGCGGTGGGTTTCCACGGTCTTGATCGACAGGCCCAGGCCGGTGGCGATTTCCCGGGTGGACTTGCCACGCACGATCAGGCGCAGGATTTCCAGCTGTCGCGCCGTGAGGTTATGCCGCTCGCCCGCGGGTTGCTTGCCCTGCCTGGCGTGCTGCAGCGCCTGGTTGATGACCGTATGGGCGATGGCTGGGCTGAGGTAGCGCTCGCCGTTGCGCACCGCGGCCAGGGCCTGTTCCAGTTCGGTGGCGCTGGTGTCCTTGAGCAGGTAGCCGTGGGCGCCGCTTTCCAGGGCCCGCATGATCAGGTCCGGGTCGGTGTGCATCGACAGGATCAGCACCTTGCAGGTGTTGCCGCTGGCGCGCAGTTGGGTGAGGGCGTCCAGGCCGCTGGTCGAGCGCATGGAGATGTCCAGCAAGACGATGTCCGGCGCCAGCGTGCGCACCTGTTCGAGCAACTGGCTGCCGTCGTCGGCTTCACCGATCACGTCATAGCCGGGGATGTCGCAGACCAGTGCGCGCACCCCGGCGCGGATCAGCGAGTGGTCGTCTACCAGCAGCAGTCTACAGGTCATGGGTTGCAGTACTCCTGGCGCGTTCCTGGGTGCGCGGTGGCCATGGGAACATTGCCTCGATGCGCGTGCCCAGGCCGAGCTGGCTGGTGATGTCCAGGCTGCCCTGCAACGCGGTTACCCGCTCCTGCATGCCGGCCAAGCCCCGCTGGCCTGCTTCGGCCGGTTGCCTGGCTGGCACGAAGCCGCGGCCATCGTCGTGGATCGATAACGCCAACCCCTCGGGGGTGCGCTGCAGGCGGACGACCAGGTTGCGTGCCTGGGCGTGGCGCAGCATGTTGGTCACGGCTTCCTGGGTAATGCGGAACACCGCCATGGCCACGGCCTCGTCGATGCCGCCCAGGCGCTGGTTGCACGCCAGGCTCCAGTGCACGCCGCTGTTGCCCAGGGTGCGCACCAGGTGTGCGCGCAGGCTGGCCTCCAGGCCCAGGCTGGCCAGCTGCCGCGGGTTGAGCAGGGCGGAGACATCGCGCACGTTGCCCAGGGTGTCATCCAGCGTGCTGCGCAGGGCGTCGCAGTGGCCTTGCAGGTCATCGGGCATGCGCTTCTGCAGCCACTGCAGCTGCAGCTTGGCGGCGGTGAGCAGCTGGCCGATGTCATCGTGCAATTCCCGGCTCAGGTGCTGGCGCTCGTCTTCCTGGACCTTGAGCATGCGCCCGGCCAGTTCCGCCGGGCGAAGGCTGATCGACCTGGCGCCCAGGGCCAGGTGCACGGCAGCGCCCAGCGTGGCGGCCAGCTGCAGCAGCAGCAGGCTGGCCGGGATCGCCTGGTCGGTCAGGTACAGCGACAGGGTGGCAACCAGCGAGGCCACGCACAGCCCGACCGTCGCCCAGCGCAGCAGGGTAGTGCGGAAGCAGCACCGCAAAGAAGTCTTCAAGCGTGGAAACATAGGTAGGGAAGCCACTGAAGTATTGCTGATGGAGGCCTTGCACAATCCATGTCAGAGGCTTTGGAGCAGTACTTTATATTTTCTTTCGAACACGTGATCTTGCGACCTTGCTGCAGGTCGCAAGCGTTTGTGGGGCCGCATATTACCACTTCGCAGTGCATTGGTCGCGATCGGGTAACGCTATGAAACGCCTGCGGGGCGGGCGCTGGAGGGTAGCAAAGTGCCACTTGGCTTGATCGCACAACAGGCACTTGCCATTGAACTTGCGCGCTGTTGATTCAACTTGGCCCCCGGCAACCTGGAAAACTTCGAGAACTTTCCAAGTTCGACCTGGGTGGGCCTGAATAAACGTGCCCGGCTGCATTTCAAGCCAGTTCAATATGTGGCAGATGAGCGGCCGGAGTGCGTGCTGCCTGCCGTCTCGGTATGCGGGTGGATGCACACGCTGCCTTGCTCGTCGCAGGAGGTGCAGGGTTGTGCAAACGTTTGCTGCACGGCCTTGGCCAGTTCACCCAGCAGTACCAGCTGCTCGCCGATGTCCAGGTTGAGTCGCCCGGTGCAAGGGTCGACCAGTTCCAGTTGCCAGGCCAGCAGGGTCAGGCAGGCCCCTACCGCGGGCAGGGCTTCGCGCTGCAGGCGACCGACCTGGCAGGCCGGTGCCAGCAACTGCTGCAGGGCGGTGGTGTAATGGGCGACTTCGCGCAGGCCCAGGTGTGTGGCCTGTCGAGCAAGGTTGTCGAGGGCGTTGTCCAGGCAGTGGCAGGCATCCGGGTCGTTGTCGATCAGCTCCAGATGCTGCAGGCATTCCTGGGCCTGGGTCAGCAGTACCTGGGCATCCAGCAGGAACCCCTGCAGGGCGTTATCGAACGACAAGGCGCTGTCCATCATGATGCCCCCGCGCGTGGGGCGGGCGCAGGGGACGGGCACGCCAAAACGATAGCTAGCAAAAGCCTGACTCCATTCATGCAATGAGAATGGCGTCACATTAATGGCTAAAGGATATCGCGAACATCAGGTTGCACCCGATTGTGGCTAAGGGTTTCCCTGATAAGGGCCTCAGGTGGGGAACTTTTACTGTCCCGCTTAATCACCCGTACTTCCCGCAGTAAAGCATGATGGTAAAGTGATATCAATCGCCTTCACGGCATTTTCCCGCAAGGGTCAAGGTGTGCGTGAAGCCGCCGATACAGGGTGGATGATTTCACTTTTTCCGACTCAAGCCTGGGGGCTTTCCAATGGCTGGCATTCTCGACACGGTAGACCAACGCACGCAACTGGTGGGTGAGAACCGCCTGGAAATCCTGATGTTTCGCCTGGCCGGCCGCCAGCTGTTCGCGATCAACGTGTTCAAGGTGCAGGAAGTGCTGCAACTGCCCAAGCTGACCCTGATGCCCCAGCGCCACGCTTTCGTCTGCGGCGTGGTCAACCTGCGCGGCCAGACCCTGCCGGTGATCGACCTGTCCCAGGCGATCGGCATGCGCCCGCTGCAGCCGGGGCCGGACAGCACCATCATCGTCACCGAATACAACCGCTCGGTACAGGCCTTCCTGGTGGGCGGTGTCGACCGCATCGTCAACATGAACTGGGAAGCGATCATGCCGCCGCCATCCAGCGCCGGACGCCAGCATTACCTGACCGCCATCACCAAGGTCGATGACAAGCTGGTGGAAGTGATCGATGTGGAGAAGGTGCTGGCCGAGATCGTGCCGTACAACGCCCGGGTTTCCGGCGACAAGCTCGCCGACCCGGTGCTGGCCCGGGCACGTGGTCGCGAAGTGCTGCTGGTGGACGACTCCAGCGTGGCCCTGGCGCAATTGCGCGACACCCTGTCCCAGCTGGGCGTGAAGCTGCACGTGGCCAGTGATGGCCTGAAGGCGCTGCGCATGCTCAAGGGCTGGGCTGACGCTGGTGAGGACGTGTGCGAGAAGCTGCTGATGGTGTTCACCGACGCCGAGATGCCGGAAATGGATGGCTACCGGTTGACCACCGAGATCCGTGGCGATGCCCGTTTGCGCCAGCTGTACGTGGTGTTGCACACCTCGCTGTCGGGTAGTTTCAACGAATCCATGGTGAAGAAGGTGGGCTGCGACAACTTCCTGTCCAAGTTCCAGCCCGATCGCCTGGTCGACGTAGTCAAGCAACGCCTGTTGCTGGATGCCGCTACCGCGTGATCCCGGCCCCTGCCGGGTATAAGCTTGGCGTTTTGGCATGACGCGAGGCGGCAAGGATGTTTCTCAGTGAGCTGTATCGGTACCCGGTGAAGTCGGGGCAGGCGCAACGCCTGCAGGCTTCACCGGTGGGATTGCTGGGGTTGCAGGGTGACCGGCGCTGGATGGTGGTGGAGGAAGAAAACGGACGCTTCCTTACCCAGCGCGCCTGGCCTCAGCTAGGCCAGATCAAGGCTAGCGATGATGACAGCGGCCAGTTGCTGCTGGAAGCACCTGGGCAGGCACCGTTGCGGGTGCCTGTGCCGCCTGCCGATGACGCCCTGCGCGGCGTGACCATCTGGCGCGATACCCTGCGCGTGCCGGATGCGGGCGATGCGGCGGCGGCCTGGCTGAGCCAGCTGCTGGGCAAGGCCGTGCGCCTGGTGCATTGCCCGGAGCAGCGTGCGCGTTACCTGCCCAATGGCTATGGCTTCAACAGTGACCGGGCGGCGTTCCCGGACGGTTTCCCGTTGTTGCTGATCGGCCAGGGTTCGCTGGACGAACTCGAGCGGCGTATCGGACGCCCCATGGAGATGCTGCGCTTTCGGCCCAACCTGGTGGTGCAGGGGGCTGAACCGTTTGCCGAAGATGGCTGGAAGCGGATTCGTATCGGCACCCTGGAGTTTCGCGTGCTCAAGCCCAGTGTGCGCTGCATCTTTACCACCATCGACCCGGCTACCGGCGAGCGCAGCGAGGACCGCGAGCCGATGGCCACGCTCAGGACCTTCCGTGAGAAGGAGGGGGATGTGCTGTTCGGGCAGAACCTGGCGGTGGATGGCAGTGGGTGGTTGGAGGTAGGGATGAAGGTCGAAATCCTGGAGTAGCTGTGTTGCCTGTTCCAGCCTCTTCGCGGGCTTGCCCGCTCCCACAGGTACTGCACCGCATTCAAACCCGGTGCAATACCTGTGGGAGCGGGCAAGCCCGCGAAAGGGCCGGCACAGGCTCAGTAGCAATCACATGTCATCGAAATACCGCTCGTGCCAATCCACCAGCGGCTGCGGCGAGTTCAGCTTCTGCCCGTAGATCACCGAATACGACAGCACGTTCTGCACATACTGGCGCGTTTCGTCGAACGGGATCGATTCCACCCACACATCGAAGCTCAGGTGCTTGGCGCCTTTGAGCCACTGCCGCACGCGCCCGGGCCCGGCGTTGTAGGCTGCCGAAGCGAGTACCCGGTTGCCGTTGAACTGGCTGTGCACCTGGCTCAGGTAGGCCGCACCCAGCTGGATGTTCTTGTCCGGGTTGAGCACTTGCGCCGGGGATGCCAGCGGGATGCTGAACTTGCGCGCGGTTTCCTTGGCCGTGGCCGGCATCAACTGCATCAGGCCGCTGGCACCCACCGGGGAACGGGCATCCTCCATGAACGCGCTTTCCTGGCGGGTAATGGCGAATACCCAGCTTGAATGCAGGCCGCGGACCTTGGCCTCGCGCACCAGGGTGTCGCGGTGCGCCATCGGGAAGCGAATGTCCAGGTCGTCCCAGTACTGCGCCTGGCTGATGGTGCGAATGGCCGGGAAGTACCAGCGCAGGTCGTAGCCCAGGCGCGCCTGGGCGACCATTTCGTCGCGGGTGAAGTGGCGGCTGACGTGGTACCACTCGCGGCGGCCTTCGACGATCTGGCCGCGGGCGTGGAACTCCAGGGCACGGCGGATGCCCGGGGTGTTGCGTACCTTGTTGACCAGCTGCGGGCTGAGCACCAGCGGCTTGTTGTTCAGCTGGTAAGGGGTCTGTGCCCGGTCGGCGGCGAGGAAGCCGTAGAAGTCACGCTCACGCGCCACGGTCTTGTACAGCAGCGGGATCTGAGGGTTGTTCGGCTGTGCCAGCTCCAGGCTGCGCGCCTGCCAGTACTTCCAGCGGCTGCTGCTGGCCAGGTCCTGGGGCAGGCGGCGGGTCAGTTCGTAGGCGTCTTCCCAACGGCCCAGGCGCAGCAGCAGGCGCAGGCGCCATTCGCTGACGGTGTTGTCACGCAGTTCGGGGTCGTAGCGGGTCATCAGGTCGAGTGCGCGCGGGTCGTAGCGGCGCGCCAGGGTCAGGCCGATCTCACGGGCGATGGCCACCTTCTCGTCACGGGAAAAGTGCATGCGCTGGGCGTAGTCGTCGAGCAGCGCCATGGCCCGCTCCGGGTCCTGCCGGGCCAGGCGGCGCAGGCCGAGGCTGACCACGTCGGACATGGCTTCGTTGACCGGGGTGAAGCGCGACGGCTGGTTGAGCAGCTCGGGTTTCTGCGCCACATCGACCAGCAGGCGCCCCTGCGGGGCGAGGGTGGTCAGGGTCTTGACCAGGTTGTTGGCCAGGCCGTAGTTGCGCGCCTGGGCCGCCAGCTTGGTGCGTTGCCAGCGCTTGGCCTCGGTCAGCTGGCCCTCGGCCGCCCACATGCCGAACAGCGTGTCGCAGGTGGCCGGCTGCGACTTGCCGACGTTCCACAGTTTGTCGGCCGTGGCAAAACCTTCGGCGCGCAGGCCGTGGCTGAGCTGGTACTGGCCGTTGAGGCAGTCCAGTTCGGTGAAGTTGAGCTTGGGGTCGTAGTACTTGGCGAAGGTGTTCCATTCGCCGCGTTCGGCCAGCCAGCGCAACCAGCGCAGTTTCATCCAGTTGGCCTGGGGCAGGTCGCCATGCTTGGCGAGGAAGCCTTCGATTTCCTGGTTGCTGGCGGTTTTCAGGCGGGCGGTGAGTTCGTCGTAGGCCAGGTAGGGCGTCAGCGGGTAGTCGCTGAGGGCCTGGGCATAGCGCAGGTACGGGCCTTTGTCGCCTTTGGCCAGCGCGCGCTTGGCCTCGTCATAGTACTGGCGTTGCAGGGAAAGGTCGGCGGCCTGCGCCGCGCAGGTGGCGGCGGTGAGCAGCAGGCAGGATGCAATATGTAACAGGCGGCTGCGCATGATACGTCCGGGCAGTTGAACCATGGGGAAGTGACGGCGGAGCCAGCACTGTTGGAAGCTATTGCCTTAGCTTAGCTGTTTGCCGGCGGCGGGTGAAAGCACTGTGCTTGTATCGGGATATTAAGTTCGACCAGATGTCGCAAAGGCCTCGCCGGTTGGCCAGGCGGATGCCGTCGAGGGCCAAGTCAGGTAGAATGCGCGCCCGATTTATGGAGACCAACATGACCCTGCTCAAATTCAGCGATGTGTCCCTCGCATTCGGCGCCATGCCGCTGCTGGACAAAGTGTCCTGGCAGATCGCTCGTGGCGAGCGGGTGTGCATCATCGGCCGCAACGGCACCGGCAAGTCGAGCATGCTGCGCCTGGTCAAGGGCGAGCAGAAGGGCGACGACGGCGAAATCTGGCGTGCCCCGGCCCTGAAGATCGGCGAGCTGCCGCAGGAACTGCCGGTGGCCGACGAGCGCACGGTGTTCGATGTGGTGGCCGCAGGCCTGGATGGCGTGGGCGAGTTGCTGGCGCAGTTCCACCACCTGAGCCTGAACATCCAGGGCGATGAAGACCTGGAAAAACTCATGCACGTCCAGCACGAGCTGGAAGCCCGTGACGGCTGGCGCCTGCAGCAGGTGGTGGAAAGCACTCTCAGCCGCCTGCAGCTGCCGGCCGACAAGACCCTGGCCGAACTGTCCGGTGGCTGGCGCCGCCGCGTGCTGCTGGCCCAGGCGCTGGTGTCGGAACCCGACCTGCTGCTGCTCGACGAACCGACCAACCACCTGGACATCGGTGCCATCGCCTGGCTCGAAGAGGCCCTGCGCGGCTTCAACGGCGCGGTGCTGTTCATCACCCACGACCGTTCCTTCCTGCAGAACCTGGCCACCCGCATCCTCGAACTGGACCGCGGCGGCCTGATCGACTGGAACGGCGACTATGCCAGCTTCCTGGTGCACAAGGAGGCCGCGCTGGCCGCCGAGGAAACCGCCAACGCATTGTTCGACAAGCGCCTGGCTCAGGAAGAAGTGTGGATCCGCCAGGGCATCAAGGCTCGCCGCACCCGCAACGAAGGCCGCGTGCGCGCGCTGAAGGCCCTGCGCGTGGAGCGCAGCGAACGCCGCGAGCGCCAGGGCAAGGCCAATATCCAGATCGAGGCGGCGGAAAAGTCCGGCAAGCAGGTGATGGTGCTGGAAAACGTCAGCTTCCATCACCCCGACGGGCCTGTGCTGGTCAAGGACTTCTCCATGGTCCTGCAGCGTGAGGACCGCATCGGCCTGCTGGGCGCCAACGGTACCGGCAAGACCACCCTGCTCAAGCTGATGCTCGGCGACCTGGAGCCGACCACCGGCAAGGTCGAGCGCGGCACCAAGCTGGAAGTGGCCTATTTCGATCAGATGCGCCACCAGCTCGACCTGGAAAAGACTGTTATCGACAACCTGGCCGAAGGCCGCGACTTCATCGAGATCGACGGCCAGAACCGCCATGTGCTGAGCTACCTGGGCGATTTCCTGTTTAGCCCTCAGCGTGCCCGTACGCCGGTCAAGGCGCTCTCGGGTGGCGAGCGTGCTCGGCTGTTGCTGGCCAAGCTGTTCAGCAAGCCGGCCAACCTGCTGGTGCTTGACGAACCGACCAACGACCTGGATGTGGAAACCCTCGAGCTGCTCGAGGAGGTGCTGTCCAACTACAAGGGCACCGTGCTGATGGTCAGCCACGACCGGGCCTTCCTCGACAACGTCGTCACCAGCACCCTGGTGTTCGAAGGCGAGGGCAAGGTGCGCGAATACGTCGGTGGTTACGAGGACTGGATTCGCCAGGGTGGCTCGCCGAAGCTGCTGGGCGTGACCGAGAGCAAGGGCGGCAAGTCCGAGCTCAACAGCGCGGTGGTGGAGAAGCTCGAGGCCAAGCCGGCGCCTGCGCCTGTTGCAGAGGTGGCCGATGGTTCGAAGAAGAAGCTCAGCTACAAGCTGCAACGTGAGCTGGAAATGCTGCCGGGGCAGATCGACGAACTGGAGCAGCGCATGGCCGAGGCCCAGGAAGAAGTGAATGCGGCGGGCTTCTATCAGCGGCCGATTGCGGAAACCTCGGCAGTGCTGGCCAAGATCGAGAAGCTGCAGGGTGAGCTGGATGTGCTGGTGGAGCGCTGGGCCGAACTGGAAGGCTGATCGGCGTTAGCCTGGCCCGGCCCCTTCGCGGGTTCACCCGCGAAATGGCCGGGACAGGTTGAATCATTCCTTCTTCTGCAACCGCACCGCCAGTACATCGCACGGCGCACCATGCAGCACGTCATTGGCCGTGGAGCCCAGCAGCAACGCCAGGCCATGACGGCCATGGCTGCCGACAACGATCAGGTCGCACTTCTGGTCCTTGGCCAGCTGGTGGATTTCCTGGCGCGGCTGGCCATAGGTCAGGTGCGAGTCGCCGCGGTGGATGTCCGGGTATTTGTTGAACAGGCGGTCCATGCGTTCCTTGGCCTGGTCGAACTGCTGTTGTTGCAATTGCGACAGGTCCATCGGCACGTCACCGCCAAACGCCATGGCCATCGGCTCGACGATGTGTACCAGCGAAACCTTGGCATTCGACGGTGCGGCCAGCGCCATGGCACGTTTGATCACCGGGTCGCATTCCTCGGTCAGGTCGACGGCGACCAGAAGATGTTCGTAGGACATGAGCGGAACTCCTGACAATCGCGATAGAAGAAGTATGGTCGCTTTCGGGCGGGTCTTCCGTGAAAAATGGCTAACCAGCTCATTTGCAACGTTTTATGGGAACTACAGATATGACGGTATTGCTGGTGGTGTCAATCCTCGCGCTGATTCTCAGCCCGCTTTCCTGGTTGCGCACCTCGCGCAAGCAGAGCGAGCAGATGAAGCTGCGCCTGGAGGCTCGGCGCATGGGTTTGGCCATGCAGCTGGCGCCGCAGCAGTGGCCGCACTGGCTGGAAAAGGAGCCGCCAAGCCCGTGCCCGCAATACCACCGGGCACGTCGCCGCGGGCATGATGACAGCTTCAGCTTCTGGCAGATCACCCCGGGAGTGTGGTGGAACCAGTGGCGTGAGCCCTGCGCGGACCCACGCTTCATGGAGGCCCTGGCGCGCTTGCCGGCGAGTGTCTACAAGGTCGAGGCCGATGCCCGGATGATCGCGCTGTACTGGACCGAGCGGGGCGATACGGCTGTGTTGCAGGATATTGCCCACGTCCTCGAAACCCTGGCCTGAAACCTGTTTTGCACGGGCCCTGTAGGAGCGGCCTTGTGTCGCGATCGGGCTGCGCAGCAGCCCCTGAGATATCAGAGAAAAGCAAAGATTGCCGGGGCTGCTGCGCAGCACAAGGGTATGCGGCGCTCTTTAAGCCTCTATAACGACAAAGCGGCGGCTTGGCCGATCCCCTGAAGGGGTGGGGTGCCAAGTCGCCGCTTTGCGTTCTGCTGCGCAGAAAAGGCCAGGCAGGCCGGGTATGCATTCAAGCAAGTGCCAGTGTAGCCGTTCGAGGTCGCCGCGCAAGGCAAAAGCTGCAGCATTCTCCTGCGGCTCATGGTCAATCGCCGACATGAATGGTCAGCAATCACTGTCATCATGTTTTGTACCAAGACGCTACAAAATGACCGGAAAGTCGTGTTTTCACCTTGCTCGCGAGCATTTGACAACGCCGATCTTTTCGGAGAATGTGTGCACACCCAAATCAAACGGGCGTATGAATTGAGCGTTTGTATGTCATGACGCCAAGCCATACTTCCGACTAGCGCGCTGACGGGTGTGCCTGGGGCAGGGCAGCTAGGCCTGCTTTTGCTGCAGCGATCGGCGTGTACTGTTCAGCTTCCATATCGTGGAGATCAGTTGATGATTTACGAAGGTAAAGCCATCACGGTTAAGGCTCTTGAAAGTGGCATCGTCGAGCTCAAGTTCGACCTCAAGGGTGAGTCCGTCAACAAGTTCAACCGCCTGACCCTGAACGAACTGCGCCAGGCCGTCGATGCCATCCAGGCCGACGCCTCGGTCAAGGGCGTGATCGTCAGCAGTGGCAAGGACGTGTTCATCGTCGGCGCCGACATCACCGAGTTCGTCGACAACTTCAAGCTGCCCGAGGCCGAACTGGTCGCCGGCAACCTGGAAGCCAACCGCATCTTCAACGCCTTCGAAGACCTCGAAGTGCCGACCGTCGCCGCCATCAACGGCATCGCCCTGGGCGGCGGCCTGGAAATGTGCCTGGCCGCCGACTACCGGGTCATGTCCACCAGCGCCAAGATCGGCCTGCCGGAAGTCAAGCTGGGTATCTACCCGGGCTTCGGTGGTACCGTGCGCCTGCCGCGCCTGATCGGTTCGGACAACGCCATCGAGTGGATCGCTGCCGGCAAGGAAAACCGTGCCGAAGACGCCCTGAAAGTGGGTGCCGTCGACGCCGTGGTCGCGCCTGAACTGCTGATGGCCGGTGCCCTTGACCTGGTCAAGCGCGCCATCAGTGGCGAGCTGGACTACAAGGCCAAGCGCCAGCCCAAGCTGGAAAAGCTCAAGCTCAACGCCATCGAGCAGATGATGGCCTTCGAAACTGCCAAGGGCTTCGTCGCTGGCCAGGCCGGCCCGAACTACCCAGCTCCGGTCGAAGCCATCAAGACCATCCAGAAGGCTGCCAACTTCGGCCGTGACAAGGCCCTGGAAGTCGAAGCCGCAGGCTTCGCCAAGCTGGCCAAGACCTCGGTTGCCGAGAGCCTGATCGGCCTGTTCCTCAACGACCAGGAACTCAAGCGCAAGGCCAAGGCGCATGACGAAATCGCCCACGACGTGAAGCAGGCCGCCGTGCTCGGCGCTGGCATCATGGGTGGCGGCATCGCCTACCAGTCGGCGGTCAAGGGCACCCCGATCCTGATGAAGGATATCCGCGAGGAAGCCATCCAGCTGGGCCTGAACGAGGCCTCCAAGCTGCTCGGCAACCGCGTCGAGAAGGGCCGCCTGACCCCGGCCAAGATGGCCGAGGCACTCAACGCCATTCGCCCGACCCTGTCCTATGGCGATTTCGCCAATGTCGACATCGTCGTCGAGGCCGTGGTCGAGAACCCGAAAGTCAAGCAGGCCGTGCTGGCTGAAGTGGAAACCCAGGTGAAGGACGATGCGATCCTCGCTTCCAACACCTCGACAATTTCCATCAACCTGCTGGCCAAGGCGCTCAAGCGCCCGGAAAACTTCGTCGGCATGCACTTCTTCAACCCGGTGCACATGATGCCGCTGGTGGAAGTCATCCGTGGCGAGAAGTCCAGTGAAGTGGCGGTCGCCACCACCGTGGCCTACGCCAAGAAAATGGGCAAGAACCCGATCGTGGTCAACGACTGCCCGGGCTTCCTGGTCAACCGCGTGCTGTTCCCGTACTTCGGCGGCTTCGCCAAGCTGGTAAGCGCCGGTGTCGACTTCGTGCGAATCGACAAGGTCATGGAAAAGTTCGGCTGGCCGATGGGCCCGGCGTACCTGATGGACGTGGTCGGCATCGACACCGGCCACCACGGCCGCGACGTGATGGCCGAAGGCTTCCCGGACCGCATGAAGGACGAGCGCCGCTCGGCCGTTGACGCACTGTACGAGGCCAACCGCCTGGGCCAGAAGAACGGCAAGGGCTTCTACGCCTACGAAACCGACAAGCGCGGCAAGCCGAAGAAGGTCGCCGACGCCAGCGTGCTCGACGTGCTCAAGCCGATCATCTTCGAGCAGCGTGAAGTCACCGACGAAGACATCATCAACTGGATGATGATCCCGCTGTGCCTGGAGACCGTGCGCTGCCTGGAAGACGGCATCGTCGAAACCGCCGCCGAAGCCGACATGGGCCTGGTCTACGGCATTGGTTTCCCTCCCTTCCGCGGTGGTGCGCTGCGCTACATCGACTCGATCGGTGTGGCTGAATTCGTTGCCCTGGCCGATCAGTACGCCGACCTGGGGCCGCTGTACCACCCGACCGCCAAGCTGCGTGAAATGGCCAAGAACGGCCAGCGCTTCTTCAACTGAGCGGTCAACGAGCTAGAGCGAGAGATTTGATATGAGCCTGAATCCAAGAGACGTCGTGATTGTCGACTTCGGTCGCACGCCGATGGGCCGCTCCAAGGGTGGCATGCACCGCAATACCCGCGCCGAAGACATGTCGGCGCACCTGATCAGCAAGCTGCTGGAACGCAACGACAAGGTCGACCCGAAAGAAGTCGAGGACGTGATCTGGGGCTGCGTCAACCAGACCCTCGAGCAGGGCTGGAACATCGCCCGCATGGCCTCGCTGATGACCCAGATCCCGCACACCTCCGCGGCGCAGACTGTCAGCCGCCTGTGCGGCTCGTCGATGAGCGCGCTGCACACCGCCGCCCAGGCGATCATGACCGGCAACGGTGATGTATTCGTGGTCGGTGGCGTGGAGCACATGGGCCACGTCAGCATGATGCATGGCGTCGACCCCAACCCGCACCTGTCCTTGCATGCCGCCAAGGCTTCCGGGATGATGGGCCTGACCGCGGAAATGCTCGGCAAGATGCACGGCATCACCCGAGAGCAGCAGGACCTGTTCGGCCTGCGTTCGCACCAGCTGGCGCACAAGGCCACGGTCGAAGGCAAGTTCAAGGACGAAATCATCCCGATGCAGGGCTATGACGAGAACGGCTTCCTGAAGGTGTTCGATTTCGACGAAACCATTCGCCCGGAAACCACCCTCGAAGGCCTGGCGTCGCTGAAGCCGGCGTTCAACCCGAAAGGCGGTACCGTCACTGCCGGTACCTCGTCGCAGATCACCGACGGTGCGTCGTGCATGATCGTCATGTCCGGCCAGCGCGCCATGGACCTGGGTATCCAGCCATTGGCGGTCATCCGTTCCATGGCGGTGGCTGGTGTCGACCCGGCGATCATGGGCTACGGCCCGGTGCCATCGACCCAGAAAGCCCTCAAGCGTGCTGGCCTGACCATGGCCGACATCGACTTCATCGAGCTCAACGAAGCCTTCGCTGCACAGGCCCTGCCAGTGCTGAAAGACTTGAAAGTACTCGACAAGATGGATGAGAAGGTTAACCTGCACGGCGGCGCCATTGCCTTGGGCCACCCGTTCGGTTGCTCCGGGGCACGGATTTCCGGCACCCTGCTCAACGTCATGAAGCAGAATGGCGGTACCCTGGGGGTGGCGACCATGTGCGTCGGCCTCGGCCAAGGTATCACCACTGTCTTCGAACGCGTCTGATCGCGTAGCGGGACAGCGACCGGGGCCTTGTGCCCCGGTTTTGTTTTTTACAGGTTTTATTCAAAAGGGTGGGCAACATGCAGATACAACCAGGCGTATACCGGCATTACAAAGGGCCTGAGTACCGTGTCTTCAGTGTTGCGCGGCACTCTGAAAGCGAAGAGTGGATGGTGTTCTACCAATGCCTGTATGGTGATTACAGCTTCTGGGTACGGCCACTTTCGATGTTCCAGGAGTCCGTCGAGGTTGACGGCGAGCAGGTGCCACGCTTTGCTTTGGTCAAGGCCGAAGAGGGGCTGCCCGGGTTGCTGGGCAAGTCGCACGAGTGATAGTCCGAACTTGACCTCACACTTTTGCCACTATATATAGCGGTGCCGCGTCTGGCACCTGACGCGTTTTTCATCTTCAGATTCAGGAATACTCCGATCCATGGGCAAATCGCTGGTCATTGTGGAATCCCCGGCCAAGGCCAAGACCATCAACAAGTACCTGGGCAACCAGTACGTGGTGAAGTCGAGTATCGGCCATATCCGAGACCTCCCCACCAGCGGTTCGGCCAGCGCCAGCAAAGAGCCAGCCGCCAAGCGTGGCAAGGCCGCGGGTGAGGCTCCGGCCCTGTCGCCGAAGGAAAAGGCCCGCCGCCAGCTGGTGGCACGCATGGGCGTCGACCCCGACCACGGCTGGAAGGCCAAGTACGAGATCCTGCCTGGCAAGGAAAAGGTGATCGAAGAGCTGCGCCGCCTGGCGAAGGATGCCGACACCATCTATCTCGCAACCGACTTGGACCGCGAAGGGGAAGCCATTGCCTGGCACCTGCGCGAGGCCATCGGCGGCGACGACACCCGCTACAAGCGCGTGGTGTTCAACGAAATCACCAAGAAGGCCATCCAGGAAGCCTTCTCGCAGCCGGGCGAGCTGGATATCGACCGGGTCAACGCGCAGCAGGCGCGGCGTTTCCTCGATCGCGTGGTCGGCTACATGGTTTCGCCGCTGCTGTGGGCCAAGATCGCCCGTGGCCTGTCCGCCGGCCGTGTACAGTCGGTGGCGGTGAAGCTGGTGGTGGAGCGCGAGCGCGAAATCCGCGCGTTCATCCCGGAAGAGTACTGGGAAATCCACGCCGACCTCGGCACCGCCAAGAACGCCAAGGTGCGTTTCGAAGTGGCACGCGAGAAGGGTGAAGCCTTCAAGCCGCTGAACGAAGCCCAGGCCATGGCCGCGCTGGAGAAGCTCAAGGCTTCCAGCTACAGCGTGGTCAAGCGCGAAGACCGCCCGACCAGCAGCAAGCCGTCGGCACCGTTCATTACCTCCACCTTGCAGCAGGCCGCCAGCAACCGCCTGGGCTTCGGTGTGAAGAAAACCATGATGATGGCCCAGCGCTTGTACGAAGCCGGCTACATCACCTACATGCGTACCGACTCCACCAACCTGTCGGCCGACGCCCTGGACATGGCGCGCAGCTACATCGAGCGCGAGTTCGGCAAGCAGTACCTGCCCGAGGCACCGCTGGTGTACGGCAGCAAGGAAGGCGCCCAGGAGGCGCACGAAGCGATTCGTCCTTCCGACGTGAATACCCACCCGAGCAAGCTCACTGGCATGGAGCGCGACGCCGAGCGCCTGTACGAGCTGATCTGGCGCCAGTTCCTGGCCTGCCAGATGCCGCCGGCGCAATACCTGTCCACCAGCGTCACCGTGGCCGCAGGCGACTTCGAGCTGCGTGCCAAGGGCCGTATCCTCAAGTTTGACGGTTACACCCGTGTGCTGCCGCAGCAGAGCAAGCCTGGCGAAGACGACGTGTTGCCGGAAATGGTCCAGGGTGAAGCGCTGAAGCTGATCCAGATCGACCCGAGCCAGCACTTCACCAAGCCACCGGCGCGCTTCACCGAAGCCAGCCTGGTCAAGGAAATGGAAAAGCGCGGTATCGGCCGCCCGTCGACCTATGCGGCGATCATCTCGACCATTCAGGACCGTGGCTATGTGACCCTGCACAACCGCCGCTTCTATTCCGAGAAGATGGGCGACATCGTCACCGAGCGCCTGTCCGAGAGCTTCTCCAACCTGATGGACTACGGCTTTACCGCCGACATGGAAGAGAACCTCGACGACGTGGCCCAGGGCGAGCGTGACTGGAAGAACGTGCTCGACGAGTTCTACGGCGACTTCAGCAAGAAACTGCAGACCGCCGAGTCCAGCGAAGACGGCATGCGCGCCAACCAACCGACCATGACCAACATTCCGTGCAAGGAATGTGGCCGGCCGATGATGATCCGCACTGCCTCCACCGGCGTGTTCCTCGGTTGCTCGGGCTACAGCCTGCCGCCGAAAGAGCGCTGCAAGGCCACCGTCAACCTGGTGCCGGGCGACGAGATTGCCGCCGACGACGAGGGCGAATCGGAATCCCGTGTGTTGCTGGGCAAGCACCGTTGCCCGATCTGCGCCACGGCGATGGATGCCTACCTGCTGGACGAGAAGCACAAGCTGCACATCTGCGGTAACAACCCGGATTGCGCCGGCTACGAGATCGAGGAAGGCAACTACCGCATCAAGGGTTACGAAGGGCCGAGCCTGGAGTGCGACAAGTGCGGCAGCGAGATGCAGTTGAAGACTGGCCGCTTCGGCAAGTTCTTCGGTTGCACCAACCCGGCGTGCAAGAACACCCGCAAGCTGCTCAAGAGCGGCGAGGCGGCGCCACCGAAGATGGACAAGGTGGACATGCCAGAGCTCAAGTGCGAGAAGGTCGACGATACCTACGTGCTGCGTGATGGCGCTTCGGGGCTGTTCCTGGCCGCCAGCCAGTTCCCCAAGAATCGCGAAACCCGCGCACCGCTGGTGCTGGAGATCGTGCCGCACAAGCATGAGATCGATCCGAAGTACCACTTCCTGTGCGATGCGCCGCAGAAAGACCCGGAAGGCCGCCCGGCGGTAATTCGCTACAGCCGCAAGACCAAGGAGCAGTACGTGCAGTCCGAGGTTGATGGCAAGCCGACCGGCTGGAAGGCGTTCTACGACGGCAATGCGTGGAAGGTTGAAGACAAGCGCTGATTCTTCATCAGTCTCTGACCTGCGCGCGCCCTTGTAGGAGCGGCCTTGTGTCGCGAAAGGGCTGCAAAGCAGCCCCAGGATTTCAGCGCAGATGCACAAATTGCTGGGGCTGCTTTGCAGCCCTTTCGCGACACAAGGCCGCTCCTACAGCTGACCGCGTTAACCGGTCAGGCGGGCAAGCCCGCGAAGGGGCGCAAAGCGGCCCCAATCATTTATGATGAGGCTATCCGCCTTGCAGCCTTAGGGAGGGCACTGAAATGGCCCAGGAACTCTACACCCGCACCAATCAGAAACTGTTCTTTGCCGGCCTCGCCCTGGAGTCCATGGCCAAGGCCGAACAAAGCCAGGCCATGAATGCCCAGGGCCTGGTCCAGGCCGAGCGCGAGTCGGCGTTGTTCCATCTCTACGGCGCACTAATGGGCCTGTGTCATGAAATTGGTGGCTTCTACCGCCTGCCAGTTGTTGCAACGGTCGAGCAAGCACTGGCCGACGATGCCCTGAACGGCATCGCCATCCCGGAAGTGGCCGAGCTGCTGGAGCTGGCCCGCCAGCGCGAAACCTGGCTGGCGCAAATGCTCAGTGCTTATGCCGATTTGTTCCGACCACCGGTCGCGAAAAAAGCGCCAAAAACCGACGTCACCCAGCCATTGATCCAGGCGGTCAATCTCGATGAGCCCGAGCATCCGGCGCTGTCGCGTGCCGAACTGGAAAGCTGGCGCAGCAACCTCAAGGGCCTGGTGAGACGTTTCCGCGACGCGTTGAGTGAGTGCTGATAGCTGCTACGGCTGGTACAATACTGGCCTTTCGCGGAGAACTGCCATTTATGTCTACGTCGTTTCTGGAAATTGTCGAGTTGCCTGATGGCCGCATCGAACTGCGTCGCGCCGAGGATGAGGGCTCTCTGGTAACCCTGGATTTCTCGGAAGACGCCAAGGCGTTCCTGCAGGGTCAGCATGTGGAAGTGGCCAAGGCCATGCTCAGCGTGGGCGTGCAGATGGCCGGTCGCCTGATGGATGGCGAGCTTGAGCGTGATGAAGGGCCGCGTGTGCTGCACTGAGGTGCAGCAGGGCATCAGGTTTCATGCAATGACAGGCAAAGCCTGAACATCAGCCGAGGCGGATGTTCAGGCTTTGTGCGTTTCCGGCACCGGCAGCGCGCAGCAATTGCTGGCGTGCAGTGGCGTTGACGTTGCCCAGCCAGCTGACCACAGTGTGGCTGCGGCCCAGGCGCAAGGCTTCGCAGGCCAGTTGAAGCGGGCTCTGATTGCCGCGAGGTTGCAGCAGCAGGATGCGTTCACGGTTGAGCCCGGCATCGCGCAGCCAGGCCTGGGTCAGGCTTGACGGCGGGGCGATCAGGGTCAGCCAGCGGGTTTCGTCCTCTTCGCTCAGTTCGCGCAGCACCGGTGCCAGCAGGCTTTGGCAGTGCCCGGGGGCTCCGCGCAGCGACAGTTCGCTGAACAGCTCGGGCTGGCTGCTCTTGCGCGCCACTTCGCTGGTTTTCAGGCCAGGCAGTACGGGCTGGGCGAGGAATGCTTCGAACAATGGCAACTGGGCTTGCTCGGGTGCGTGAATGAACTGCTGCATGACGCCTCCTGGATCAGCGGCGAATGACGCCGACGCTCAAGCCCTCGATCACCAGCTCCTGTTCTTTCAGGTCGACTTCGATGGGGGCGAATTCGGGGTTTTCGGCAAGCAGCCAGACCTTGCTGCCTTCGCGCTTGAAGCGCTTGACGGTGACTTCGTCGCCGATGCGGGCTACGACGATCTGGCCGTTGCGGGCTTCGCGGCAGGTGTGTACCGCCAGCAGGTCGCCATCGAAGATGCCGACATCCTTCATGCTCATGCCGTGTACGCGCAGCAGATAGTCGGCCTGGGGGTGGAAGAAGTCGGGGTTGATGTTGCAGGATTGCTCGATGTGCTGTTCGGCAAGGATCGGCGCACCAGCGGCAACCCGGCCGATGATTGGCAGGCCGCTTTCCTCGGCCTTGGCTTCCAGACCGGGGATGCGAATACCACGGGAGGCGCCCGGGGTCATCTCGATCGCGCCTTTGCGGGCAAGGGCCTTGAGGTGCTCCTCGGCGGCGTTGGGCGACTTGAAGCCCAGCTCCTGAGCGATCTCGGCGCGCGTCGGCGGGAAGCCGTTGTCTTCCAGGCAACGCTTGATGAACGCGAGAATTTCGGCTTGGCGTGGCGTCAGTTTCAACATGGTGAGCGCTCTGTCTTTTTGTACAGTGACTGGGATTATATACAGTACTGGATGCGCTGCAAGCCAAAACCTGCAATAAACAGCAGCAATGGCGCTTGCAGCCGCCCGCATGGCGCTTTTAAATGGCGACCGGCCGGTCACCGAGCCTTGACAGAAGCAGGGCTGAAACGTATGTTTCAAACACCTGTTTGTCTGGCGGAGTAGTCGGAGTAGTCATGGCCCAATCGGAAACCGTTGAACGCATTCTCGATGCTGCCGAGCAGCTGTTCGCGGAAAGGGGGTTCGCAGAAACCTCGTTGCGGCTGATTACCAGCAAGGCCGGGGTCAACCTGGCGGCGGTCAACTATCACTTCGGCTCCAAGAAGGCCCTGATCCAGGCAGTGTTCTCGCGCTTCCTCGGGCCGTTCTGCGCCAGCCTCGAACGTGAGCTGGAGCGGCGCCAGGCCAAGCCAGAGCACAAGCCGAGCCTCGAAGAGCTGCTGGAAATGCTGGTCGAGCAGGCTTTGGCCGTGCAGCCGCGCAGCAACAACGACCTGTCGATCTTCATGCGCCTGCTGGGCCTGGCCTTCAGCCAGAGCCAGGGCCACCTGCGGCGTTACCTGGAAGACATGTACGGCAAGGTGTTCCGCCGCTACATGCTGCTGGTCAACGAGGCTGCACCGCGCATCCCGCCGCTGGAGCTGTTCTGGCGCGTGCACTTCATGCTTGGCGCCGCCGCCTTCAGCATGTCTGGCATCAAGGCCCTGCGGGCGATTGCCGAGACCGATTTCGGCATCAACACCTCAATCGAGCAGGTAATGCGCCTGATGGTGCCGTTCCTGGCTGCGGGCATGCGTGCCGATAGCGGTGTTACCGACGACGCCATGGCCACCGCGCAGTTGCGCCCGCGCACCAAGACCAGCGCAGGCGCCTCCACCGCCAAGGCCTGAAGGCTGGGCGGGGCAGGGCGCTTCGGCTAAGCTAGCGCCCATGCCCGACCTCGACTTCCTGCACATTTCCCTCGCTGACCAGTGCCTTTATGGCTTTGCCGATGGCCAGCTGCGCTTGCGCGTGCCGGTTTCCACGGCGCGCAACGGCGCCGGCGAGCGCAACGGCTCGGGTTGCACGCCGTGTGGCATGCACCAGGTGCGGGCGAAGATCGGTGCGGGCTTGCCGCTGAATGCGGTATTGGCCGGGCGGCGCTGGACCGGCGAGGTGTGGTCACCGGCCTTGCATGCGCAATGCCCCGGCCGGGACTGGATCCTTACCCGCATTCTCTGGCTCAGCGGCTGCGAGCCGGGTGTCAACCGCCTGGGTGCGGTCGACACCTTCCGCCGTTATATCTACTTGCACGGCACCCCGGATACGGAACCCATGGGCGTAGCGCTGTCCCATGGTTGCATACGCCTGCGCAACACCGATTTGCTAAGCCTGTTCGAGCAGGTGCCGGCCCATTGCCCGGTGCGCATCGAGCAGGCCGCCTGCCCCCAGTGGGCTTCTCTCAGTCTTCAATGAAGGATTACCCATGACTGTCAGCCTGCAAGGCTCCCTGATGGTGGATATCGCCGGTAAATGGCTGACCGCCGAAGACCGTCACCTGCTGCGCCAGCCTGAAGTGGCCGGCCTGATCATCTTTGCCCGCAACATCGACAGCCCGCGCCAGGTGCGTGAACTGTGCGCGTCGATCCGCGCCATCCGCCCCGACCTGATCCTGGCGGTGGACCAGGAGGGCGGCCGCGTGCAGCGCCTGCGCCAGGGCTTTGTGCGCCTGCCGGCAATGCGTGCGCTGGCCGACAATGACAACGCCGAGTACCTGGCCGAGCAGTGCGGTTGGTTGATGGCGACCGAGGTGCTGGCGGTTGGCCTGGACCTCAGCTTTGCCCCGGTACTCGACCTGGACCACCAGCGCAGCGCCGTGGTGGGCAGCCGCGCCTTCGAGGGTGACCCGCTGCGCGCCACGCAACTGGCCGGGGCGTTCATCCGTGGCATGAATGCAGCGGGCATGGCGGCTTGTGGCAAGCACTTCCCGGGGCATGGCTGGGCCGAAGCGGATTCGCATGTGGCCATTCCCACCGATGAGCGCAGCCTCGAACAGCTGCGCCAGGCCGACCTGGTGCCGTTCACCCGCCTGAGCGGGCAATTGGCGGCAGTGATGCCGGCGCATGTCATCTATCCGCAGGTCGACAACCAGCCGGCTGGCTTCTCGCGGCGCTGGTTGCAGGACATTCTGCGTGGCGAGCTGGGCTTTGACGGGGTGATCTTCAGTGATGACCTGTCAATGGCGGGTGCGCATGTGGTCGGGGACGCGGCCAGTCGGATCGAGGCGGCGTTGAGCGCTGGCTGCGACATGGGCCTGGTGTGCAATGACCGGGCGGCGGCGGAGCTGGCGTTGAGTGCGGCGCAGCGGATGAAGGTTAAGCCCTCGCAACGGATTGCGCGGATGCGTGGGCAAGGGTTTGCGCGGACGGATTATCGCCAGCAGCCGCGGTGGCTGGAGGTGTTGGGGGCGTTGCGGGAGGCGCAGTTGGTCGATTGACCGCGACGGCCCCTTCGCGGGCACGCCCGCTCCCACAGGTGCAGCGCGGGTTTCGAAATTAGTGTTGTACCTGTGCCGGCCTCTTCGCGGGTGAACCCGCTCCCACAGGTACAGCACCGCCCTTGAGGGCACTGATATCCCTGTGGGAGCGGGTTTACCCGCGAAGGGGCCGGTACAGGCAGCACAACAGCCTGAAAAGCAGCGCTGTACCTGTGGGAGCGGGCGTGCCCGCGAAGAGGCCGGTACAGGCAGCGAAGGATTCTAGGCTACCGCCCGCGCTTCCCCGGCAGCGGCGCAAACAGCGCTTCGATCTCTTCATCCCCCAGCCGCCATTGCCCGGCCTGCCCGCCATCCAGCAGGCTCGCCGCCAGCGCCGCCTTCTCCTGCTGCAACAGCTGGATCTTTTCTTCCACTGTCCCCCGGGTGATCAGCTTGAACACGAACACCGGCTTGTCCTGGCCGATGCGGTAGGCGCGGTCGGTGGCCTGGTTTTCGCTGGCCGGGTTCCACCAGGGGTCGAAGTGGATCACCGTGTCTGCGGCCGTCAGGTTCAAGCCCACGCCACCCGCCTTGAGGCTGATCAGGAACACTTCGCTATCACCCTGCTGGAACTGCTGCACCGGCGTGCGCCGGTCGCGGGTGTCGCCGGTCAGCAGGCTGTAGCGGATCTTGCGCTTCTCCAGCTCCTGCTCGATCAACGCCAGCATCGAGGTGAACTGCGAGAACAACAGCACCCGGCGCCCTTCGCTCAGCAGCTCTTCGAGCATTTCCAGCAGCGCGCCCAGTTTGCCCTTGTCGGCCTGGTTGCCTTTGCTTTCTACCCCTTTGACCAGGCGCAGGTCGCAGCATACCTGGCGCAGCTTGAGCAGGGCGTCGAGGATGATGATCTGGCTGCGCGCGGCGCCATTGCGGGCGATTTCATCGCGGACTTTCTTGTCCATGGCCACCCGCACGGCCTCGTAGGTGTCGCGCTGGGCATCGCTAAGCTCGACCCAGTGCACCATCTCGGTCTTGGCCGGCAGCTCGGTGGCTACCTGCTCCTTGGTGCGGCGCAGCAGGAACGGGCGGATGCGGCTGGCCAGGTGGGCCATGCGCTCGCTGTCGCCGTGACGCTCGATCGGTGTGCGGTAGTCCTGGTTGAAGCGCTTCAGGTCACCCAGCCAGCCAGGCATGAGGAAGTGGAAAATCGACCACAGCTCGCCCAGGTTGTTTTCCATTGGCGTGCCGGTCAGGCAGACGCGCTGATTGGCCCGCAGCTCGCAAACCGCGAGGGCGGCCTTGCTGGTGCTGCTCTTGATGTTCTGTGCCTCGTCCAGCACCAGCACATGCCAGGCCTGGGCGCGCAGGTGCTCGAGGTCGCGCGGCACCAGGGCATAGGTGGTCAGGACCAGGTCGTATTCGTGCAGTTTGGCGAAATGCTTGCTGCGCCCCGGGCCTTGCAGGGCCAGCACGCGCAGCCCGGGGGCGAAGCGCTGGGCTTCGTCCAGCCAGTTGGGCACCAGGCTGGTCGGCATAACCGCCAGGGCCGGTGCGCTCAGGCGCCCGGACTGTTTCTCCAGCAGCAGGTGTGCCAGGGCCTGCAGGGTCTTGCCCAGCCCCATGTCGTCGCCGAGGATGCCGCCGGTGCCCATCTCGCGCAGCGCCTGTAGCCAGTTCAGGCCTTGTTGCTGGTAAGGGCGCAGGCTGGCCTGTAGCCCGGACGGCGGTTCTACCTGCAAGTCACGGGCATCGCGCAGGCGACGGCCCAGGTCGCGCACATGCTCGCCACCCTCCCAATGCAGGGGCAGGCCGTCGATGTCGTTCAGGCGTGAGGCATCGGCACGGTCCAGGCGCAGGGACGGGCCTGCGGCGTCTTCGTGCAGGTACAGTTCGCCCAGGGTGCCCATCACTGCCTTGATGCGGCCATAGGGCAAGGCAACGCGCAGGGCCGGGGCATCGAGGCGGCCACGGTTGAGGTCGATCAGCAGGTGCTCGTCGTCACTGCGCCGGGCCAGTTCGCTGGGGCGCAGCAGCTCCGGGTTGCTGCGCAGCAGTTGCAGCACGATCGGCAGCAGGCTGTGGCGCTGGCCATCGACCACGATGCCTAGCTCCAGGTCGAACCATTCATGGCCGGGCGCTTCGTCGATGGTGGCGTACCAGTCGTCCACTTCCTGCAGGTTGAAGGCGAAGTCGCGGTGGATGTCGATGTTCCAACCGGCTTCGCGCAGGCGCGGCAGGCCTTCGCGGGCAAAGCGCAGCCAGGCTTCGTCGTCGGGCAATTGGTACATTTCGCCGGCGCTGTCGGGTAGCGCCTTGCTCTGTCGGGTGGCCGCCTTGAAGCCGAGGTCGCGCAGGGCCTTGCGCAGCACCTGCTCGGCCTGGGGCTGGCGACGGATGCGCTGGCTGGTGTCGTCGACCAGGCGGGTCAGCGGCTTGTCGTCGCTGCCGGTGGCGCGCAGGCCGTCGTAGTCGAATGCCAGCGCGGCACGGTGTTGCATCTGCCGTTGCATGCGACCGGTCTTGGGCATGTAGGCGCTGAATTCGAGACTGCCCAGGGTCAGTCTGCCTCTTGGTGCGAGGTCGTCGATTTGCTTGGTGCTCACGGCTGTGGGGGTGGGAACCTGGCGGTTCAAGGCGTTCAATCGATGACTCAAGGGGACGACCAGGTGCTCGGGAACAATAGGCGCGCGCGCGAGCTGGCTGGCAATGAAAGGGTCGAGGTCATGGCGCAGCTTGCCGGTCTGGTGCGAATGCCTGTCGACATAGTGCATGGGCTCGATGGGCAGCACCTGTAGCTGCTGGTGACCATTGTGGTACCAGGCGCCTCGGTAGCTGCCATTGTCCAGCCTGACCCAGCGGAACTCGGCATGCAGCTCCGGCCCGGGGGACAGTGGCGCAGCATCGTCTTCGAACAGAAGGCGACCAGTGGCCAGGGCGTAGCCGTAAAGCTCCGCGCCCTGTTTGCCTTCCAGTTGCACAATGGGTGTCATCGTCTTGCTGCGGGCATCGATCAGGCGCAACAGCCGCGCATCGTCCTCGGTGACGTAACGGGGTGTGTAGTAGATCATCTCGGGCATCGAAGTGATGCGACCGATCTTCAGGCTGCCGTCTGTTTGCCGGGTGCCTTTGATCGGTTCGAGCCGACAGTGCTCATGATCCATGTGGATACGGTAATAGATTGCCGGGCCTTTGCGCGCGGGCTCGTGGGGGGCTGCGGGTTGCGACGGTGACTCGAGTGCCTGGACCCACAGGTTGAGGTCCGGTGGCAGCGACAGCGCGGCTTGCTCCGGCGGGGCCGCGGCGTCAAGGCCATCGTTACCGTCCTGCAGTTGCAGCAGCGCCGCAACGCAGTGCTTGCAGTTGAGCGCGACCGGGCAGGTGCAGCGTCCGAACACGCGCAAGTCACCGTGGTTGACCACCAGCTGGATGTTCTGCTGGTAAGTCTGGCCTGCCGAGCCCTTGCAGGTTGCCTCGACCTTCGGGCCATGCTTCGACAGGATGCGCGTCCGCTCTTGCGCCGCATAATTGCGGCCTCGTGCCAGTGCACCGGCCTCGAAGAAGTCGACCCAGTCCGGATAGGCTCTTAGCAGTTGCTGCGCATCACCGTCGCTCACATCACTGCTCCATCATCTCCGGGTCCATTACCGGCATTTTAGGCGTACCTGGTGGTGTCACCTTCAGCAGCACCGCCAGGTGCCCACCGTCGAGGAAGGTCAGCTGGCCGCCCTTGACGTTGCTGTTGCTCTGCTTGAACTGCTCGCTTTGCAGCACGTTGCCGTTGCCGTCCAGCTGGTTGACCCAGAAGTTGGCCTCGACCGCGATGAAGCGGCCCTCGGCGATGCTCAGGTTGCCTTCGATGGGGAAGTGGCCGAACTGCTCGGTGCCTTCACCCAGGGCGATGCGGCTGGGCTCGCTGCCCACTTGCTGCTGCCAGGCCTTGTGCAGCAGCACGGTGTAGTCGGCGGTGGCTTCCAGGCGGGTGGCTTCATCTTCCAGCGCCAGGCGGCGCTCGGCGTCCTTTTCCAGGCGTGGAGCGCCAGCGCTCCAGTCTTCGGGGGCGAACGGGCTGGTGAAGGCGGGCACGCTGTTCTGCCGCACCAGGATCATTTCTACCTGATACAGGCCTTCGGCGAAGGCGGCCGGGGCGAACAGCGCCAGCAGCAGGGTCAGGCAACGGATGGCACGCATGGATCTTCCTTAGGCAGGCTGTGGGGTCAGGCGCTCGAACAGCGCCTCCAGGTTATTGAAGCGTTCGTCGGGGCGTTCCATCGGTACCAGGAAGCGGAACTGGGTGGCGCCTTCGAACTTGTAGCGTTTGGGCTGGCCCTGGATCAGCTTGATCAGGGTCAGCGGGTCGACCGGGGTCTCGGCCTCGAACTCGATCTTGCCGCCGTTGGGGCCGGCGTCGACTTTCTTGATGCCGAGCTTTTCCGCGTGCAGCTTGAGCGAGGTCAGGCGCATCAGGTTCTTGGTCGGCTCGGGCAGCAGGCCGAAGCGGTCGATCATTTCCACCTGCAGGTCCTTGAGGCCTTCTTCGTCGGCCGCCGAGGCAATGCGCTTGTACAGGATCAGCCGCGCATGCACGTCGGGCAGGTAGTCCTCGGGGATCAGGGCCGGCAGGCGCAGGTTGATTTCCGGGCCGCCGCCCAGCGGCTGCTCAAGGTTGGGCTGGGTGCCCTTGCGGATCGCCTTGACCGCGCGCTCGAGCATTTCCATGTACAGGGTAAAGCCCACCGCCTGGATCTGCCCGCTCTGGCCTTCGCCCAGCAGCTCGCCGGCGCCACGAATCTCCAGGTCGTTGGTGGCCAGCACGAAGCCGGCGCCGAGGTCCTGGGTGTTGGCGATCGCCTCCAGGCGTTTTTCGGCGTCGGCGCTGACCTTCTGCCGGGTTGGCGTCAGCAGGTAGGCGTAGGCCTGGTGGTGGCTGCGGCCAACACGGCCGCGCAGCTGGTGCAGCTGGGCCAGGCCGAACTTGTCGGCGCGCTCGATGACGATGGTGTTGGCGCTGGGCACGTCGATACCGGTTTCGATGATGGTCGAGGCCACCAGCACGTTGAAGCGCTTGTGGTAGAAGTCGCTCATCACCTGTTCCAGCTCGCGCTCGCGCATCTGCCCGTGGCCGATGCCGATGCGCGCCTCTGGCACCAGTTCGGCAAGGTCGGCGGCGCATTTCTCGATGGTTTTCACATCGTTGTGCAGGTAGTACACCTGGCCACCGCGCAGCAGCTCGCGCAGCAGCGCCTCCTTGACCGTGCTCTTGTTCTGCTCCATGACGAAGGTGCGTACCGACAGGCGGCGCGCCGGCGGCGTGGCGATGATCGACAGGTCGCGCATGCCCGCCACCGCCATGTTCAGCGTACGCGGGATCGGCGTGGCGGTGAGGGTGAGGATGTCCACCTCGCTGCGCAGGGCCTTGAGCTGTTCCTTCTGGCGCACGCCAAAGCGGTGCTCTTCGTCGATGATGGCCAGGCCCAGGTCCTTGAAGCGTACATCGTCCTGCAGCAGCTTGTGGGTGCCGATGAGGATGTCGATCTTGCCTTCGGCCAGATCGGCGGCGGCGTTGGCCACTTCCTTGGCCGACTTGAAGCGGCTCATCACCTCCACGGTCACCGGCCAGTCGGCAAAGCGGTCGCGGAAGCTGTTGTAGTGCTGCTGGGCGAGCAGGGTGGTGGGCACCAGCACGGCCACCTGGCGGCCGCTGTGCACGGCAATGAATGCCGCGCGCATGGCCACTTCGGTCTTGCCGAAGCCGACGTCGCCGCATACCAGGCGGTCCATCGGCTTGGGCGCCAGCATGTCGGCGCGCACCGCTTCGATGGCAGCCTGCTGGTCCGGGGTTTCCTCGAACGGGAAGCCGGCGCTGAAGGTGGCGTAGTCGGCGGACGGGTCGGCAAATGCATAGCCCTTGCGCGCGGCGCGGCGGGCATAGATGTCGAGCAGTTCGGCGGCCACATCGCGCACCTGTTCGGCGGCCTTGCGCTTGGCCTTCTGCCAGGCCTCCGAGCCCAGTCGGTGCAGCGGTGCCAGGGCATCGTCGCTGCCGGTGTAGCGGGCGATCAGGTGCAGGTTGGCCACCGGCACGTACAGCTTGGCGCCCTCGGCGTATTCCAGGGTGAGGAATTCGGCGGCCTGGCCGTCGATTTCCAGGGTGGCCAGGCCCAGGTAGCGGCCCACGCCATGGTCGATGTGCACCACCGGCGCGCCTTCGCGCAGCTCGGTCAGGTTCTTGATCACTGCGTCGTTGGCGGTTTCGCCGCGCTTGTCGCGGCGCCGGCGCTGCATGACCCGCTGGCCGAACAGCGGGCTTTCGGCGACCAGGGCGATGGCTGGGTCGTCCAGCAGCAGGCCTTCGTCCAGCGGGGCGATGGTGATTGCCAGGCGTTCGTTGCCGGTGATGAAGTCGGCCCAGCCGTCGACGGTATGCGGGCGCAGTTTCAGCCGTTCGAGCAGCTCCAGCAGCACTTCGCGCCGGCCTGCCGATTCGGCGGTGAACAACACTCGGCCAGGGAACTGGTCGAGGAAATTGGCCAGTTCGGCCAGGGGCTGGTTGGCCTTGGCCTCGATTGCCAGGTTGGGCAGGGGGCGCGCCGGGAAGCGCTCGCGGCCCACGCCCGGGTCGAGGTCTTCGGTGCTGACCACTACCCGTGGCCATTGCTTGAGCCGGGCGAAGCAGTCTTCCACCGGCAGGAACAGTTCGGCCGGTGGCAGCAGCGGCCGGCTCAGGTCGCCACGGCGGTCTTCATAACGCCCGCGCACGTCGTTCCAGAAGTGTTCTGCGGCCTGTTCCACGCCGGGCAGCGAGAACACCTGGGTGTCGGCCGGCAGGTAGTCGAACAGGGTCGAGGTTTCTTCGAAGAACAGCGGCAGGTAGTACTCGATGCCGGCGGGGATGATGCCGCTGGCCAGGTCCTGGAAGATCGCGCTGCGGCGGAAATCGACATCGAAGCGTTCGCGGAAGCGCGCCTTGAAGCGGGTCACTTCCTCTTTCTGCATCGGGAACTCGCGCGCCGGCAGCAGGCGCACCGAATCTACCTTGTCGATCGAGCGCTGGGTCTCGGGGTCGAAGGTGCGCAGCGTCTCGATCTCGTCATCGAACAGGTCGATGCGGTAGGGCAGCTTGCTGCCCATCGGGAACAGGTCGATCAGCGCGCCGCGCACGGCGAACTCGCCATGCTCGTAGACGGTGTCGACGCAGCGATAGCCACTGGCCTCCAGGCGCAGGCGCATCTGCTCCACGTCGATGGTCTGGCCCACGTCCAGCACCAGGCTGCTGCCCAGCAGGAAGCGGGTCGGCGCCAGGCGGTGCAGGGCGGTGGTGATCGGCACCACGAGGATGCCGTGGCTCAGCTCCGGCAGGCGGTAGAGGCTGGCGATGCGCTGGGAAATGATGTCCTGGTGCGGCGAGAACAGGTCGTAGGGCAGGGTTTCCCAATCGGGGAACGGCAGCACCGGCAGGTCCGGGGCAAAGAAGCGAAGTTCCTGTTCCAGACGATCGGCAGCCTGGCTGTCGGCAGTCAGCAGCAAAGTGAAGCGGCCCGCGCTGCTGGCGGCCTCGGCGATGGCCAGGCTGAGGGTGGCACCGGGTAGATTGCCCCAGGTTTGTTTGCCGGCCGTGGCCGACATTTGCGGTAGGCGCAGAACTGACACGGGAGATTGCACTCCAAGCGTTGCGGCAAAGAGATCAATTGTACCGGTGACGGTGCCGGCTGTCAGGTTCGAAAGGGCGTGAACGCTGGCTTGCGTGGCCGCGACAGGCGCTCATTGCCCGTAACGCGTTGGGGCGTCATAATGTAGCCCCTTTTTTCTGTCCCTACATGTGGAAGGTTCCCGTGACTCAGAAGCCCGACCAGTGTCTTGGTGAGTGGATCGATCGTGAAGCCCTGGCTGAAGCGATGATCCCGCTTATCGGTCAGCTCTACCGCAACAACAACGTGGTGAGCTCGATTTATGGCCGTAGCCTGATCAACCGTTCGGTTATCTCGATCCTCAAGGCGCACCGCTTTGCGCGTCATCGTCAAGCCGACGAAACCGAACTGTCCGTCCACGAGACATTCCCCCTGCTCAAGGCCATGAGTGAGCTGAAACTGGGCGCCGCTTCGGTCGACCTGGGCAAGCTGGCCAACAAGTTCAAGCAGGAAGGCAATGGCCGCACTGCCGAGCAGTTCGTCCGTGAAGAACTGGCCGAGGTGGTTGGCCAGCAGAACGCTTCGGCGCGCAAGGGCACTGACGTTGTCCTGTACGGCTTCGGCCGCATCGGCCGCCTGCTGGCGCGCATCCTGATCGAGAAGACCGGTGGCGGCGACGGCCTGCGCCTGCGCGCCATCGTCGTGCGCAAGGGCGCCGAGAACGACCTGGTCAAGCGTGCCAGCCTGCTGCGCCGTGACTCGGTGCACGGCCCGTTCGATGGCACCATCACCATCGACGAAGCCAACAACACCATCACCGCCAACGGCAACCTGATCCAGGTTATCTACGCCAAGAGCCCGAGCGAAGTCGACTACACCCAGTACGGCATCGAAAACGCGCTGATCGTCGACAACACCGGCGTATGGCGTGATGCCGACGGCCTGGGCCAGCACCTGGCCTGCCCGGGCGCTGCCCGCGTGATCCTCACCGCACCTGGCAAGGGCGCGCTGAAGAACATCGTGCACGGCATCAACCACGGTGACATCGCTGCCGATGACAAGATCATCTCGGCCGCTTCCTGCACCACCAACGCCATCGTGCCGGTGCTCAAGGCCATCAACGACCAGTACGGCATCGTCAACGGCCACGTCGAAACCGTTCACTCGTTCACCAACGACCAGAACCTGATCGACAACTTCCACAAGGGCAGCCGCCGTGGCCGTGCCGCGCCGCTGAACATGGTCATCACCGAAACCGGCGCCGCCACTGCTGCCGCCAAGGCACTGCCAGTGCTGAAGGGCAAGCTGACCGGCAACGCCATTCGCGTACCGACGCCGAACGTTTCGATGGCCATCCTCAACCTGAACCTCGAGAAGGCCACCAGCCGCGACGAGATCAACGAGTACCTGCGCCAGACCGCCATGCACTCGGAACTGCACAAGCAGATCGATTACGTCAGCTCGCAGGAAGTGGTTTCGACCGACTTCGTCGGTTCGCGCCACGCCGGTGTGGTTGACGCCGAAGCGACCATCTGCAACGACAACCGCGTTGTTCTGTACGTCTGGTACGACAACGAATTCGGTTACAGCTGCCAGGTGGTTCGTGTGATGGAAGAGATGGCCGGTGTGAACCCGCCAGCGTTTCCGCACTGATACGCTTGTAAGGCAATGAAAAAACGGGAACCTTCGGGTTCCCGTTTTTTTTCGCCTGATATTTTCTGTGCTGGCGCGGTCATTGTGGGAGCGGCCTTGTGTCGCGAAAGGGCTGCGCAGCAGCCCCCGGTTGTCAGCGTCACATCTGAAAATGCCGGGGCTGCTGCGCAGCCCTTTCGCGACACAAGGCCGCTCCCACAGGGCCAGTACAGGTAATCGAGAGCCCGAACCTTGCGCACAGCCTTGCTGTTCATCCTCATGCTGCTCACCGCCTGCAACCAGGGCCCCACCCTGGAGCGCCTGGGCGGCCCGACCATGGGCAGCAGCTACAGCATCCAGTACGTGCGCGAACCCGGCGGCCCGGCGCCGGTCCAGGTGCAGGCGGCAGTCGAAACCATCCTGCACGACATCGACCAGCATTACTCGACCTACCGCGGCGACTCCACCGTCAGCCGTTTCAACCAGTTGCCCGCCAATCAGTGCCTGGTCCTGCCGTCCGACATGCTCGAACTGGTCAGCCTTGGTCAGCACCTGGCCGAGCAGAGCGGCGGCGCCTTCGACCTTACCGTCGAACCCTTGCTCGACCTGTGGGGCTTCGGCCCCCAGGCCCGTCACGAGCAGGTGCCCGACCCGCTGGCCCTGGCCCAGGTGCGCCAGCGCGTGGGCTACCGGCACTTGCACATCGACGGCCAGGCCCTTTGCAAGGACGCCCCGGTGCAACTCGACTTCAACAGCATCGCCGCCGGCCATGCCGTCGACCTGATCGCCGCGCGCCTGCAGGCCATGGGCGTGGCCAGCTTTGTCGCCGAAGCCACCGGCGAGCTCAAGGCCGCCGGCCGCAAGCCCGATGGCAGCCCATGGCGCATCGCCCTGGAGCTGCCCCGCGAAGATCGCCAGATAGCCCGCCAGATCATCCCGGTCAATGGCCTTTCAGTATCAACCTCGGGTGACTATCGGCACTATTTCGAGGAGAATGGCCGGCGCTATTCGCACACCTTCGATGCCCGCCTCGGGCGCCCGGTGCAGCACGACCTGGCCGCGGTCACCGTGCTCGATGCCTCGGCGCTGCAGGCCGACGGCTATTCGACGCTGCTGTTGATCCTGGGCCCGGAACGTGGCTGGGATTTTGCCGTGGCGCATGACCTGGCCGCGGTATTGGTGACTCGGGCCGAGGGTGGCTTCGTCTCCCGAGCTACGCCCGCATTCGAACGGGCAGTGAAAGGCGAATGAAAGCGCAAGCAGGGATGATCGCCGCCAGGGAATGGTTCACACATGTAGTGCGGGCAAAATTGGCCTACGACGCGACCAAGGGTTAATGTGCGCGGCGTTCACGCTTGATTAGACTGCACCCGAATTTTCTCATGACGCCCCGGCGGCATGATCGCGCCCCGCGAGCGACCGTGGCTTGCGGGCCAGTTCTGAAGGAGTACGCATGGCTGTCTACAACTACGACGTAGTGGTGCTGGGTTCCGGCCCGGCCGGAGAAGGTGCGGCAATGAACGCCGCCAAAGCAGGGCGCAAGGTGGCGATGGTCGATAGCCGTCGCCAGGTCGGGGGCAACTGCACCCACCTGGGCACCATCCCGTCCAAGGCACTGCGTCACTCGGTGCGGCAGATCATGCAGTTCAACACCAACCCGATGTTCCGTGCCATCGGTGAGCCGCGCTGGTTCTCGTTCCCGGACGTGCTGAAAAGCGCCGAGAAGGTCATCGCCAAGCAGGTAGCGTCGCGCACCGGCTACTACGCGCGTAACCGCGTGGACGTGTTCTTCGGCACCGGCAGCTTCGCCGACGAGCAGACCGTTGAAGTGGTCTGCCCGAACGGTGTGGTGGAAAAGCTCAACGCCAAGCACATCATCATCGCCACCGGCTCGCGCCCGTACCGCCCGGCCGACATCGACTTCCACCACCCGCGCGTCTACGACAGCGACACCATCCTCAGCCTCAGCCACACCCCACGCAAGCTGATCGTGTACGGTGCCGGCGTGATCGGTTGCGAATACGCCTCGATCTTCAGCGGCCTGGGTGTATTGGTAGAGCTGGTGGACAACCGTGGCCAGTTGCTGAGCTTCCTCGACTCGGAAATTTCCCAGGCGCTGAGCTACCACTTCAGCAACAACAACATCACCGTGCGCCACAACGAAGAGTATGAGCGCGTCGAAGGCCTGGACAACGGGGTGATCCTGCACCTGAAGTCGGGCAAGAAGATCAAGGCAGACGCCTTGCTGTGGTGCAACGGCCGTACCGGCAACACCGACAAGCTGGGCCTGGAAAACATCGGTATCAAGGTCAACAGCCGCGGCCAGATCGAGGTCGACGAGGCCTACCGCACCAGCGTGCCGAACATCTACGGTGCCGGCGACGTGATTGGCTGGCCGAGCCTGGCCAGTGCCGCTCATGACCAGGGCCGCTCTGCCGCTGGCAGCATCGTCGATAATGGCAGCTGGCGCTTCGTCAACGACGTGCCGACCGGCATCTACACCATTCCGGAGATCAGCTCGATCGGCCGCAACGAACAGGAACTGACCCAGGCCAAGGTGCCGTACGAAGTGGGCAAGGCCTTCTTCAAGGGCATGGCGCGCGCGCAGATCGCCGGTGAGCCGCAGGGCATGCTGAAGATCCTGTTCCACCGCGAAACCCTGGAAATCCTTGGCGTACACTGCTTCGGCTACCAGGCTTCGGAGATCGTCCACATCGGCCAGGCGATCATGAACCAGCCGGGTGAGCAGAACAACCTGAAGTACTTCGTCAACACCACGTTCAACTACCCGACCATGGCCGAAGCCTATCGGGTAGCTGCCTACGACGGCCTGAACCGGCTTTTTTGAGCGGCTCCGACCGGTGGCCTGAGCCGGTCGGAGAGACCGATTTCAACCCTGCCCGAGGGTGGTCTTGGCCAAACCGGGAAAGTCTGTAATCAGGCTGTCCACGCCAAAATCAGCGAGCCGGCGCATCAGTGCCGGTTCGTTGACCGTCCACACCGACACGTGCAAACCCTGGCCCTGGGCTTTGAGCAGGCGCTCGGGGGTGCACAGTGTCCAGTTCAATGCCAGCAGCTCGCAGCCGTAGTTCTGCGCCACTTTCAGCGGGTCGAGCCAGGCGTATTCGGCCACCAGCCCGCGCTTGACGTCCGGCACCAGCTCCAGGGCGGCACCCAGCACTTCGCGTGAGCTGGAGGTGATGGTCACCTTGTCCAGCAGGCCGTACTGCTGGGCCAGTTCGCGGATTGCCAGCACGGTAGTGGCGGCACGGGTGCGCGAGGCGCTTTTCACCTCCAGCTGCCAGTGCTCGAACGGGCATTTCTGGAACAGTTCTTCCAGTTTCGGGATCGGGCAGGGCTGGACGTGGCCCGGGCCGCCTTTGCGGGCATCGATCTTGACCAGCTCGGCGGCCGGGTGCTCGACCACCTTGCCGCGTTTGCCGGTGGTGCGCTTGAGAGTGGGGTCGTGGATCACCATCAGCTCGTTGTCGGCCG
Source organism: Pseudomonas sp. UYEF17 (assembly GCF_040546125.1). Lineage (NCBI taxonomy): Bacteria > Pseudomonadati > Pseudomonadota > Gammaproteobacteria > Pseudomonadales > Pseudomonadaceae > Pseudomonas > Pseudomonas sp. UYEF17. Next base: position 250,404 of record NZ_JBEPNE010000007.1, read on the forward strand.
ACAGGTGCAGGTCCAGCTCGCAGCGGGTCACGCCATGGGCGAGGCATTGCTGGAAGCTCTTCAGGGTGTTCTCGGGCGCTTCGCCCTTGGCGCCGCGGTGGCCGTAGATCAGGGTCACGTTCGTTCCTTCAAATCAGAGAAAAATGGGCTCAGGAGGCGGGGTCGTTCTGTTCCAGTTGCTGGCGCCGTTGCTGCTGCTGGCGCTGCAGGATGTAGCGGGCCAGCAGTTGCCGTTGGGCGTCGGTCATGTCGGTGAATTCGGTGCCGACCTCGAAGCCGCCCTCCGGGCGCGGGTCGCAATGGGTTACCTTGCCGCGCAGCAGCAGGCCGTGGGCGCGCGGCATCAGCACCATCTTCACCTTGACTCGGGTGCCGGGGGCCACCGCTGCGGCTTGCGCGAATTCGATGCCGCCCTCGGAAATGACCACCGGCTGGGGCTGGCCGACTTCGCCGATCAGGGTCTGGGCAACCACCGCGCTAAGCAGGTCGAGGCGTTTGTTCTGCGCGCGCAGGAAGGCGGCGAGGGTGCGGTCCTTTTCGCTCAGCTGGCGCAGCAGGTGCTGCGACTCGAAGTCGGACAGGTGCAGTTCGCTGAGCAGGTTGAATAGTGGCGAATCATCTTGCAACACATCTGGGTCAAGGGCTTCGGCCGCGCTGAGGGGGCTGATTTGAAGTGCGATCCGATCTTCGATGCGGTAGTATTCGCGGCGATCTTCTTCGTCTAATGTCGTCATGGCGAACCCAAGGTAGCGGCGGTGGTCCGAGTGTAAAGCCGCCGTAGGCGCCTCGCCACAAGGACGTTCCCTTTCATCCGAACAAGCCCCGACATGTTCAGACCTCTTTTCGCATTCATCGGCACGCGTTATACCCGTGCCAAACGTCGCAATCACTTCGTCTCGTTCATTTCCCTGACCTCGATGATCGGCCTCGCCCTGGGCGTGGTGGTGATGATCGTGGTGCTCTCGGTGATGAACGGTTTCGACCACGAGATGCGCACCCGCGTGTTGGGCATGATCCCGCATGCCACGCTGGAGAGCGGCCAGCCCATTGCCGACTGGCCGGCCCTTGCCCAACAAGTAAAGCAGAATCCGCAGGTGGTGGCGGTTGCGCCCTTCACCCAGATGCAGGGCCTGCTGACCCATGAAGGCAAGGTGCAGAAGGTGCTGCTCAACGGCATCGACCCGGCCCGCGAGCGCGAAGTGTCGATCATCGACAAGTTCGTCCTGCAAGGCCGCCTCGACCAGCTGGCGCCGGGCGAGTGGGGCATCATGATCGGCGACAAGGCCGCGGCCAAGCTGGGCGTGGGCATCGGCGACAAGCTCACCTTCGTCGCCCCCGAGGTCAGCGTGACCCCGGCCGGCATGTTCCCGCGCATGAAGCGCTTCACCGTGGTCGGCACCTTCCACGTGGGCGCGGGCGAGATCGACGGCTACCTGGGCCTGACCAACATCAGCGACCTGTCCCGCCTGCACCGCTGGAAGCCCGACCAGGTCCAGGGCCTGCGCCTGAAGTTCGACGACCTGTTCCAGGCGCCACGGGTGGCCTGGGACATCGCCCAGCGCCTGGGTGAGCAGGAGTTCTACAGCCGTGACTGGACCCGTACCCACGGCAACCTGTACCAGGCGATCCGCATGGAAAAGGCCATGATCGGCCTGTTGTTGCTGCTGATCGTGGCGGTGGCGGCGTTCAACATCATTTCCACCCTGGTGATGGTGGTCAACGACAAGCGTGGCGACATCGCCATCCTGCGTACCTTGGGCGCCACGCCCGGGCAGATCATGCTCATCTTCATGGTCCAGGGCACGGTGATCGGGGTGATCGGTACCCTGATCGGCGCCGTGGTCGGGATCGTCGCCGCGCTGAACGTGAGCGCGGTGATCGCCGGCATCGAGAAACTGATCGGGCACAAGTTCCTCAACGCCGACGTGTATTTCATCGATTACCTGCCGTCGCAGATCCAGGCCCAGGACGTGTACATGGTCTGCGGTGCGGCGCTGGTCCTGAGTTTCTTCGCCACCCTGTACCCGGCCTGGCGTGCGGCCCGCACCCAGCCTGCAGAGGCGCTACGTTATGAGTGAGTCGCGCATGAGTGATAAAGCCGTTCTGAGTTGCCGCAACCTGGGCAAGTCCTACGACGAGGGCCCGGAATCGGTGCAGGTGCTGTCCGGGCTCAACCTCGAGCTGCATGCCGGGGAGCGGGTAGCCATCGTGGGTAGCTCCGGCTCGGGCAAGAGTACCTTGCTCAACCTGCTGGGCGGCCTCGACCGGCCGACCCAGGGCAGCGTCTGGCTGGCCGGCGAGGAGCTGTCGGCATTGGGCGAGCGTGCCCGTGGCCTGTTGCGCAACCGCGAGCTGGGCTTTGTCTACCAGTTCCACCACCTGCTGCCGGAATTCACTGCCATCGAGAACGTGTGCATGCCATTGCTGATCGGCCGCACGCCCATCCCCGAAGCCCGTGAGCGTGCCGAGGCGCTGCTCAAGCGCGTGGGCCTGGCCCACCGCTTCAACCACAAGCCGGCCGAACTGTCCGGTGGTGAACGCCAGCGGGTGGCGATCGCCCGGGCACTGGTCAACCGCCCCGGCCTGGTAATGCTCGACGAGCCGACCGGCAACCTCGACCACCACACCGCCCAGGGCATCCAGGAGTTGATGCAGGAACTGTCCAGCGCGTCGCGCACGGCGTTCCTGGTGGTTACCCACGACCTCAACCTGGCGCGCCAGATGGACCGTGTATTGAAGCTCGACGACGGCCACCTGGTGGCGATCTGATCGACTGCACGGGGTGGCCGGTGCCGCCCCGTTTTCCTGTTTTCATTGGGTGATTTCGTACATGTTCAGACCCTTGCCCATCTTCATCGGCGCGCGCTACACCCGAGCCAAGCGCCGCAACCACTTCATCTCGTTCATCTCGATGACCTCGATGATCGGCCTGTCGCTGGGCGTGCTGGCGATGATCGTGGTGCTGTCGGTGATGAATGGCTTCCAGCGCGAAATGAGTTCGCGCATCCTCGGCCTGGTGCCGCATGCCGCCATCCTCGGCGTGCAGCCGCTGGACGACTGGCACAAGGTGGCGGACGCGGCCATGCGCGACCCGGCGGTGATGGCGGCGGCGCCGATTACCGAAATGGAAGGCATGCTGTCGTACAAGGGCGCGATGCAGCCGATCCAGGTAGGCGGTATCGACCCGGCTGAAGAGGACAAGGTCTCGATCGTCGGCCAGCATATCGTCCAGGGCCGCCTGCAGGACCTGCAGCCGGGTGAGTTCGGCGTGGTCATCGGTGAGCTGACTGCGCGGCGCTTCCGCCTGAATACCGGCGACAAACTGACCCTGATCGTGCCGGAAATCAGCAAGGAGCCGGGTGGCATCACCCCGCGCATGCAGCGCCTGACCGTGGTCGGCATCTTCAAGGTCGGCGCCGAGCTGGACGGCTCGCAGGCTTACATCCACGTCGACGATGCCGGCGCCATGCAGCGCTGGGCGCCGGGCCAGGTGCAGGGCGTGCGCCTGAAACTGCACGACCTGTATGCCGCACCGCAGGTGTCCAAGGCCATCGCTGCCGGGCTGGGCGATGCCTACCGTGCCGATGACTGGTCGCATACCCAGGGCAGCCTGTTCAGCGCCATGAAGATGGAAAAGACCATGATCGGCCTGCTGTTGCTGATGATCATCGCGGTGGCAGCGTTCAACATCATCGCCACCCTGGTGATGGTGGTGAACGACAAGGGCCCGGACATCGCCATCCTCCGTACCCTGGGCGCCACGCCTGCGCAGATCATGGGCACGTTCATGGTCCAGGGCAGCCTGATCGGCATTGTCGGGACGCTGATCGGTGGCGTGCTTGGGGTAATTGCGGCGTTCAACGTCAGCCAGATCGTCGGTTGGCTGGAGCGGGTGAGCGGGCAGCACATCTTTACTTCGGATGTGTACTTCGTCAGCAGCTTGCCGTCGCAGTTGCAGTGGGGCGATGTGGCGATCATCTGCACTGCCGGGTTGGTGATGAGCTTCCTGGCGACCATTTACCCGGCTTATCGGGCATCGCAGGTGCAGCCGGCGATTGGCCTGGCAGTTTGATGTTTACCTGAGAGTCTGGGGGCGCTTTGCGCCCCTTTCGCGACACAAGGTCGCTCCCACAAGGATCGCGAATTGGCCAAGCTGACGCGATCCTTGTGGGAGCGGCCTTGTGTCGCGATGGGCTGCGAAGCAGCCCCAGTTTCACCGACCCTGAGTGAACTCGATCAAAAACCGCGTCCACCCATCCTCGCATTGCGCCCGAATGCTCCCACCATGGGCCTGCACGATCGACCGGGTAATCGCCAACCCCAACCCGGCATGCTCGCTACTGCCTTCCCGCCGCGCCGGGTCCACCCGGTAGAAGCGGTCGAACAACCGTGGTAACACTGCCGGCTCGATAGCCGCCCCGGTATTGGCCACGCCAATCCTCGGCCCTGGCCCCAATGTCACCTTTATCTGCCCACCCGCCGGGGTGAAGCGCAAGGCATTGTCCAGCAAGTTGGACAGCGCCCGGCGCAGCATATGCCGGTCGCCCTGCAGCAGCGCCTCACCCTCGCGCAGCATCTGCACGCCGCTGTCCTCTGCCAGCGGCGCGTAGTACTCCAGCAGTGCATCCACCTCCTCATGCAGCACTAGCGGTGCTTGCCCCGGCACCAGCAGGCCATGGTCGGCCTTGGCCAGGAACAGCATGTCGTTGATCATCTGCGCCATCCATTGCAGCTCCTCGAGGTTGCCGTGCAGGGCTTCGCGGTACTCTTCGAGGCTGCGCGGGCGGGTGAGGGTGACCTGGGTGTGGGTCAGCAGGTTGGACAGCGGCGTGCGCAGCTCGTGGGCGATGTCGGCGGAGAATGCCGACAGGCGCTGGAAGGCATCGTCCAGGCGCTGCAGCATGGCGTTCATGGCCGTCGCCAGTTCGGCCAGCTCTTCGGGCATCTGTGCCACCGGCAGGCGTGTGGTGAGCGAGCGCGCCGATACGCTGGCAGCCACCTGGCCCATCTGCCGCAACGGTCGCAGCCCGCGGCGTGCAGCCCAGGCACCGAGTAGCGCCGTGGCCAGCGCCGACAGGCCCACCGTCAGCCAGATCAGCCGTTGCATGCCCTGCAGGAAGTGCTGGTGATGGGTGATGTCGAGGTACAGGGTCAGTTGTGGCGACTGCGGGGCGTCTTGCGCCAGGTGCACGGCCAGGCTGCGGTAGTCGGTGCCTTGCGCATGCAGGGTTGCCAGCCCGTCGGGCAGTGGCGTCCGGGGCAGGCCTGTGCGGCTTTCGAACCAGGTGGCGCCGTCGCTGCCGTTGATGCGCAGGGCCAGGTCGGCCTGGTGGCCCAGTTCATCGCGCAAGGCGGGCAGGCGCGCCTGCAGCTCGGCCGGGGTGGTGATGCCGGCCAGCTGGGTGCGGAACAGCGACAGGCGCGAGTCCAGCAGTTGCTGGTCCAGTTCGACGAAATGCTGTTCGCTGGCCCGGCTGAATATCAGGCCGGCACCGAGCGAGACAGCGGCGGTGCAGGCGGCGAACAGCAGGGCCAGGCGGCTGCCGAGGGAGACCCGACGCATCACTCAGCGCGCTCTTCGAGTACATAGCCCATGCCGCGTACGGTATGGATCAGCTTGTTGGGGTGCGGGTCGTCGATCTTCAGGCGCAGGCGGCGGATCGCCACTTCGATCACATTGGTGTCGCTGTCGAAATTCATGTCCCACACCTGCGAGGCGATCAGCGATTTGGGCAGCACCTCGCCCTGGCGGCGCAGCAGCAGTTCAAGCAGGGCGAACTCCTTGGCGGTCAGGTCGATGCGCTGGCCGGCGCGCTCGGCGCGGCGGCGGATCAGGTCCAGGCGCAGATCGGCCAGGCCCAGGGTGGTGTCCTGGCTGGGGCTGGTGCCCCGGCGCAGAAGGCTGCGCACCCGCGCCAGCAGTTCGGAGAAGGCGAACGGCTTGACCAGGTAATCATCGGCGCCCAATTCCAGGCCGTGCACCCGGTCCTCCACGGCATCGCGGGCGGTGAGAAACAGTACCGGGGTGTCCAGGCCGGCCTGGCGCACGGCCTGGAGGATCTGCCAGCCGTCACGGCCGGGCAGCATCACGTCCAGAATCAGCAGGTCGTGGTCGCCGGTCAGGGCGAGGAACTGGCCGGTCTCGCCGTCAGTGGCCAGTTCGGTGGCGAAGCCGGCCTCGTTCAGGCCCTGGCTCAGGTACTGGCCGGTACGGGCCTGGTCTTCGACGATCAGCAGTTTCATTGGGTGAATTGACTCCAGCAAACGGCACAAAACCCTGTGGGAGCGGGTTTACCCGCGAAGAATTCAACACGGTGCATGGCACCGGCTTTGCCGGTGTTCGCGGGTGAACCCGCTCCCACAGGGATTGGGTGATGCTGAGATGATACGTGACGATGCACCCGCTCGCCCCAAACTGACGAAGATGTAATCCCGCTGACTTGCGCTCCAAGGCGGGGTGCAAAACCGGTAGACTAGGGGCAATTTCGAACCTTCAGGTCAGTTTCCATGCATCCCGCTGCCGAACATTCCCCGCTGGGCAAGTCCAGCGAATACATTGCCACCTATTCTCCGGAGTTGCTGTTCCCGATCCCGCGTACCGCCAAGTGGGCCGAACTGGGCGTTACCGCCCAGACTTTGCCGTGGCAGGGTGTGGATTACTGGAACTGCTTCGAGCTGAGCTGGCTGCTGCCGTCGGGCAAGCCGGTGGTGGCGATCGGCGAGTTCGCCATCCCCGCCGATTCGCCGAACATCATCGAGTCCAAGTCGTTCAAGCTGTACCTGAATTCGCTGAACCAGACAGTGTTCGCCTCGCTTGGCGAACTGCAGGCGTGCCTGGAGAAAGACCTGTCCGCCGCCGCCGGCAAGCCGGTCGGCGTGAAAGTGCGCACCCTGGCCGAGGTCGAGGCCCAAGGCGTAGTGGCCTTGCCGGGGCAGTGCATCGATGCGCTGGACGTTGCCATCAGCAATTACGAACAGCCACAGCCAGAGCTGCTGCACTGCAACCCGGAGCGGCAGGTGGAAGAAACCCTGCACAGCCACCTGCTGAAGTCCAACTGCCCGGTCACCGGCCAGCCGGACTGGGGCAGCGTGGTGGTCGAGTACAAGGGCAGGGCGCTGGACCATGCCAGCCTGCTGACCTACCTGATCAGCTTCCGCCAGCATGCCGACTTCCACGAGCAGTGTGTGGAGCGGATCTACCTGGACTTGAAGAACCTGCTGCAGCCGGAGCATTTGACGGTTTATGCGCGCTATGTGCGCCGAGGTGGGCTGGATATCAACCCTTACCGCAGCACGGGGGCGATCAGCCCGGACAACAAGCGCCTGGTTCGGCAGTAAGTTCAAGTGCGCCGGGGCCGCTTTGCGGCCCATTCGCAGCACAAGGCTGCTCCTACAGGGAAACGCATAACCCCAGTAGGAGCAGCCTTGTGCTGCGAATGGGCTGCGAAGCAGCCCCGGCTTTTTCAGATCCCCATGCTGTGCAGCGAGTTGGCAATGCTGCGCAGGGTGGCGGTGAGGTCGGGGTGGTCGGCCTCGAAGCGTTCGATCGCCAGGTTCACGCCGTCCACCAGGTTGTTGTCTGGCGTGGCTTCCTCAAGCTTCAGTTGCGCCTCGATCTGGCGCGCTTCTTCGTGCAGCGCGGCCAGTTCCTCGTCAGAAAGCGGCACGTTGCGGTCCAGTTGCTCGCGCAAGCTGTTCAGGCGCTCTTGCAATTCGCGGGCAGGCATTGGCAGTTCTCCATCAATGGCTTGGCAAGCCATGGACCTCAGCGAAGCGGCAAAGGTTCTGGCCTGTCTTCAGCGTAATCCACCTGCCGTTGCTTTGCATGATCCGCGTCAAAGGTGCTGTATCAGGGTTTTTCGCCCTTACGCCGGCGTTGGGCGATGTCCTGCAGGCAGGTGTCCAGCGCTTCCAGGTGGTCGATCACCGAGTGCACGCCCAGGCTGAACAGTTCCAGCGTCGCCTTGCCACGGGCCAGGTCCTGTTCCTGCGCAGTCATGGCTTGCCATTGCCGCGAGCTGCGGTCGCAAAACGGGCTGCAGGCTGCCAGCCCTACCGTCCACAACCCCGCGTTCAGGCCAGATTGCAGCAGGCGAGGGTCGCCGCTGACCAGCACGCAGCCGTCCAGGCGTTGGCTGTCGAGCGTCATCAGGGCCTGCCAGCAGGCATTCGGCGCCGGCCAGCGCACGCCGTTCACCGAATGCCCCGGCAGCCAGGCGGGCAGTACGTGCGCAAGGCGCTTGCTCTGGGTGGCGTCGAGGTCGTCCAGCCAGATGCACGGCACCTGGCGCTGGCGCAGGCTGGCGAGGGTGGCCAGGGCGCCGGGGGCGGGCGAGGGGGCGCCATTGGCGGCTTGCACCAGGCAGCCGCGCAAGCCGAACAGCACAGCGGTGAAGGCGGGTGCAGCGTCCATGGCAACTTCCCTCAAATAGTCCGCAGGCTATTCGGCGATTGTTACCGCCCTGTGACAGCGGGCGCCGCGCAACAGTTGTTCACAAAATATTGAGCAGAGATGTGTAAAGCTGTTTATCAGCCCGCAAGCCTCTATACTGCCGCCGTACAGCAGCGCACCCGTTTGCGCTTGCGGCCGAGAAATTCGATGGAGAAACACCTATGCGTAGGATCGGTGCCAGTGTGATCGAACGAGTCACCCAGGCCTGTGTCTGCGCCAGCATGCTGCTGGCGCCCGTGGCAGCCACCCAGGCCGCCACCGAGGAAGATCCCTGGGAAGCGGTCAACCGTCCGATCTTCCGTTTCAACGATACCCTCGACACCTATGCCCTCAAGCCATTGGCCAAGGGCTACCAGGCGGTCACCCCGCAGTTCCTCGAAGATGGCATCCACAACATCTTCCGCAACCTGGGTGACGTGACCAACCTGGCCAACGACCTGCTGCAGTTCAAGCCCCATGCTGCGGGCGTGGACACGGCGCGGCTGATCGTCAACACCACCTTCGGCCTGGGCGGCTTCTTCGACGTGGGTACCAAGATGGGCCTACAGCGCAACGACGAGGACTTCGGCCAGACCCTCGGCTACTGGGGCGTGCCGAGCGGCCCGTACGTGGTCATCCCGCTGCTGGGCCCGAGCACCGTGCGTGACGGCGTGGCCAAGTACCCGGACACCTATACCGAACCCTACCGCTACATCGACCATGTGCCGACGCGCAATTCGATCTTCGCCCTGGATATCATCGACACCCGCGCCGACCTGCTGTCGGCAGAGAAGCTGATCCAGGGTGACAAGTACATCTTCATTCGCAACGCCTACCTGCAGAACCGCGAGTTCAAGGTCAAGGATGGCGAGGTCGAAGACGACTTCTGATCCTGCGCGTGCTTGGTCCTGCACAGTCCCCGTGTAGGAGCGGCCTTGTGTCGCGATAGGGCCGCAAAGCGGCCCCGGCAATTCATGCGGCGAAGCTGAAGCCGGGGGCTGCTGCGCAGCCCATCGCGACACAAGGCCGCTCCTACAGGGGTGCCCAGCAGGCCCATCAATGCATCGCCAGAATCCGCAAACCGAACTTCTGCTGCCCGCCCGGCTGGTCGGCAATCCACACCACTTCGGTGCTGGCGTGCAGCCCCTTCAGCGCCGGGTGGTCGGACTCGATCCGTACCTCGATATGGTCCCCCACATGGAAGCGCTGCGGTGCCTGCACCTGCATGCCGCCGCTGGACAGGTCCAGGCACACTGCCGCGATCACCTGGCCTGCGTGCAGCAGGCTGACCTCGGTGTCGATGCGCATGCGGATGAAATCGCGTTTCTCGTCATGGCTGGAGGGCGTATGAGGCATGCTGCATCCTTCCCATCGGGTTGCGCTGGTCGACTTTCTTATAACTCCCGGTGATTTGGCCTGTAAAGTGCGTCGAGGTGAACCTTTGCATGCTTGAAACGCCTGCCGGATGGGAGTACCGTCTGCGCCTTACAAGGTCCCTCTGACAGTTGCCGGGCAAGTGTTCTTGTCCTACAACTCAAGTAGAGTGTGACCACAAAGAATTCCCGTAGCTGGCCGTCTGCCTTGCCGACACCGCTGCACCAACCCAAATCGGCGCCGTTCGCCCACATGCAGAAAACCAGTGCAACGCTGCTGATCATCGATGACGACGACGTGGTCCGTGCAAGCCTCGCCGCCTATCTTGAAGACAGTGGCTTCAGCGTCCTCCAGGCCGGCAATGGCCAGCAGGGGCTTCAGGTCTTCGAAGAACACCAGCCCGACCTCGTGATCTGCGATCTGCGCATGCCGCAGATGGGCGGCCTTGAACTGATCCGCCAGGTCAGCGAGCGCGCGCCGCAGTTACCCGTGATCGTGGTGTCCGGTGCCGGCGTCATGAGCGATGCGGTGGAAGCGTTGCGCCTGGGCGCTGCCGACTACCTGATCAAGCCGCTGGAAGACCTGGCCGTGCTCGAGCATTCGGTGCGCCGCGCCCTCGACCGCTCGCGCCTGGTGCTGGAAAACCAGCGCTACCGCGACAAGCTCGAAGCCGCCAACCGCGAACTGGAAGCCAGCCTGCACCTGCTGCAGGAGGACCAGACCGCCGGTCGCCAGGTGCAGATGAACATGCTGCCGGAAAGCCCTTGGGTGGCCGGCGAGTTCGCCTTCGAGCACCAGATCATCCCATCGCTGTACCTGTCGGGTGATTTTGCCGATTACTTCCGGGTGGACGAACGGCGTATCGCTTTCTATCTCGCCGACGTCTCCGGGCATGGCGCGTCGTCAGCGTTCGTCACCGTGCTGCTGAAGTTCATGACCACGCGGCTGTTGTTCGAATTCAAGCGCGGCAGCAAGATGCGCGAATTCAAACCCTCGCAGGTGCTCAGCCACATCAATCGCGGGCTGATCAACTGCAAGCTGGGCAAGCACGTGACCATGGTTGGCGGGGTGATCGATGAAGACACCGGCCTGCTGACCTACGCCGTTGGCGGCCATCTGCCGCTGCCGGTGCTGCACACCCCCGAGCACACCCGCTACCTGGAAGGCCGCGGCCTGCCGGTGGGGCTGTTCGACGAGGCCACCTACCAGGACCTGGTGGTGGAGCTGCCGCCGCAGTTCAGCCTCAGCCTGATGTCCGATGGCATTCTGGACCTTTTGCCGGGTGACACGCTCAAAGATAAAGAAACCGCCCTGCCGGAAATCGTCAGGGCAGCAGGTGGCAGCCTGGATGGGCTGCGTCAACGATTTGGATTGGCTACGCTTGGGGAGATGCCGGATGATATCGCCCTATTGGTGTTGAGCAGGAACCTTCAATGAGTACCGGTAGAATCCAGTTCGCCGAGCAGAGCGGTACCTTCGTCCTGAAATTCGTCGGTGAAGTGCGCCTGACCCTGTGTTCGGCGCTGGATGCGACGATCGAGAAGATTTTCACCGCGTTGAACTTCTCGGCGATTGTCATCGACCTGACCGAAACCGAGAGCATCGACAGCACCACCCTGGGCCTGCTGGCCAAGCTGTCGATCCTGTCGCGCCAGAAGGTGGGCCTGTTGCCGACCGTGGTCACCACCAATCCGGACATTTCCCGGTTGTTGCAGTCGATGGGCTTCGATCAGGTGTTCAACATCGTCGATCGGCCGATCCCGTGCCCGGAATGCCTGACCGACCTGCCGTCCCAGGACCAGAACGAAGATGTGGTGCGCTCCAAGGTGCTGGAGGCGCACAAGATCCTCATGGGCCTGAACGACTCCAACCGCGAAGCCTTCCATGACCTGGTCAATGCGCTGGAGCGGACCTGATCTTCAGCCTGTACCGGCCTCTTCGCGGGTGAACCCGCTCCCACAGGTTATGCACCAGTCTTGAGTCATGCACTCTACCTGTAGGAGCGGGCGTGCCCGCGAAGAGGCCGGCAAGGCCAACACAAGCATTACCTGCCTGATCACCCCCGCCGCGCAAACTCGGTAGCCTCACCCCCACCCGCATCCAGCTGATACACCCGCGCCGGCCGCCCCTGTTCATCGAAGAACACCTGCCCCAACCCCGCGCCATTCCACAACCGCTCGCCAGCCTTGCTATGGCTGGGAGTACGCGGCACCACCTCCATTTCCCGCCGCTTGGTAAACCAGTTGAGCGGCGAGCGCGGCGCATACAGCCAGCGGTTGAGCCGGTCGAGCACATCCAGCAGGCGCCGCGGGAATTCGTTCTTGATCCCGCTGCTGGTCACCTGCCACAAGTGCGGGCTGCGCTGGCGGTGGCGGATCAGCACTTCATAGACGAACGAGTAATGCACGTCGCCGGACAGCACCACGTAGTGCCCCGGCGTGCGCGAGTGGCGGAAGATGTTGAGGATGACCTGTGCTGCACCGCGATGGGCCATCCAGTTCTCGGCATCCACCAGCAGGGGATAGCCCAGCCAGCTGAATAGCTTTTGCACCGTCTCGATCAGCTTCACGCCAAAAATCGGCGCAGGCGACACGATGATCGCCGACGGGTGGTCCAGCAGTGCTTGCTGCAACTCGCTCAGCGCCTCCCAGTCGAGCAGGCCGGACGGCTTGGCCAGGCTGCTTTCGCTGCGCCAGCGGCGGGTGCGGGTGTCCAGCACCAGCAAGGGTGGATTGGTGGGCAGGCTGAACTGCCAGCCCTGGAAGCGCAGCAGTGCGCCGATCAGCTCATCCTGGGTCTGGCTGTTCAACGCCTGGCATTGCCCGACCAGGGGCTTGCAACCCTGCGGGTCGTTACCCCAGGCCTGGCACAGCAGGTAGCCGAGCAGGGCATTGCCGATGATCCGCCGCGAAAAGGGGTGGCCGTAGGCGGTTTCTTCCCACAGCGCCGAGAGGTTCCAGTCATCGGTGATGTCGTGGTCGTCGAAGATCATCAGGCACGGCAGGTGGGCCATCACTCGCGCTACTTGGCCGAGGTTGTCGGCAAACGCCTGGATCAGCGGCAGCTCCTGCCGGTAACGGGCCTGGCGCGGTGCGGTGAGCCCGTTGGGCATGTCCAGGTTCACCAGCTGCCAGGGCACCGGTGACCACACCAGCAGGTACATGGCCATGACCTCGGCGAAGGTCACCAGATGGTTGTCGGCGTTGCTGGAGGAGAAAATCGGCTTGCGCTTGCCGCCGAAAAAGCGCTCGCGCAGGGTTTCGTTGCGTTCCTGCGCCGGCAGCAGGTCGGCGCGGTGGTAATAGCAGGCCGGGTGCTGGTACAGCGCCTGGCTGTCGGGCACCACCGCGCCCTCCAGTTGCTCGTCGAACAGGCCCAGGCGCGCAATCAGGCTGTGGATGGCGCGCAGCATCGGGCCGGCGACGTCGTCGGCATAGACCTGGTCGCCGGTCATCAGCAGCACGGCGGGGCGGTCCGCGGGGGTTTCGCAGGCCTGCAGCAGGCGGTCGGCGCAGAGCAGGCCATCGGCGGCCGGAAAATGCGGCTTGCGGCAGGAGCCGTGCAGCAGGTGGTCGAGCCGATCGCGCAGCACCAGGCTTGGGCGCCGGGCGCCGGGGTAGAGCAGGTGCGGTGCCCAGCCGGCGATGCCCTGGCCGTTTATGAGCAGGTCATAGTCGAGCAGCTGGTTGCAGGGCAGCGGCTGGGCGAAGTGGATGTCCAGCAGGTGGATGAAGGCGTGCTGGCCCACCGCGACCACCTGGCAATCGACTTGGGCCTCGCTTGCCGGGAAGATGAATTCGGGTTGCAGCGGTTGCGTGGCGACCAGCCAGATGGCCAGGCGCTGGGGTTCCAGGCGGCGCAGTACCGGGCCGGCGAGTACGAGGGGCAATGGGGTAGAGGAGGTCATCGACAGCTCAGGTGGCTTCTCGAGCCTCTTCGCGGGTAAACCCACTCCCACAGGTACAGCGCCAACTTCTGGCCTGTGGGGATCCTTGTGGGAGCGGGTTTACCCGCGAAGAGGCCCTGGAATTCAATACAAAATCTAAGGCCAGGTAAAACAAAACGGGCGGAAAATGCTGAACACTTCCCGCCCGTCAGGCAATCCCGAAATGTATCAGGCCTTTTCAGCCATCAACTTCTCCAGCTTCTCCTGGTCCCGCGCGAACTGGCGAATGCCTTCCGCCAGCTTCTCGGTACCCATGGCATCTTCGTTCATGGCCCAGCGGAACTGGCTTTCGTTCAGCTGTTGCTTGGGCTCGCCGGCATTGCCCGGCTTCAGAACCTGTGGCAGGTCGCCCTGGTCATCGCTGAGCTGCTGCAGCAGCTCTGGGCTGATGGTCAGGCGGTCGCAGCCGGCCAGTTGCTCGATCTGGCCGATATTGCGGAAGCTGGCACCCATGACCACCGTGTTGTAGCCGTTGGCCTTGTAGTAGTTGTAGATGCGAGTGACCGACTGCACGCCCGGGTCTTCGGCGCCCACGTATTCCTTGCCGGTGCTCTTCTTGTACCAGTCGTAGATACGGCCCACGAACGGCGAAATCAGGAACACCCCCGCATCGGCGCAGGCCTGGGCCTGGGCGAAGGAGAACAGCAGGGTGAGGTTGGTCTGGATGCCTTCCTTTTCCAGCTTTTCGGCGGCGCGGATGCCTTCCCAGGTGGAGGCCAGCTTGATCAGCACGCGGTCGCGGCCAATGCCAGCGGCTTCGTACAGCTCGATCAGCTTGCGCGCCTTGGCCAGCAGGGCGGGTTCATCGAACGACAGGCGGGCATCGACCTCGGTGGAGATACGCCCCGGGATGACCTTGAGGATGCCCGAACCCACGGCCACTGCGAACTTGTCGCAGGCCAGGTCGACATTACCCTTGGCATCGGCCTTCACCTGCTTGAGCAGCTCGGCGTAACCCGGGATAGCCGCCGCCTTGAGCAGCAGCGACGGGTTGGTGGTGGCATCGACCGGTTTCAGGCGGGTGATGGCGTCCAGGTCCCCGGTGTCGGCGACCACGGTGGTGAACTGCTTGAGTTGTTCCAGCTTGGAGGTCATGGGCGTGCTCTGTCCTGTGCAATGACTCGACATTACCCGAGCCCCGACGGCCACTCAAGGGCTCGCGAAGCGCGGTGCGAAAGGTGAGGATTCGAGTCGCAAGCGGCCCCTAGGTTCCGTATGCACACGTCTGAAGCTGTCGCGACCCCTTGTAGGAGCGGCCTTGTGTCGCGAAAGGGCTGCAAAGCAGCCCCAGGGCTTCAGCGCTGATGCACAAATTGCCGGGGCTGCTTTGCAGCCCTTTCGCGACACAAGGCCGCTCCTACACCCGACCGCGTCAGATGCTCGGGCCGGGTTACCGCCCCTGCAACAACTCCACCGCCTGGTCGAACACCGCCAGCGGCTCCGCCGCCTTGTGGATATCCGCCGACAGTAGCTGACGGAAGCGCCGCGCCCCCTTGAACCCTTGGGCCAGCCCCAGAATATGCCGGGTAACGTGGTGCATCGCGCCACCACTTTCCATGTGCGCGACGATATAAGGCCGCAACTGCGCCAGCGCCTCGCTGCGGCTGACCACTACCGCCTCGCTGCCGAACAGCTGCTGGTCCACCTCGGCCAGCAGGTAAGGGTTGTGGTACGCCTCACGCCCCAGCATCACCCCATCGAAGGTTTCAAGGTGTGCCTGGCACTCGTCCAGGGTCTTGATCCCGCCGTTGAGCACGATCTCCAGGTCCGGGAAGTCCGCCTTCAACTGCGCCGCCACGTCATAGCGCAGAGGCGGAATCTCACGGTTCTCCTTCGGCGACAAACCTTCCAGGATCGCGATGCGCGCATGCACGGTAAAGCTCCGGCAACCTGCCTCGCGCACCTGGCCGACGAAGTCGCACAGCTCGGCGTAGCTGTCGCGGCCATTGATACCGATGCGGTGCTTGACCGTCACCGGGGTCGACACCGCGTCACGCATGGCTTTCACGCAGTCGGCCACCAACGCCGGGTGGGCCATCAGGCAGGCGCCGATCATGTTGTTCTGTACCCGGTCACTCGGGCAGCCGACGTTGAGGTTGACCTCATCGTAGCCGGCCTCCTCGGCCAGACGGGCACAGGCGGCCAGGTCGGTCGGCACACTGCCGCCCAGTTGCAGGGCCAGCGGGTGCTCGGAGACGTCGTGGCGCAGGAAACGGTGGGCGTCGTTGTGCAGCAGGGCACCGGTGGTGACCATTTCGGTGTACAGCAGGGTGTTTTTGGAAAGCAGGCGCAGGAAGAACCGGCAGTGGCGGTCTGTCCAGTCCATCATCGGTGCAACGCTGAAGCGACGCGAAGGCTCAGGGCGCGTGGTTGCTGGGTTAGAGCCTGGGTTTGTGGTCATATCGTTCAACGTGTCTTGTACCAAATTCAGCAATTTCGAGGGTGTTTGTAGCAAACCGAGGGCGCGACGTAGCAAAAGTCGGCGGCAGGAGATCGGTGATTGCCAGGGCAGGCGGCTAGTTTACCAAGAGAGCAGGGCATGCGTCTGGAAACAGATCGGATGGTCCTGCCGAGCGAGCGGGCATCTCAGATGGCTGGTGGGACCCTTGTGGGAGCGGCCTCGTGTCGCGAAAGGGCTGCGCAGCAGTCCCTGGGGTTCAGCGCAGAGGCACAAATTGCTGGGGCTGCTGCGCAGCCCTTTCGCGACACAAGGCCGCTCCTACAGGGGGCCGCGCTGGCCGTGATCAGGGCGCGCTGGCAGCCCCGGTCAGTGGTGCGTGCTATCCACTGCGATGCTTTCGCCGGAAACCTCAAGGTACCTTGCGCTGCGGTTGGCGAGGGCATAGTGGATCAGCCCACCCAGGCCCGCGCCGAAGAACCAGGAGAACTGCGACAGCGTTTCGAACGCCGGCACCAGCGCCAGCACGATGGCGATCAGCGACGCCGGGATGAATGCCGCTACGGCGCGCAGGTTGACCCCGCCGCGATAGTGATAGGCGGCCTCGCTGCTTTCGCTATACAGCTGCGGCAGGTTCACCCGGCTGCGGCGAACCAGGTAATAGTCGGTGACGATGATCCCGTACAGTGGGCCGAGCAGGGCGCCCAGGCCGCCGAGGAAATACACGATCACCGACGGGCTGTTGTATAGGTGCCAGGGCAGGATCAGCACGGCGATGGCGGCACTGAGCAAGCCAGCGCGGCGGAAGTTCAGCAGGTTCGGGGCCAGGTTGGTGAGTACGTAGGCCGGGGCGACGAAGTTGGCCATGATGTTCACCGCCACGGTGACGATCAGGAAGGCCAGGCAGGCCAGCACCAGGCCGGCGGTGTTCGGGATGGCTGCAACGATCTCGGTCGGGCCCTGCACCAGCTTGCCGTCGATGCTGAACTGCGCACCGGCGAGCACCACGGCGATCAGTGCGAAACCGAGCATGTTCACCGGCAGGCCCCAGAAGTTGCCCACGCTGATGGTGCGTTTGTCCGGGCAGTTGCGGGTAAAGTCGCAGAAGTTGAGGATCATGGTGCCGTACAGCGAGACCCACAGCGCGGCGGCACCCAGCACCTTCAGCCACATCGTGGAGCCGGTCGGCGCGTTGCCGCTGGACCAGGAAATCGACAGGCCGCTGCGCCAGTACATCCAGCCCGCCAGGCCTGCGAAGGCGACCAGGATGATCGGCCCGGCTAAGGATTCGTAACGGCGCACCATCTCCATGCCATAGGCGAAGATCGCCACTTGCACGCACCAGATGCCGAGGAAGGTGATCCAGCCCAGGGTCGACAGGCCGAGGATCGAGTTCTGGTCGTAGGGCTTGAGCTCGGGAGCGATGGCGGTGAGCAGAACGCGCAGTACTACCGAGGCGAGGTATGTCTGGATGCCGAACCAGGCGATGGCGATTACCGCGCGGATCAATGCCGGGATCTGCGCACCATGGATGCCGAAGCTGATCCGGCACATGACGGGGTAGGGCAGGCCGGTCTTCTGCCCCATGTAGCCGGACAGGTTCATGAGGCCGTAGATCACCAGTGCGCCGAGCGCGAAGGCTGCGAGGATCTGGGCGCCGCTCATGCCCAGGGCGAAGAGGCCGATGGCGAAGGAATAGTTGGCGATGTTGTGCACATCGTTGGTCCACAGTGCAAACAGGCTGTAGCGGCCCCAGGTGCGATTTGCCGCGCGGGTCGGTGCAAGGTCGGCACTGTAAAGGCGCGGGCTCAACTCCAACTGAGTGGGCCCAGCCGTTTCGGCAGGGAGAACATCAAGCTGGCTGACACCGGAACGTGAAATTGACGCCATCGGGACTCCGTAACTCTTGTGTACTTTTATTTTTGGTTTTGTATACAGACAAGATTCGTACCAACCCACCTAGCAGTTGGAGTTGGCGGTTCTCGGGCTTTTGTATCCTCTTTATTGGTCGCCGTCACCGCTGGTGCGAGCCTGGGGATGGGAAATTTGTACACACATATTGTGCGCATGTGTTACTGGCTGCGCCAAATATGGATACTTGTTCGGCGCCGCTGCCGGGCATTGGCAGCAAGCGCCGGCTGGGTCAGAACGCGTATACCAACGTGGCCGTGGCGCTACGTGGGCTGCCGTACCAGCCACGTGAGCCGATCGCCGTGTAGTAGGTCTTGTCAAACACGTTATCGAGGTTCAGCGAGACGCTGGTTTGCGGCGTGAAGGTATATTGCGCCATCAGGTTGACCACGCTGTAGGCGCCTTGGGTGAAGGTCTCGTGGTTGGGGCCTGCGTTTTTCTTGTATTCCGTGCCTTGCCAACGCACACCGCCGCCCACTTTCAGCTGTGGCAATGACTGCAGGCGGTAGCTGGTGAACAGTTTGAGGGTGTCGCGTGGCACTTCGGTAAGCAGGCGGGCGCCATCCGAGTTCTTGCTCACGGCATAGGTGTAGCTGGCCGATACTTGCCAGTCAGGCAGGATCTCGCCCGCCATTTCCATCTCGAAACCGCGGGTCTTGGTGCCGGACTCGGCCCGGTAGGCCTGGTTGCCGTCCGGCGCCTTGGCGTCGCCGTCCGCCACGGCCAGGTTGTCCTGGTGCACTTCGAACACGCTGAGTGCAGCAGTCAGGCGCTTGTCCCAGAACTCGCTCTTCAGGCCCAGCTCGTAGTTCACGCCCTCCAACGGGTCGATGTAGCTGCCCGATGCAGTCTGTTTGTCTTGCGGGTTGAAGATGGTGGTGTAGCTGGCATAGGCCGACCAGTTGTCATTGATGTCGTAAACCAGCCCGATGTAAGGGGTGACGACCCCGGTTTCGCTGCGCGAGGGTTTGGTTTCGCCGCTCGCCAACTGCTCCTCGGTTTCGTCACGTCGCCAGTCGATCACCCGTGCGCCGGTAATCAGTGACAGGCCATCGGCCAGGCTCCAGCGCACCGAAGCCACCAGGCCGTCCTGGGTTTCGTCCAGCGCATTTTCCGTCGTCTTGTTGTGGATGGCGTCAGGTATTGGCAACGAGCCATCCCATTCATGGATGTTGTCGATATCTTGCCTGGTCCACAGATGGTAGCCGTCGTTGCGGTAGTAGGCCCGGTAGTGGCTGAGCCCGACGTACGCCTGGTGCTCCCGCGACAGCACTTCGAACGGGCCCGTAGCCGACAGGTCGAACGAGGTCTGCCGAGGTTCGCCTGCCCAACGGCCAGTCCAGGTCTGGATGCCGCTGCCATCAGGTTTGACGGTGCCGCTGGCGGCGGTGGCAAATACGTCGTCATAGCTTCGGCGACTGTGCTCAGCATTGAATTTCAGGTGCCAGCCGTTGGCCAGGTCGTGATCCAGGGTGGTGAACAGGGTCTTGGTGCGACGCTTGTGGTAGCTCCATTCCGAGGCCGAGTTGAACGAGCGGGAAGGGCTGAAGTGACTGCCATCGGAGTTGAACATCGGGAAGCCGTGGTTACCGGCGCCGTCGTTGTCCATTTCCTGATACTCCGCCCCCACGGTCAGCATCGTGCTGTCGGTGATGTCCCATTCCAGCACCCCATAGCCCACCTGCCGCTCCAGGGACTGGCGGTCGACGTAGCTCTGGCTGTCGGTGTTCGAGGCCACGAGGCGCCCGCGTACATTGCCGCTTTCCGACAGCTTGCCGGACACGTCCAGCTCGGTGCGGTAGGTGTCCCACGAGCCTGCTTTCAGGGTCAGCTTGCGTTGCGTTTCAAAGGTCGGCTTCTTGCGGATCAGGTTGACGGTCGCACCGGGGTCACCGGTGCCGGACATCAGCCCCGTGGCCCCGCGTACCACCTCGACCCGGTCATACGACACCATGTCGGCAAGGTCATCGCGAAAGCCAAAGCTGTCAGGCCGGTTGAGGCCGTCGACCTGGATGGTGCCGACCTCGAAACCACGTACGTAGATATGATTGGCGTCGCTGCCGGCCGGCCCCATGCTGTCGACGACCACGCCTGGGGTTTGTTCCAGTACCTGGGCAACATCGTTCAGGTTCTGGTCTTCGATCTGCTGGCGGGTCACCACGCTGATCGACTGCGGTGTCTCGCGTGCCGAGAGGCGCAGCCCGGTTGCCGTATTGGCCGAACCTGTGGTGTAGCTGCCGGTGCCTTCGGTGGTGGCACCCAGCCCCACGCTGGAGACCGTCGTTGCAGCGAGTTCCATCGTGCCATCCTGGCTCGGGCGGGCCAACATGTAGTGCTTGTCTCCCGCTTGCAGCACCTGCAGGCCACTGCCTTGCAGCAGTTGCGCGAGGCCTTGCTCCAGCTCGTAGCTGCCCTGCAGTCCCTCACTGCGCAGGCCAGCGATTTCTTCGTTGCCGACGCTGACAGTCACCCCGCTTGCCGTGGCGAACTGATTGATTGCGGCCCCCAGCGGCCCCGCCGGGATGCTGTAGCTGACAGGCACGGCCCAGGCATTGGCACTGGCCAGCAGCGAGCCAGAAAGGCTTGCTACCAGTGCGGCTTGGCGAATGCTGAAGGCGGGGGGAGAAAAACAGGCGGACATCCATTGGCTCCTTTCGATGGACTATGCGGGCGCAATGATGAGAAGCGTATTGATAATGATAAAGCTTCGCATAAAGGCGGCCGGATAGTTGTCCTTCCTCCTGCAGTTGTCAATCGGTGTGTTGTGTTTTGCGGGTGGGGGGCAATCGATTACCCGGTGCTTGAAGCACCACTTCATGCAGAAAGCCACTCGAGTAAATCAATCTGATTTACAATTGCGTCCCTTTTGCCGAGGCTGACGTTCCGTGGATGCCCTGTCGCTTGTCTATGAGCACGTGACCGATTGGGTGATCACGCCCGTTACCGACCAGTTTCTCGGCATTTTCAATGTGAACGGCCGTTTCGGGGCCTTGTTCCTTTGCATCTCCTATGGCGCAGCCTATGGCCTGTTCCGCTTCAGGAAGCAGCGCGGCCTGAGCGACGCCCAGTCGTTCTGGCAATTCATCGGTGGCGCCCGGGTACATCTGCATCCCTCGGCGCTGCTGGACTACCGCTACTACTTCGTGCGGGCCATCCTCAAGGTTGCGCTGGTGCTGCCCGTCATCCATCTGGTCGACCCCTACATCCTGCGCTCCGGCGATTACCTAGCCTTTTTCAGCAACCTCTGGGGCGCGCGCCCGCGCCTGGGCGAGAACCTTGCACTGTCCCTGCTCTATGGGTTGGGGGTGTTCCTGCTCAAGGACTTCATCCATTACTGGGCGCACCGGGCCTTTCACTCCCGCTGGCTCTGGGCCTTTCACAAGGTCCATCATTCGGCGCCCGTTCTGGTGCCGGCGACGGCGAGCCGGGTGCATTTCGTGGAAAAGATCGTCGAGAAACTGAGCACCGGCATTTGCATCGGCTTCTACGCCGGATGCTTCTGGTACCTTTGCGGCGGTGAAGTCAGCCGCTACACCCTGTTCGGCGTCACCTACCTGGTGTTCATCTTCAACAGCCTGGCGGCCAACCTGCGGCATAGCCATGTCTGGCTGTCGTTCGGCCCGCAGCTGGAACATGTGTTGAACAGCCCGGCCCAGCACCAGATCCATCACAGTGACGCCCCGCGCCATTTCAACCGGAACTTCGGCACCAACCTGTCCCTCTGGGACTGGATGTTCGGCACGCTCTATGTCACCACATCAACGCCCGAATGCATCCGCTTCGGTACCGGCGAGCAGGACCACCAGCGTTACCTGACGGTCTATAGCCTGATCGTCACGCCCTTTGTCGAAACAGGCCGCAAGGTCCTGGTGAAATGCCAGCGCAAGGCTGTGCTTGGCGCGTCCGGCAGGGCAGGCCGTTAGCTGATCCCGTGTTTGTTGCGAACGACTGACCGCTCAGGCGGGGAACTGGGCTATCCAGTGCCTGGCAATCTCTTCGCGCCGGCAGACCCACACCCCGTCGTGGCCCTGCGCGTAATCGAGAAAGCGCGCCAGCGCCATCGCACGACCAGGATGGCCACTGATCCGTCCATGCAGGCCCACGCTCATCATCCTCGGGTGGTGCGCGCCCTCCTGCCACAACAGGCCGAAAGCATCCTTTAGCAGCCGGAAGAAGTCTTCACCGCAGGCGAAACCATTGGGCAGCAGATAGCGGGCGTCGTTGTTGACCAGCTGGATATCCAGCGCGGGCAGGGCCGCCAGTAATACCCGGTTTATCGGGTTCTCGTGGATGATTGCCAGCACTTGTTCGTCAGTCAGTGAATGCATGGGTACCGTCCGTGGTGGTTGCATTGCGGCTTGCCGTGATCCCATTGGAAGATCGTCCAGCCCGTTGGCCTGTGCTGCGCGTACTCTGTGGGAGCGGCTTTAGCCGCGAAGAATCCAACGCGGTGCATGGCACCGGCTGCGCCGGTGTTCGCGGCTAAAGCCGCTCCCACAGGGTCCCTGCTAATGCAATGAGTTATGTGCTGTTCCATGAGAGCCCGCCCGCCGCCGTGGCGCTGAGCAGCGCCGGATTTCGTGTGGTTGGGAGGGTTTACCTGCGAACTGGGCAGTCGGGGCTAGTCATGAAAGCGTTATTTACACAGCTCTGCGCTACGGTGCGGACGATGGGTGGGTGTGTGTTTCCGTTGCGATGGCGTGGTCGCCCTTACACCTCAATCTACGCCAGCCATCCGAGAGTCACGCCGTCGTTTCGGATAATCGCGATCAATTGTTATCGCGCCGTTCTTTCGCCAGTCGAGCCAGATACTGCATGGTCGAAATATCCTGGGCTTTGGTGTGCGCATCCGGCCATAACTCGACTAGCATTGGTCACCTTACGCCAGTCGGTTGAGCTTGCGGGTAGTGTGATCGGCAAGATCGCGAAGGCCAGGGGCACTCAGTGCGCTCTGGAACTCATCCGGCGTGAGGAAGAACTGCTGGTAGATCCCATCGATGACAACCATTTTGCTGCGTACCTTGGCCACTGCTCGGCGCAGGTTCTGGTGCTCATCGTAAAGAGCGGTTGGCACGTTTGCCGCTTGCAGTCCGCCCTCCAACTGCCTTACCGCTTTGAGCAACTCAGCATTCTTGAGGTATTTGGTCTGGTCGAAGGTATCCGATTTCATGAGTGCAACAACACGCCTCGAATAGATCGACTCCAGGACCAGCCAGCCATGAGTCAGCTCAGCGATTACGCTGCGCAGGTCAGGGGAAGAGGGGGGGGGAGCGCTGGCTTCACGAACCTCAACGGCACGTGATTGAAGTGAGAGAGTTGTGTAATCACCCACCAATGCGAGCGCGGCGACGATGAGCGCCGGTGCTGCTGCTTTGACTGGCATGAATACCTCCATTTGCTGCTCGGATTTTGCTGCGATTACTGAAAACTTGGGGGCAATTATCGGCGTTGAAGCCTGATAGTCAATTGCTGCCAAGTCTGGAAATTGTAAGCCTAAAAAACGTTGAGCGTATGGTTCTGGTGCGTCGGTGTGAGCTGGTCCTACAAGACCGAATCAGTTTTTTCCCCTTCCTCGTAGTCTATTTCTGAATCATCCTTTTCAAGCCGTTTCGCCATTGCGATGGAAACCTGAGCCCCCTAGTCTCGCCCTGTCGTTGCAAATTCAACGACCGGGTCTGCAAGCCCGATGCTTGGTTTGGTCTCAGTTTGCTGTTGGCTTCGTTCAACGGTGGCTGCGTGCGGGTGGTCTTCGGGCCAGCCGGGAATCGACCTCCAAGCCCGGTCTTGCAGGCCCGCATGTAGCCGCCACCCTATCATCTGCAAGTGATCTGGCGACGGTCCGACTTGTTATTGTCTGGAGGCTGTCATGCTGAAACTCGTTCCCGATCCACCTTTCTCCACTGAGTCACCCCATCACCTGGAAGACACCCTGATCCAGGCCACGGAATACGTGCTCTGCGCCTTGTCCGTAGGCCATCACGCGATAGCCTCGCTCCCCAGATCTCCCGCCACGATCATGACCCTGGCGGTCATGCATGAAATGGAGGCTGTGCGCACGCTGCTGGAGTCGGCGATTGCGCAGGTGCAGCTTCGGGGCGGGCAGCCGGTGCATACATTGCACTGATGAGCTGATTTTCAAATTTTGCCAGCCTGGGCGGTGTGGTTTTCCTGCCAGGGACTGCAACCGGGAAATCGCACTGGCCGGCAGATTCAAAAGAGGGTTTCAGATGGACAAGGAATTGGATGACGACACCGGCACACTGGGCCTGACCGTAGGTGCGGCCACGTTCCTGGATGGTGTGCTGGACGGCAAGAAACTGTTCCGCGTAGAGGCGGGAAACTGCTGCGACCATGCGATCGAACAAGCGTCGGTATTGATGGACTGCTCACGGCGAGCGTCGTTCATCGGGGTGATGGACAACGAACCGGTGCTGGTCTGGGCTTCGCACTTTCTCTGCGACATGGCCAAGGCGCTGATGGATGACGCGCATATGGGCATGCGCAAGAACCGCTGACCTGCCCCCGGGGCGGCGTACAGGCAACAGCGATCCAGCAGCTTGTTCGACCGCATGCAGCCAACATCGCCGCCAATTTCAGCTAACCAATTGAAATAAAAACACTTTAAAGCCTGGCATGTTTGCTGCTCCTGCCTCCTTGAACCCGAGGATCACCAAGGAGCCTCACCATGAGCCAAGCCCCGATCAAGTTCGCCTACTGGGTCCCCAACGTCAGTGGTGGCCTGGTGGTCAGCACCATCGAACAGCGCACCAGTTGGGACATCGACTACAACCGCAAGCTCGCGCAAATCGCCGAACAGGCTGGTTTCGACTACGCCCTGTCGCAAATCCGTTTCACCGCCGGCTACGGCGCCGACAACCAGCACGAGTCGGTCACCATCAGCCACACGCTGCTCGCTGCCACGGAAAAGCTCAAGGTCATCGCCGCCATCCTGCCAGGCCCGTGGAACCCGGCGCTGGCGGCCAAGCAGCTGGCGAGTATCGACCAGTTCACCAACGGCCGCATCGCCATCAACGTGGTCTCGGGCTGGTTCAAGGGCGAGTTCCACGCCATCGGCGAACCCTGGCTGGACCACGACGAACGCTATCGCCGTTCCGAGGAATTCATCCGCGCGCTGAAGGGCATCTGGACCGAGGACAACTTCACCTTCAACGGTGACTTCTATCGCTATCGAGACTACAACCTCAAACCCAAGCCGCTGCAGCAGCCGCACCCGGAGATTTTCCAGGGCGGCAGCTCGCGCGCCGCACGGGACATGGCGGCGCGCGTGTCGGACTGGTACTTCACCAACGGCAACAGCGTGGAAGGGATCAAGGCGCAGGTCGACGATATCCGCGCCAAGGCGGCGGCCAACGGCCATTCGGTAAAGGTTGGAGTCAATGCCTTCATCATCGCCCGCGACACCGAAGAGCAGGCGCGTGCGGTGCTGCAGGAGATCATCGACAAGGCCAACCCCGAGGCGGTGCGGGCGTTTGGCCAGGAAGTGAAGCATGCCGGTTCTGCCAGCCCGGAGGGCGAGGGCAACTGGGCCAGGTCCAGCTTCGAAGACCTGGTGCAGTACAACGATGGCTTCAAGACCAACCTGATCGGTACACCGCAGCAGATTGCCGAGCGCATCGTTGCGCTGAAGGCGGTGGGTGTGGATCTGATCTTGTCCGGGTTTCTGCACTTCCAGGAGGAAGTAGCGTACTTCGGCGAACATGTGCTGCCGCTGGTGCGTGAACTGGAGGCCGAGCGCAGCGTGGACAAGGCGGTGGCCTGAAGCCGGTGCCATGCACCGCGTTGGATTCTTCGCGGCTAAAGCCGCTCCCACAGGGTACGCGGACCGCTTGCGAATTCAGTTCTCTAAGCGACAGCGCAGCAGACGGCATAAGGCCAGAAACAACCCGCGTCGGTTTCAGGATGCGCCTGGTCGTTCGCACGCAACCCCCCGGCGCCACAAGTGCCATGCTTGCAGGATGCCTCGGACCAGCGCGCGCAGACGTGCGGCCGCAGGCAAGGAGGCCGCTGGCACCACGCAACCGTGACGTGGCCGGCGCGCCGCAGCAGAACACGCCGGATACCTGCCCTTACAACAATTCAGGTAGGGTCCGTGATGCCGAGGTCCGCTGTATGCCTGATGAATTGCTCCACCTGCCTGTGATCCACCGCATTCTGGCCCGTGACAAGGATACCCCCGGCGCGCTGTTGCCGATCTTGCATGCCATCCAGCACGACATCGGCTACATCCCCGATGCCGCTGTCGCCGAAATTGCCCATGCCCTGAACCTCAGCCTGGCCGAGGTGCGTGGGGTGATCAGCTTCTACCACGATTTCCGCACCACGCCACCGGCGCGCCACACCCTGCGCCTGTGCCGCGCCGAGTCGTGCCAGAGCCGGGGCGCCGAGGTGCTGGCCGCGCAACTGCGCGAACAGCTGGCGCTGGACGACCACGGCACCAGCGCCGACGGCGCCATCAGCCTGCGCCCGGTGTACTGCCTGGGCGCCTGTGCCTGCTCGCCAGCGCTGGAACTGGACGGCCAGGTGCATGCGCGCCTTACCCCTGAGCGCCTGCGCGCGCTGGTCAACGCCTGCCGGGAGGACGCAGCATGCTGAAGCTGTACATCCCCTGCGATTCGGTAGCCCGTGCCGTGGGCGCCGACCAGGTCGCCGATGCCTTGCAACGTGAGGCCGAACGCCGCCAGCTGCCGCTGGACATCCAGCGCACCAGTTCCCGCGGGCTGTACTGGCTGGAACCGCTGCTGGAGTGCGACAGCGCGCAAGGGCGCCTGGGTTTCGGCCCGATCACCCCGGAAGACGTGCCGTCCTTGCTCGACGCCTTTACCGGTGAGCCCGGTGAATCTGGTGGCCACTCGCTGGCCCTGGGCCCGGTCGAGGACATCCCTTACCTCAAGACCCAGCAGCGCCTGCTGTTCGCCCGCGCCGGCATCACCCGCCCATTGTCGCTGGACGACTACCGTGCCCATGGCGGTTTCGCCGGCCTTGAAGCGGCCGTGGCCCTGGACGGTGCCGAGGTGGTCGCCGCCGTGCTCGATTCCGGCCTGCGCGGCCGCGGCGGTGCGGCGTTCCCGGCCGGCATCAAGTGGCGCACCGTGCGTGACGCCGGGGCCGGGCAGAAGTACGTGGTGTGCAACGCCGACGAGGGTGACTCCGGTACCTTCGCCGACCGCATGCTGATGGAAGGCGACCCATTCCTGCTGATCGAAGGCATGATCATTGCCGGCCTCGCCGTGGGTGCCGACAAGGGCTACATCTATGTGCGCTCGGAGTACCCCGACGCCATCCGCGTGCTCGACCAGGCCTTCGCCATCGCCCGTGACGCTGGCTACCTCGGCAGCGACGTGGCCGGCAGCGGCCAGGCCTTCGACCTGGAAGTGCGGGTCGGCGCCGGCGCCTATATCTGCGGCGAAGAAACCGCGCTGCTCGAATCTATCGAAGGCAAGCGCGGCATCGTCCGCGCCAAGCCTCCGCTACCCGCGCTGCAGGGCCTGTTCGGTTTGCCGACGCTGGTGCACAACGTACTCACCCTGGCCTCGGTACCCATCATCATGGCCAAGGGCGCGGCGTTCTACCGCGACTTCGGCATGGGTCGCTCGCTGGGCACCATGCCGTTCCAGCTGGCCGGCAACATCCGCCAGGGCGGCCTGGTGGAACGCGCCTTCGGCCTGACCCTGCGCGAGCTGGTGGAAGGCTATGGCGGCGGCACGGCCAGCGGCCGGCCGCTGAAGGCCGCGCAGGTGGGTGGCCCGCTCGGTGCCTGGGTACCGCCCAGCCACTTCGACACACCGCTGGACTATGAAGCCTTCGCCGCCATGGGCGCGATGCTCGGCCACGGTGGTGTGGTAGTGGCCGACGACACCCTGAACATGGCCAGCATGGCGCGCTTCGCCTTGCAGTTCTGTGCCGAGGAGTCCTGTGGCAAGTGCACCCCGTGCCGCATCGGCTCGACCCGCGGCATGGAAGTGGTCGACCGGCTGATCGCCACCAGCGACATGACCGAACGGCATGACCAGGCCCTGTTGTTGCGTGACCTGTGCGACACCATGCAATACGGCTCGCTGTGTGCCATGGGCGGCATGACCGCCTATCCGGTGGCCAGCGCGCTGAAGTACTTCCCCGCCGATTTCGGGCTGACCCACACGGAGGCCGCGCAGTGATCAATTTCTTCGACCCCGCTTCTGATAAAAGCAGCGACCTCGGCACCCCGGCCCGTGACAGCGAGGTACAGGTCAGCCTGAGCATCGATGGCCGTGCCATCACTGTGCCCGCCGGTACCTCGGTGATGCGTGCCGCGGCCATGCTCGGCACCAGCATTCCCAAACTGTGCGCCACCGACAGCCTCGAAGCCTTCGGCTCGTGCCGCATGTGCATGGTGGAAATCGAAGGCATGCGCGGCTACCCGGCCTCCTGCACCACCCCGGTCAGCGAAGGCATGGTGGTGCACACCGAAACCCCGCGCCTGGCCGGCCTGCGCCGCAACGTGATGGAACTGTACATCTCCGACCACCCGCTGGACTGCCTGACCTGTTCGGCCAACGGCAACTGCGAGCTGCAGACCGTGGCCGGCCAGGTGGGCCTGCGCGAGGTGCGCTATGGCTACGACGGTGCCAACCACCTGGCCGAGAAAAAGGACGTATCCAACCCGTATTTCGACTACGAGCCAAGCAAGTGCATCGTCTGCAGCCGCTGTGTGCGCGCCTGCGAGGATATCCAGGGCACTTTCGCCCTGACCATCACCGGGCGCGGCTTCGAATCGCGGGTGGCGGCGGCGGGTGGTGAAAACTTCCTCGCCTCCGAGTGCGTGTCGTGCGGCGCCTGCGTGCAGGCCTGCCCGACCGCGACCCTGACGGAAAAGAGCCTGGTACAGCTGGGCCAACCCGAGCGTGCGGTCATCACCACCTGCGCCTATTGCGGCGTCGGCTGCTCGTTCCGCGCCGAAATGAAGGGCGACCAGCTGGTGCGCATGGTCCCGGACAAGAACGGCGGCGCCAACCACGGCCACGCCTGCGTCAAGGGCCGCTTCGCCTGGGGCTACGCCACCCATCCGGACCGCATCACCAAGCCGATGATCCGCAAGCGCCTGGAAGACCCATGGCAGGAAGTCAGCTGGGACGAGGCGGTGACCTACGCCGCCAGCGAGTTCCGCCGCATCCAGCTGAAGTACGGTCGCGATTCCATCGGCGGCATCACCTCCAGCCGCTGCACCAACGAAGAAGCCTACCTGGTGCAGAAACTGGTGCGCACGGCGTTCGGCAACAACAACGTCGACACCTGTGCGCGGGTATGCCATTCGCCCACCGGTTATGGACTGAAGCAGACCCTGGGTGAATCGGCCGGTACACAAAGCTTCGACTCGGTGATGCAGGCCGACGTGGTGCTGGTGATTGGCGCCAACCCCACCGACGCCCACCCGGTATTCGGCTCGCAGCTCAAGCGCCGCCTGCGCCAGGGCGCGCGGCTGATTGTGATCGACCCGCGGCGCATCGACCTGGTCGACTCGCCGCACGCCCGCGCCGAGCTGCACCTGCAACTGCGCCCCGGTACCAACGTGGCCATGCTCAACGCCCTGGCCCACGTGATCGTCACCGAAGGCCTGCTGGCCCAGCGCTTCATCGATGCCCGCTGCGAAACCGAAGATTTCGCCCGCTGGCGCGACTTCGTCAGCCTGGCGGAAAACGCCCCCGAAGTGCTTGGCCCGGTCTGCGGCGTGCCTGCCGAACAGATCCGCGCCGCCGCCCGGCTGTACGCCACCGGCGGCAATGCGGCGATCTACTACGGCCTGGGCGTGACCGAGCACAGCCAAGGCAGCACCGCGGTGATGGGCATCGCCAACCTGGCCATGGCCACCGGCAACATCGGCCGCGAAGGGGTAGGGGTGAACCCGCTGCGCGGGCAGAACAACGTGCAGGGCTCGTGCGACATGGGTTCGTTCCCTCACGAATTGCCCGGCTACCGGCACATTTCCAACGAGGGCGTGCGTGCCGAGTTCGAGCGTGCCTGGGGCGTGACCCTGCAGCCTGACCCGGGCCTGCGCATCCCCAACATGTTCGAGGCTGCGCTGGACGGCAGTTTCAAGGCCCTTTACTGCCAGGGCGAGGACATTGCCCAGAGCGACCCCAACACCCAGCACGTCACTGCGGCCCTGCTGGCCATGGAATGCGTGGTGGTGCAGGACATCTTCCTCAACGAAACAGCCAAGTTCGCCCATGTGTTCCTGCCGGGCAGCTCGTTCCTGGAGAAGGACGGCACCTTCACCAACGCCGAGCGGCGCATTTCGCGGGTGCGCAAGGTCATGGAGCCGCTGGCCGGCAAGGCCGACTGGGAAGCGACCGTGGCCCTGGCCAATGCCCTGGGCTACCCGATGAGCTACCGCCACCCATCCGAGATCATGGACGAGATCGCCCGCCTGACGCCCACCTTCCACCGCGTCAGCTACGCCGAGATCGACCGCCACGGCAGCCTGCAGTGGCCGTGCAACGACGCAGCACCCGATGGCACGCCGACCATGCACATCGACCAGTTCGTACGTGGCAAGGGGCGCTTCATGCTTACCGGCTACGTGCCCACCGAGGAGAAGGTCAACAACCGCTACCCGCTGCTGCTGACCACCGGGCGCATTCTCAGCCAGTACAACGTCGGCGCCCAGACCCGGCGTACCGGCAACGTTGCCTGGCATGACGCCGACCGCCTGGAAATCCACCCGACCGACGCCGAAAGCCGTGGCATCCAGGACGGTGACTGGGTCGGCATCGGCAGCCGCGCCGGGCAGACGGTGCTGCGCGCCAAGGTCAGTGCACGGGTGGCGCCGGGGGTGGTGTACACCACGTTCCACTTCCCCGAGTCGGGGGCCAACGTGATTACCACCGACAACTCCGACTGGGCCACCAACTGCCCTGAGTACAAGGTGACGGCGGTGGAGGTGGTGAAAGTGTTCCAGCCGTCGCAGTGGCAGAAGCGCTACCAGGACTTCAGTGACGAGCAGCGACGCTTGCTGAAGGAGCGCCGTATTGCGGAAAAAGCCGAGGTGCGCCGATGAGCAGTGAAAACCTGGTCAAGATGGCCAACCAGATTGCCCATTACTTCGACAGCGAGCCAGACCGGGCGCTGGCGGTGCAAGGGGTACG
Organism: Pseudomonas sp. UYEF17; assembly: GCF_040546125.1. Classification (NCBI taxonomy): domain Bacteria; kingdom Pseudomonadati; phylum Pseudomonadota; class Gammaproteobacteria; order Pseudomonadales; family Pseudomonadaceae; genus Pseudomonas; species Pseudomonas sp. UYEF17. The sequence continues at coordinate 281,606 of NZ_JBEPNE010000007.1, forward strand.
GCAGCATCTGCAGAGCTTCTGGACGCCGGCGATGCGCCGGCAGCTGGCGCAATGGATCGAGGCCAATGCAGGGGAGGGGTTGGACCCGAAGGTGCAGGAAGCGTTGGCCTGACTGGCTCAAGTTCCAAGACGTGCGCGGTCCTTGTAGGAGCGGCCTTGTGTCGCGAAAGGGCTGCGTAGCAGCCCCAGCGATTCCTGCGTAGACGCCAGGATCCTGGGGCCGCTTTGCGGCCCTTTCGCGACACAAGGCCGCTCCTACATGGCGCGCGTCACTTTTAGCCGCGGGCCAGTTCCGCCTGATGGGCAATTGCCTCCTCGCTCTTGAGCACCAGCACATCCCCCTCCAGCGCATCCAGCACCACCTCCGAGGTATTACCAATCAACGCCCCGGAAATCCCCGTGCGGCAAACCGTGCCGATCACCGTCACCACGGCATCGATCTTCTTCTCGGTATGCGGAATCAGCACATCCGCCGGCCCTTCGGCCACATGCAAGCGGTCTTCGCTGATGTCGTACTCTGCCTGGAATGCCTTGCACGCCTCGCGGTAGCGCTTTTCGATGGTCTCGCTCAGCTGGTACACCGGGTCCGATGCCGACAGCATCGGCGACGGATGGGCGCTGATGACGTGCAACTCACCCTTGGCCAGCGCAGCAATGTCATAGCCATGGTCGATGATGCTGGCATGCAGGCGGCGGTGGTCCTCGTCCTGGTTGCCCACGTCCACCGCAGCCAGGACCTTGCCGCCGGTCCACGGCCGCTCGCTCTTGACCATCAGCACGGCACACGGGCACTGGCGCAGCAGCTTCCAGTCGCTGGGGGTGAGCAGGGCCTTTTTCAGCGGGTTGTCCGGGCGGTGTTCCTTGATCACTAGCTCGCAGCCCTCGGCCTGCTGCACGTAGATGATGGTGTCGTGCAGGTTGTCGCGCCAGGCCTCCTCATGGGTGACGTTGTCGTACCCGTCATCATGCAACTGGCTGCTCAGCAGGCTCAGCAGCGCGCTGTGGTCATGCCTTTTGTCGCACATCAGCAGGTGCAGGCGCGCGCCGGTGACACCGGCGATCAGCTTGGCCCGGGTCAGTGCCCGGCTGTGGGCGTGCTCGGGGTCGAGGACGACGAGGATGCTGCGGACGGCTTGCATGGGCGTTAACTCCCTTCAAAGGTGGCGACCAATGCCTGACTATAGTCGGCGCTTCCCCCGCTGGCGCTTGATGTACATCAAGCATAGTCACTGGCGCCGCCCGCCGCCGCCGGTATAATCGCCGGCCCTGCCTGTTCTTTGTGGTTGCACGCTCATGTCCCTGATCCCCGAAATCGACGCCTTTCTTGGTTGCCCGACACCAGACGCCTGGATCGAAGCGGCGCTCGCCGACCAGGAAACCCTGCTGATCGACCACAAGAACTGCGAATTCAAGGCTGCCAGCACCGCCCTGAGCCTGATCGCCAAGTACAACACCCACCTCGACCTGATCAACATGATGTCGCGCCTGGCCCGCGAGGAGCTGGTGCACCACGAGCAGGTGCTGCGCCTGATGAAGCGTCGCGGTGTGCCGCTGCGCCCGGTGTCGGCGGGGCGTTATGCGTCGGGGCTGCGGCGCCTGGTGCGCGCCCACGAGCCGGTCAAGCTGGTGGATACGCTGGTGGTGGGGGCGTTCATCGAGGCGCGCAGCTGCGAGCGCTTTGCCGCGCTGGTACCGCACCTGGACGAGGAGCTGGGCCGCTTCTACCACGGCCTGCTGAAGAGCGAAGCGCGCCACTACCAGGGGTACCTGAAACTGGCGCACAACTACGGCGATGAAGCAGACATTGCCCGCCGGGTGGAACTGGTGCGTGCAGCGGAGGTGGAGCTGATCCAGTCACCGGACCAGGAGCTGCGCTTCCACAGCGGTATCCCGATGGCGCAGGCCGCCTGATTCGCACCAGGCGGCCCAGGCGTCAGTGACGGCGGCCCAGCAGCAGGCCGACCACCAGCCCGAGGCCGGCGGAAATGGCCACGGTCTGCCACGGGTGGCCGCCGATGTAGTCCTGGGTAGCCTCCACCACCGGTTGCGCCTTGCTACGCACCTTGTCGGCGGCATGGCGCGCCTGGCGTAGCTTGAGGCTTACCTGCGCGCGCAGGGTTTCCGCCTCGTCACCCACCAGGGCGGCGCTGTCGTTCAGCAGCCTTTCCGATTCTTCGATCAGCGCCTGCAGTTCGCTGAATACCTGGTCCTTGATCTGATCGCTGTCGGCCAGCGCGGCGTTTTTCCGGGCCATGAACTCGTCCTCGTCGATGGTGTGGTTTGAACAATGGATGCCGGCGCGTCGGGAAAGTTGCGGCGGCTTTGGGCTGTTGCAGTACCTGGGTGTAAGATAGCGGCCATTTTCAAACCTGCAGGTACCCTTCATGAGTTTCAATCTGGCCAACATGAGCTTCGAGGAACGGGCGCAGATCGAGGCAGAGAAGGCCCGGCTGTTCGAGCTGTGGCAGAACAACCTGGGCAAGGCCAAGGGCGAAGCGGCGCGGCTGATCGCCGAAAAACCACGGCGCAAAGGCAAATGGGCCGAGTGGGTGCGCGCCGAGCTGGATGGCATGTCGCCGCCCGAATACGCCAACATGGTGCGCAGCGAAGTCAACAAGCTGATGGCCGCAGCCAGCGCCAACCGCTGATTACACCCCGCCAGGCGCCTACCAGTAGGCGCCCTTGGGCAGGTCCAGCTTGCCCTCGTCGGTAAAGCGCACGGTCCCCAGCAGCCCGCCGGCCAGCTTGCCGCGCAGCACATAGGGCAGGCCCTGCAACGAGTCCACCCGGCCCAGCCCATAGGCCTGGCGCAGGAAGGAAAACGCCGTGATGCTCACCGGCACCACGACCACCGCTTCGCCATAACGGCCGATGTGCCCCTGCTGGTCGCTGACCCCGGCGGCCAGCGGCTGGCCGTTCACTTCCAGGTTCAGGGCGATGCCGTTGTAGTCGATCGGCGCCTCGTTGGGGTTTTGTACCCGCATCTTCACCGCCATGCGCAGTTCCAGCTCCTGCCCGGGCAGCGGCTCGATACCGATTACGCTGATATTGACCGGGTCGTGTGCCTGGAACAGCGCACAGGCCCCCAGGCCGCAGGCCAGCAGCAGGACCAGGAACAGGCGGGCGTAGCGGTGCAGACGGGCAGCCATGGGGTGCGACCTTGCCAGAGTGGGCGAATGGGCAGTGTGGCAAATACGCGTCGGCGTTGAAAGTCTCCGCCCAGATGAAAGATACTGTTTCTCATTAACGCCCGATAACTTCTCCTACTGGCCGTTCCCAAACCCATGCTGACCTCTCCCGCGTCGGGCCTGCTGGCAAGTTTCCAGGAGCACTACGACGACCTGCTGCAGTTCCTGACCCGGCGCATGAGCGACCGTCAGCGCGCTGCCGACGTCGCGCAGGAAACCTACCTGAGGCTGGTGAACATCGACCAGCAGGCGGTGCCGGTGCTGCACGCGCGCAGTTTCATCTTCCGCGTGGCCGGCAACCTGGCGATCGATGCCTTGCGCCGCGAGCAGCGCATTGCCGCCAGCCACGACGACAGCGAGCGGGCAGGTGAGGTGGCCTGCCCGGCGCCGGCCCCCGAAGCGGCCTTGCTGGCCCGGGAGCGCCTGCAGATCCTCGATCAGGCGCTGCTGCAGCTGTCCGACAATGCCCGCCAGGCGCTGTTGCTCAACCGCGTCGACGGCCTGACCCAGGCGCAGATCGCGCAACGCCTGGGGGTTTCCGAAAGCATGGTGGCGAAATACATCGGCCAGGCCCTGCGCCATTGCCGCAACTGGCTCAAACAGGCGGGCGTGGCTGCGGCGCTGGTGTTGGCCGTTGCTGTGGCGGGTTGGCAGCAGGCGCCGGTGCTGCTGGCGGATTACCACACCGGGGTGGGTGAGCGGCAGGTAGTGACCCTGGCCGATGGCACGCGGGTGACGCTGAACAGCGCCACTGCCCTGAGCGTAGTGTTCAGCGACCGTGAGCGGCGGGTGGTCCTGGAGTCTGGTGAAGCCTTGTTCGAGACCACCGATGATTCACGGCCCTTTGTGGTCGATACGGCCGGTGAGCGGGTGCAGGGGAGTGCGGCCACCTTCAGCGTGCGTCGCGATGGCCGCGTGGTATTGGCACATGGCGAAGCCAAGGTTGGCGAGCATGAACTGGCAGTAGCGGCCGATGCCGGCACGCAGATGGCCTGGCAGCGCGGCAAGCTGATCTTCAACGGCAAGCCGCTGGGGCAGGTGCTGGCGGAGCTCGAGCGTTACCGGCATGGGCGGATCGTGTTGTCCGATAGCAAGCTGGCGGCGATGGAGGTCAGCGGGGTGTTCGACCTCGATGAGCCGGAGGCCCTGTTGCGGACCCTTGAGCAGCGCTATGGGCTGAAGGTGACCTACCTGCCGTGGTTGGCCGTGGTTCATTGATTCGCCTGTGCCGGCCTCTTCGCAGCACAAGGCTGCTCCTACAGCGAACTGCGATCCCTGTAGGAGCAGCCTTGTGCTGCGAAGAGGCCGGCACAGAAATAAAAAATATTTTCCATTTGGCACTGCAAGTTCCTGCAAGTCAGATCGTCGTAGTGGGACTGATCAGCAACCAATTCTCATTTACGACTTGTCAGGAAGCTCATTCGTGCCTCTGATGCTCAAGCCCTTGCACCGCCGCCGCGGTCCGCTTCACCATGCCCTGATGTCCTGCAGTGCCCTGGCCATGCTGGTCGGCCCGCTGCAGGCGTTTGCCTCGACCGCCACCGAACAGGCCCAGACCCAGGCCCGCCTGGTCCAGCTCGACCTGCCGGCCCAGCCGCTGGACCAGGCCCTGACCACCTTCGCCGACCAGGCCGGCCTGCACCTGCTGTACACCACCGGCGACGTCGCCGGCCAGGCCAGCCCGGCCTTGCAGGGCAGCTACAGCATCGAGCAGGCCCTGCAGCAGTTGCTGGCCGGCAGCGGCATGAGCTGGCACTTCAGCGATGCCCGCACGGTGACCCTGCGCAAGGCCGACGCCGCGCCGCAGGCGGTCAACCTCAAGCCGATCGAGGTCAGCGTGGCCTCGCGCACCAGCACCGCGATCAGCGAAATCCCCGGCACCGTGTGGGTGGTCGACCAACAGCAGCTGCGCGAGCAGATCGACAGCGGCGTCAGCCTGAAGGAAGCCATCGGCAAGCTGGTGCCAGGCCTCGACCTGGCGCCGGAAGGCCGCACCAACTACGGCCAGAACATGCGCGGGCGCAACGTGCTGGTGATGATCGACGGGGTCAGCCAGAACAGCTCGCGCGGCCTGTCGCGCCAGTTCGACAGCATTTCGCCGTTCAACGTCGAGCGCGTCGAAGTGCTGTCTGGCGCCAGTGCCATCTACGGCGGCGGCGCCACCGGCGGCATCATCAACATCGTGACCAAAAAGGGTGAACCCGGCCCGGCGCGCTTCGAGACCCAGCTCGGCGCCAGCAGCGGTTTCAACAACAGCGACGACCTGGCCACCCGCTTTGCCCAGTCGATCAGTGGCGGCAACGAGCGGTTCAACGCCCGCCTGGGGGTTTCCGGCGAGCAGAACGAAGCCTTCTACGATGGCGCCGGCGACCAGATCTTCATCGACAACACCCAGACCGACCTGCAGTACAACCGCACCATCGACGTGCTCGGCACCTTGGGGATGCAACTGAACGACCAGCAGAGCCTCGACCTGTTGGCGCAGTACTATGACTCGGGCAACCACGGCAGCACCGGTATCTACTTCCCCAACCTGAACCACAACGCCCCATCCGATCTTGAAGACGCCGAGCTGCGCAGCGGCTACTCGTCGGACCTGGAGCCGCGCACCCGGCGCCTGCTGCTGAACGCCAACTACCACCACACCGACGTGCTGGGCCAGGACTTCTACCTGCAGGCCTCGTACCGCAAGGAAGACGACAACTTCTACCCGTTCCCGTACTACAACCGCGCCACGCCCACCGGCTCGCGCGGGGTGTACTTCGCCGCTTCGCAGCAGAACTTCGAAGTCACCAGCCTCAAGGGCCTGTTCGCCAAGCAGTGGGACGCGCTGAAGCTGACCTACGGCGTTGACCTGGACCGCGAGCGCTTCAATGCCGAACAGACCACCTTCAACGCCCAGACGTCGTCCGAGTCGGGTGGCCTGGAGCTGGAAAAGGAAAGCAAGGCCGCACGCTACCCCAGCTACCGGGTCGATGGCGTGTCGGTGTACGCCCAACTGGACTGGCATGCCACCGATAACCTGACCCTGTCCGGCGGCGCCCGGCGCCAGCAGATGGATGTGGACGTCAGCGACTTCAAGGGTGTGCCGGGTGGCAGCAACGATTACCAGGTCAACCTGTTCAACGTCGGTGCCATCTACGATTTCAAGAATGGCCACCAGGTATGGACCAACTACGGCGAAGGCTTCGACCTGCCCGACCCGGCCAAGTACTACGGCAAGCCCGGCCTGAGCGTGGCCGACAACCCGCTGGCCGGCATCAAGAGCCGCCAGGTGGAGCTGGGCTGGCGTTATGCCGACCTGGACTGGGATGCCCAGGCGGCGCTGTATTACATCTGGTCGGACAAGATCATCAACGTCGACTCGCAGACCCTGACCATCAATGTGGAAGACCAGAAAAGCCGCGACTTCGGTTTTGAGGGCGCTCTGACCCGGCACTTCCAGACCGGCTGGGAAGCCGGTGGCACCCTGCACCTGACCCGCTCAGAGGAAGAGGATGTCGATGGTGGCTGGATCAAGCGCGATGCCCGCTATGCCTCGTTGTCCAAGGCTACAGCGTTCGTCGGCTGGAAGGGCGATGGCCGCAGTGCACGGCTGCAGGCCAACCATGCCTTCAGCCTGAAGGACGATGCCGACCACGAGATCGACGGCTATACCACCTTCGACCTGCTGGGCAGCCAGGACACCGGCTTCGGCACCTTCAGCGCCGGCATCCAGAACCTGCTGGACAAGCAGTACAGCACGGTCTGGGGGCAGCGTGCGACGCTGTTCTACTCGCCGACTTACGGGCCGGCTTACCTGTATGACTACCAAGGGCGCGGGCGTACCTACACCCTGACCTGGAGCATGGCTTACTGACCCTGCGCGGTTCTGTAGGAGCGGCCTTGTGTCGCGAAAGGGGTGCGAAGCGCCCCCAGGACTTCAGCTGCGCAGCACATATCGCCGGGGCCGCTTTGCGGCCCAATAGCGACACAAAACCGCACCAACAC